>NZ_CAMLOV010000033.1 GCF_946481715.1 uncultured Mucilaginibacter sp. | reverse complement strand
GCTTACGAGTTTTTAGAGTCGCGCTTCGATTTGAAGACCCGCGCACTGACATCATTGCTTTTTTTAATACAGCGCGGGCTTTCTACCGGGATAACTATTTACGCACCCTCCATCATCCTGTCGGGTATTTTGCATATCAACATCACTTATACTACCTTATTTATAGGCGGGCTGGTATTGTTTTACACCGTATACGGCGGCTCAAGGGCAGTATCCTATACACAACTGTTGCAGATGACCATCATCTTCTCCGGCATGTTTTTGGCCGGGTTGTTTGTAGTAATGATGATGCCATCGGATATCGGTTTTATCAAATCCATCAAGCTGGCGGGCAACCTCGGCAAAATGAATGTTATCGATTGGCATTTCGACCCCAGCAGCCGGTATAATATCTGGAGCGGTATCATCGGTGGTTTCTTTTTGCAGCTCTCCTATTTCGGTACCGACCAAAGCCAGGTAGGGCGGTACCTCACCGGTTGCTCGGTAGAGCATAGCCGCCTGGGGCTTATTATGAATGGTATGCTAAAGATACCCATGCAGTTTTTGATACTACTGGTTGGGATATTGGTTTTCAGCTTTTACCAATTTAACCGCCCGCCTGTTTTTTTTAACAATTACGAGGTAGAACAGGTAAAACAAAGCAGTTATGCCCCGCAGTTTAACCAGCTGGAAGATCAATACAATAAAACATTTGAGCAACGGAGAGTTAAAGCTGATAACCTTGCAAAAGCGCTGGATAACGGTGACCCGGGGCAAATCACCAACGCAAAAGCTGAACTCAGCAACCTTAATAAAGAGGCGGGCAAGATACGCAGCGATGCCATTGCCGTTATTAAAAGGAATAATGACAAAGCCAATACGGATGATACCAATTACGTATTCCTCACCTTTGTTACGCATTATTTACCCAAAGGGCTAATAGGCCTGCTTATCGCCGTGATATTTTTAGCATCGATGGGGTCTACCTCCAGCGGGCTGAACTCGCTGGCCTCAACCACTGCGGTAGATTTTTATAAACGCATCATCAACCCAAACGCATCCGATAAAAGTTATGTGAACGCATCGAGGCTGGCAACCCTATTTTGGGGGCTGGTTTGCATCGGCATGGCGCTTTATGCCAGCAAAATTGGCAACCTGCTGGAGGCCGTGAACCAGCTGGGCTCCTACATTTACGGTACTGTATTAGGGGTTTTTGTGGTAGCTTTTTATTTGAAAAGCATTAAGGGGACACCAGTGTTTATTGCCGCCATAGTTACCGAGGCCGTGATATGCTATATGGGCTATAAAAATACGGTGGCGTACCTTTGGCTCAATCCAATCGGTTGCTTTATGGTGATATTAATTGCAGCAATTTTAAATACCTTTATAAAACCCAAACAACCCGCAATTACTTAACAACATGCAAGCCATAGCCGTACAATTCCCCAAAAAGCTTTACGGCTTAGATCATTTACGGGCCTTTGCTATCTGTTATGTTTTACTGTACCATTACCGCCTTTTTGCCCGCCCGGATTGGGTGCCCCTAATTGCCGGCTTCGGCTGGACGGGCGTAGACCTGTTTTTTGTACTGAGCGGCTTCCTCATCTCCTCGCACTTATTTGCAGAGCTTTCTAAAACGGGCACCATCTCGCTAAAAACCTATTTCATTAAGCGCTCTTTCCGCATATTGCCTGCCTACCTGTTTATTGTTGCGGTATACTTCTTAGTGCCCGCTTTCCACGAAAAGGAGGCATTATCCCCGCTTTGGCGTTTCCTGACTTTTACCAAAAACTTTGGGCTCGACATGCAGAAGCAAGGCACATTCTCTCATTCCTGGTCGCTTTGTGTAGAAGAACAGTTTTATTTGGTATTACCGCTGGTGCTGCTGTGGTTTGCTTACTACAAAGCAGGCAAAAAGGGGCTGCTGCTATTGGGTGGCCTGTTCATAGGCGGCTTCCTTATTCGCTGGTATGGCTGGCAGCTAATAGCGCCGTATGTGGATAATGATGATTTCCGCGTATTGCACCATAAATACATTTATTATCCCACTTATAACCGCCTGGACCCTTTGCTCGTTGGCATCGCGGTATCGGCGCTTTACCACTACCGCCCAACATTCAGCAGTAAAATAGCAAAGGCGGCAAACTGGCTAATACCCCTGGGGGTATTGGTTTTGATTGCTGCATATTATGTGAACCGGAATGAGGCAAGCATAATCTCCGTAGTTTTCGGCTACCCGGTGGTGGCATTGGGCTATGGCTTACTGGTTATGGCAGCGGTGCATCCCTCAAGTATTTTATATAAATACCGGTCGGCGGTTACCGAAAAGATCGCAACGCTTTCATACAGTCTGTATCTTTCGCACAAGGGGTTGATGCCTTTAACACAACGTTTGGTGGCTCCTTACGGCATCGAACCCAACAGTATTCTGATGATGTTGGTATGCTTTATCGTAGTTGCCATTGGCGCCATATTGCTGCATGTGTTGGTAGAAAAACCCTTCCTGCGTATGCGCGACAGGATGTTAAAACGGAAAGCACCCGCGGCTGTAGAAACGCAACACCTGGCACCGGCAACCGAATCCGTGTAAACAAAAAAAGACGCGAAATATCGCGTCTCCAAGTATCATTTTTTAAATCTCTTAATTTTTTGCCTGGGCAATTACAGCTTCATTAAGGCGTACATACTCGTCGTCCTTACTGGCTTTAGCAATTTTTACGCCTTCCTCTGCTGTAGCAATTGCTTTTTCTTTATCGCCCATTTTTAATTGGATACGGGCTTTCCATAATTTATACCAGGGGCCATTGGGTTCTAATTTCTCGGCCTCCAACGCCCATTGCATAGCTTTGTTCAGGTCTTTATCATTTTCGTAAAAATACTGTATTGCGTTAAAGTAGGGCCTTTTACTTACCTCGCCCTGCATTAGTTTCTCAATATTGGCAGTAATTTGTGCATCATCATCGGTTTGCAAATGCATGGGCACCGCCGTATGATCCCAAACCAAATATAGGTCGGTTGATTTGGTGGTAGAATTGGCAAACTGCATAGTAAAGGTTTCCCTTTTTTCGTCAACGGCTCTTGGTTTCACCTTAACACGCAACAGGTCATCCTCTTGCTTATAACCATATGCACCCCATTGTTTTGCAGTTTTGTTAAGGATGATTGTCCACTCTTTTTCTCCGGGTATGCTGAATAATGCATAGGTTCCGGCAGGGACTTTACTTCCTTCAAAAATTACGTTTTCGCTAAAAGTGATGGTAGTTGCAGAGTTAGCGCCGGTGCGCCAAACTTCGCCGTAGGGGTTTATACCCCCGAATATTTTACGCCCTTTTACATTTGGGCGGGAGTAGGTGATGGTTACCTTACCTAAGCCAAAATCCTGTATAATTGTTTGTGTGGAGCTGGCTTCGGGTATGCGGGGCTCCTGTGCGTATGTTTTTGATGTGATACAACAGGCCAGCAACATCGCACACAGGTATAAGAAATATCTCTTCATCGGTATTTTAAATTTACTACTAAGGTAGTGAATGTTGCATGAATTTCTAATGAAATACCTTTAGTTACAATTGCCGGAAACTGGTTTAAAAAATAAAAGCCCCCTAGACTTGCTCCGGGGGACTTTCAACCTAAACCTTATCACAATTAACCGGCAGATTGCCGGTCCGTGGATGTTAACACAAATACTATACCAAAAATTATTAACTGTTTAACCTTGCAATTTTATGGCAAAAACAACCTCTGGTTCCTTGCTTTTTTATGCAGTTAAAAACTCCTGTAAACGGTTTTGTACAGTCTGTCATAAAAATTGTACAACGGTGTGTACATTAGTGTTGCTTTATGCTCCGCTTCCTGCGCAGGTAAGCATCTAACAGGAATAAGCCCATTACCAAATCGAAAAATAGGAAGCCTTTTAAAACGCCCCCCGAAAAGAAACTTTTTACGTGGTTGCTATCTAATTGCTCGGGCATTTTTATGTTAACGTTGAAACTGGTATTGCCCGAAGGCAGGCTCCAGTTTACAGAACCGAATGCAAATGCCACTAAAACTGCTATCGTAATAATAAAAAAAGCTGCTATACCCCAAATAATGCGTTTGTTGATGGTTGCTTTTAGCGGTTTCATGGCGTTTTCGGTGCGGATGGTTTCCATCACATTATAAGTGAAGGCCATCGACGGCTCGTCTAACTCCATGGTACCGAATTCTTCGTTCAGTTTAAGTAATTCATTGTACTGCATGCGCCAGGTTTCATCCTGGGCAATAAGCCGGGCAATGGCCTGCTCCTCTGCGGGGCTGCAGCTGCCATCAATGTAGCTCCAAAGTTGTTCTTCCATGCTGTTCATATCAGTTCGTTAACTTCGTGTTTTAAATTACGCTCCAGCTTTTCTTTCAAACGCTGGCGCGCCCTAAATAGTTTCACCTTAACCGTATTGGCCTCCATATTAAGGGCCTGTGCAATTTCTTCCAGCGACTGCTCGCCTTTATAAAACATCGTTATGATGGTTGCGTCATCGGGCAATAGCTGCGCTATGGCCTGGTTAAGGTAAAACGACCTCGATTTATTTTCTATGTTGTGCGCATCATACGCACTTGGTTTACTCTCTATTTGTATATAGCCCTCATCATCATCTATGGACGATGTATCAATTCTCTTCTTCCGTAAAAACGTCATGGCGGTAGTATACACAATACTGTACAGCCAGGTACTAAATTTGCTTTGCTGCTGAAAACTGCCAAGGTTTCTGTACGCCTTTATAAAGCAATCCTGCGCAACCTCTTCTGCGTCTTCCCTTCCTTTAGTAAAACGCATGGCCAAAGTGAATACAAAACGCTGGTGCCGTTTAACCAGGTCGGCATAGGCCTGCTGGTTACCCGCCAGGGTTTGTTCTATCAATTCGATATCTGAAAGCTTGCTTTGCATATATTACAAACACTCTGACTACATGGCGGGCGATCAGGTTACAGGCTAATTTACGATTTTAGATTTACGAATTACGATAGCCAAACACTTATAATCATAGCGGCTTATCGTATCACTATATATAGTACCTAAGATTACAGCAACGGCTTCTGCTACATCTAAAATCGTAAATCTAAATTCTAAAATATTTTTCCTCCCGCCTGTAACCTCCTCAAAAAACGTGTGGTCATAGCATACAAATACACCGTGGTGGTGGGTTTGAAAACAAAAAATACACACTTATTTAAATTTATATTATTATGGAAACCGCAAACTTAGGCATACTGGCAGGCATCATTGCCATCATAAGTTTCTTCGCAACTATTTTTGGCGCTGTATACCTCAGCCGCCGCGAAAAATTAGCAATGATTGAAAGAGGAATGGACCCGCGCAATTACAAGCCACAACCCGCCCCTTATCAAAACTTAAAATGGGGTTTATTATTTATCGGCGCAGGCTTAGGATTATTCCTCGCTTTCTTATTGGACCGTACCATATTTGCAAGTGCAGATAGGTATAACGATGAAAATGCAGCTATCTACTTCGGGCTGATCGCTATCTTCGGTGGTTTAGGCTTGGTGCTATCGTACCGTATCGAGAAAAAGGAACTTTACAATAACGACAAAGAATAAACTTGTAAAAAACTTACTTATAAAAAGGGCTGGCGCAATTGCGCCAGCCCTTTTTTTTGCTTTACAAATATCTTTCTTTCAATATCCGCAGGTGGTGCAGTTCGTGGCCGGCTGCCATATAAAGCAAAGCTGCTACTGTTACATGGCTGCCACTTGCAGTTCCGCTGCGGTTTAGCTGCTCTTCGGTTAAATTGCGGAACACGTACAGGTTGCTTTTGCGTGTAGTTTTAAACTCTTCCGCCAAATCCTTCAGGTTGCGGCTGTTGTAATCGGTATTGTCTACGTAAATGTCCTGGTCGAAGCCGGGTAAGGTAATTCGCTCGCGAGAGAAGCAAAAAGCGCGGAACGCAAAGATCCGCTCGGTATCTATCATATGCCCTAAAACTTCTTTGATCGTCCATTTTCCTTCGGCATAAGCATAAAGTGCTTTTTCTTCCGGCAGGGCCGTAAACAACTCATAAGTTGCCGTTAACGAATCGGTGAGCAGTTGCATCACATCGGCACCCTCGGGTACCATGTTTACGTAAGTACCCGCAAAAATCGGGTATTGGTTAGGTTGTGGCCTTGGTATCATCTGTTAAACTTTTTAATACTATCCTAAATGTTGTTCCCTTCCCCACTTCAGATTCGCGCACAAAAATTTGCCCGTTGTGGTAGTTCTGTATCATACGCTTGGTGAGCGATAAGCCCAGCCCCCAACCGCGTTTACGCGTGGTGTACCCCGGCTGGAAAACCGTTTCGAATTTAGAACGGGGAATCCCTTTACCGGTATCCGCCACATCAATATACACCTGTTTTTTGGCGCGGCTGCCACTAATAGTTACCTTAATGCTGCCGGTTCCGTCTATGGCGTTTACAGCATTCTTCAACAAATTCTCCAGCACCCAATCAAACAGGGGAATATTTAAACCGGCCTGCAAGCGCCTGTTACCGGTTAGCTCAAAGCTTATTTTATCGCTTACCCGTACTTTAAAATAATCTACAAAATCTTTCACCACCTCGTATACCGAATTGGTTTCCAGCTTTGGTTTAGAGCCTATTTTAGAGAACCGGTCGGCCACTATCTCCAGCCGTTTTACGTCGTTCTCCATCTCGGCCAGCAAGGGGTCGTCCTCGGCATTAAACTTATCTTTTATCAGTTCTATCCAGGCCATCAGCGATGATATCGGCGTACCCAACTGGTGTGCGGTCTCTTTGGCCAAGCCCACCCAAACCTGGTTTTGTTCCGATTTTCGGGAAGAACTGAACGCAGTGTAGGCTACCATTAAAAATATGGCGATTACCGATAGCTGTATATAAGGGAATATTTTTAACTGCGTAAGCAGGGGCGAATCTTTATAATAAACCAGCCATTGCTCATTTAAAACAGTTAGCTTGATAGGGTCGTGCTGGCTTTTCATGTATTCCAGCTCATCTCTAAAATACTCCGGGTCGTACTTTTGGTGTTTGGCCTTAAGTTCTGCTGCATCCAGCTTAATAAAGGTTTTGGTGGTATCCAGCCCGCGGGTAAGCTGAAACTCACCTTTGGAATTAACCACCAGCGATGGCACTACCGAACTATCCCTAACCGCCAAAACATAGTTTAAAAAATCGTTATCGTCTGATGCCAGCATCTGCCGCATGCTTAGCGCCCATACCTGCGCACGGGTACGTTCAGATTTGGCAATGTTTTTTACCAGGTAGCTGGTATAAAGCAACGAACCGCTGGCAATAACAACGGCAAAGGCAAGCAGCGAATATTTCCAGTAACGTTTTTGTTGGTATGGGTTCATTTTTTAAATCGGCAGCGGGACGCCCGTAAGCCAGAAGAAGCGCAAAATACGGAAAATGTTTTTATTGATGGACACAGTGTGTAAGCTTCCAGGGCACGAATGCAAGAAGCCTCAAATCATTTGATTGCCGACAAAAAAAGTCAGACACTTTTTTGGGGCAGTTTATCTCTAAGGTGGGTTTAATTTTCAGTAGCCCGTAGGGGGGATAATAATGATAGGTAGCATTGCAAGGTTTTAGCTCTATTCGTCATCAGAATAAGTGTTTCAGTTTTACTATGCTTTATTTGAATTTGACCTATTGGTTGCCCGAAGACAGTTAAACTTTGCTGCTCCTTTTTGATATATTTCTCCGCTATTAAATCCTATTAATTATCGCATCTACAGCGTCTAAGCACTCTGCTATTCTTTCTCTATTTAATTGCACCCTTTGACCATGAACATAATAATAATTAGCCCTCATTAAACTAAGTCGACTGCCTAAATGAGATGTTACAACCCCCGCGGTATTAAAGTCCCTTAATAATGCAGAATAATTATCTTTAAAATCATGAATATTGTTAATATGGTTAGATGGCGTCGTAAAATATCCAGGGTTTGATCTGTAAATATTATAAAGAGTTTCTGCAGATGCATCAGATAAAGCATTAAAGGCGGTTGCAGCACCATCGAATTGCGTTAGGCGATTACCAATAAGTAAATGAATTTTAGGCACATTTGAATTAAACTGACTTGCTTTTGTGGCAAACGTCCAAGCACCGTAAATCGGGTGCGGGGGGGTAGTTCCATGAAGTAATATTGCCATTGCATTTGAGGCTGTACGAGACGAATCATCAGCATTTATTGGGCATAATAATTTGTCACTTGCGGTTATTGCTAACTCAGTGTAGATTCCGAAAGCAGGATTCGTATCAATGAAAATCATCAAATCTTTATCATCATGTATGCGAGCAAAATCATCTGCAAAGGCTCGGAAAATGTTGTGAATCCAAACCCATGGCTGAATCGATGGTATCAGGGCTGGCGCATTAGCCGCGTTAATTATTGCGGGAGAAATTGGCTCTAAGTTTCCGTCACCACATAACAAATAAAGATTTTCAGTAAGATTTGAGTTCTGACTATTGACTTGTACAGTAAACGAATCTGGGTTTGGTAAAGCCCCACCTGGACCACCAGCAATCACAGAACTTAAATAACCTACTACGGTTTGAGGAGTGGTTGCTGTACAAAGGTTAATGACATTTGTCTCACCAGCTGTTCCTCCACCCAGTAACATCATACTTGAATTCGCTTGTGGACATAAATCTATGACTAAAACATTTTTATCTGGATTGAGTTCCGCATATCGGGTGGCTAAATGGAAAGTTATGGTACTTTTACCTACACCGCCTTTATTGTTCCAAATTCCATATCTATTTATTATACTCATACTAAAGGTTTAGATTTTATCAAGATTATTGTTGCAAGATAAACATATTAAGTTATTATTGGGTTGATAATTATTTATACGGTTTGGCATCATATCCGAATAGGCATAAACGTAACTATAAAATCATCAACAATATATGGACTGATTTATAATCGCAAAGGTTTGGAATAAACCGATTAGTTTGCGGTAGTCGATTTAAACAAGCTATGTTTCATTTCAATAAAAAGTTTTATAAATATTGCTAATAATTTATGCCGGTCACTTTTCCCCGATTTGTTGCTTCTATTTTTAAAATATTGACTTTTTCGTTCAACATCGGCTTCACGCCCTTTTTCTATTTGTTTTTGATCCCATCGTCCACACCAGCGTACCTCACTGCCAACAATCCAATAATGAGACTGGCAAGCAAAGTTCCAGTTACCTATTGATGGTCTTAAAGTCACACCTGCGCCATCGTATTTTAGTTGCCAATCGGTGGGCGTGATAGGAGTTATCACGATTTCCCCGCAACCACAAGCGCATTTGTGTCGGACACTTTTATATTTCATTGAAATATATAGCGTCTGCTCGGCGAGAATTTCCGGTATAAACTCCACAAATTCAACTTTCATAATCTTCGTTTAAGAGTTTACTTGTGTTAATGAAATACAACAGATTGTGCCCGTTTTTAAGGTCTTGATAAAAGCCGACATGTTTTTTCCAAGTGATTACTGCCAATGCCGCATTAAAGCAATTGAGATCAGCAATTTGTATATTAGTCGCATATTCATTTTCGCCTTGTTCTTCCTTACCAATCCTGTAAGGCAAATGATCGATTTTACGTTGTGACCCTTTCGTTACCCTTATTGTTCCCATAAGAGAATCTTCGAGCGCGTTGATGCCCAAGCCAACGTCAATAAACTCGACTTTCATATCAGCAAGTGCATTTGTGATAAAATGACGAACAGAATTTTTATCAACACTGATGAAGACGAAATCAAAATCGCAAAGTTTATTTATGCTCTCCTTTGTGATATACTCAGCGTGCGGAACTATACATGAATGCATTTCGCTATAAATCGAATGATAATACTGAACCTTCAATAGTTCTTGCTCATTTTCAAACTTTAACTCGGGAGTTGCTCCTGGAGCACGAAATGCATTATGAAGTTGAAATATATCGCCATCATAAATATGTATTTCAGCCACAGGCGTTTTAGAAACCAAATCCAAAGTATAAGCACCGGTTCCACCAAGGCCTATAATGGCGATTTTCATACCCGAAAATTTTTCATTCAACACCTCAATTTTAGCACGGGATGAGTTAGTGTCTGGATATTTAAATACGTTTTTCATTAGACTAAATTTTTAATCGGCTTCCAGGTAGCTGCAGAATTCAAGACCTGCGCTTGTGATCCCAAAATTTTTGCGTAAGTAGCTACTTTTTCATAATAGTCTGGGTAATTACCATTCCTTGGTTTACTGGAAAAGTAATGATCCACAGTCAGTTCATTTGTTAACCGTTGTTTTGAACTGTTGTTAATTACACTGCTTAATGCAACCCCGTTAAAATCACACGGGGTTGTTCCGCAGAAATATATCGTGTGGTCTGGGGGGGCACCAGTTCTTGTAGGTGTAGATAATGTTAAAATACAAACCAGAGTTCCATATTGAACAACCTTGTCGCTCGTCACATACGGTATGTGGCGGGTAATTAAGTACCCGCCATCAATCGTAATGTCAAACCCTTCATTCCTGAGTTTGGATAAGTCAGGACTATGATTTATCAGTTGCTGTTGCATGGAAAATCATCCTGTCTTTAGTAAACACCTCTGTTGCTTTAACCATAGAACCTTCCGGGTTTTGCTTTGGACCATCTTCATAAGCTACGGTATAAACCATAGATGGACGGTCATCATAAGACCCGTAAGCAAGTATTACGACCTCTCGAAACGATATTTTTTTCTTGTTCCAGA
Organism: uncultured Mucilaginibacter sp.; assembly: GCF_946481715.1. Next base: position 29,479 of record NZ_CAMLOV010000033.1, on the reverse strand, counting down.
TTTTGGGCACCCCACTTACTATCAATGTGACGGTCTTGCTTATAACCTGTGTAAAGAAGTGCTCGATTCCAGGTTCCATCAAATCAACCTTATCATCATCTTCGATAACCCGGTCTATATGGTTATTAACCGTTTTTAAAAACACCTCCGTATCATCGCTAAGTTTTGCCAATTTTCGTAATTGCGCGCCGGTAATATAGCGTTGATGCCAATGAAACAATGTTCCGTTAACAGTTAACTCAAAGTTCTTTTCAACAAAAAAGTATTCTATGCCGTGGCGAGCAAGGTCAACTTCCTCATTGTTTTCAATCAGGTTGTCAACCCAAGGCTGGCGGTTTTGCATAAACAGTTTTACATCTAACGGAATTCCTGCCAAGGATTTCAGCTCATGACCAAGTAGAAATTGCTGGTCAGATAAATAAGTTTTTTCTTCTATCCGGAATTCTAATTTTTCTTTTTGTTCCGGGGCGTTTTTTAAAGGGTTCATTTATATTTCTTTAATAGTTAAAAAACAATTTGACCATAGGTCTTAAACAGAGTAGCTACAACTATTGCAGAAATTCATTGAATTCCATTATTTTGTTATAGCTTTCGAGGTGCAGTCGAGAGTTTTCTCGAGAAGTCGCCAAACTTTGCCCTCTGGTTAGTTCGATCACCCCCTGTCGGTGATCGGACTTTTTTTATATTCTATCCACTCATTTAATATCCTTTCTTTATTAAAAATTTACGTTTCTAAACATCGACGCAACAAACATACTTAGTAAATCTAATTCTATCAAGTAGAAAATATAGATTGTCTTAATTTAGAAAGATAATAAATAGTGCGCCTTGTTAGATTGAGAAATAGTTGCTACCTTTGCAATACAAATTATGGCAATGAAAACACTGGGAAAAACGCTTAAAGAAGCTCGAGAACAGGCTTTTTTTACGCTAAAACAAGTGGAAGAAGCAACAGGGATATCGAACGCTTATATCAGCCAACTCGAAAATGAAAAGATCAAAAAGCCTTCCGCGAATGTTTTACATAAACTGGCAACGGTTTATAATATTGAATTAAAAGTATTATTAGCTGCGGCAGGCATTATAGAGGAGTCAGATACTCCCAAAACAAGAATGCTAAATTCCATCGCTCTGTCGGCGCAGCAGCTAAGTCGAGATGAAGAAGAAGCCTTGATGAAGTATTTAAAATTTTTAAGGCACGAAAAGCGCAATGGTTGAATTGCACACAAGGAAGGAAATTGAAAGTATTGCTTATGATATACTTAGATCCAGCAAAAGTTGGGGTAAATATCCTACTCCTGTTGATACTATTGTAAACTACTCGGATCTTATAGTAAACAAAACCGTCGATGTATCCCAAATACATCATGGTTACGCATCAAAGGTTACAGATTCATTGTTACGTGCTTTGGCTAAAGTCAGAGGCGTCTTCGATAGAAAAGAAAAAACGATCTACCTCGATTTAACGCAAAATGACCAAAAAAAGAACTTCGTAAAACTGCATGAAGTTGGGCACGGTGTTTTACCTTGGCAAAATGCTACATCTTCTTTTTTGGATGATGACCATACTTTAAGCTTAGACTATAGGGAACAATTTGAAGCTGAAGCGAACTTATTCGCTTCGGCCACTTTATTTCAACTCGACCGCTTTGAGGATGAAACGACAAAGTTACAGTTCGGATTAAAAAGCGGCATGGCACTTGCAAAAATGTTTGGCGGCTCAAATCATGCCTCTTTACGACGGTACGTTGAACATTCAAAAAACCGTTGTGCATTATTGGTGTTAAAAGACTTAACGGGATTTGGTAAGACTGCCAAATGTGAGATAAGGAACTATTTTGCGTCGAATCGATTTATCAAAGAATTTGGCGAGATTTCGTGGCCGGAAGAATTTACGTCAGATTGGGCATTTGTTCAAGACTATACTTGTGGCCGTCGAATGAAAATCACTGGGGAGGTCCTTATATCTATTGAGGAGGATACCCTTGATTTTTACTACGATTTCTTCGACAATACTTACAATGCCTTTGTTCTTCTTTATCCAAAAGGCGAAAAAACAGGTGGAAAAACAAGGGTTATTATTACCGATCTATAATAGATATGTGGATAAGTTTAAGTTTAAATAATTAATTATCAAGTATTTAAAGTGTTTTAACACAAATTTGTTGGTAACTATTGTTAATAAATTTTATGTTTTTTGCGTTTTTTGGTATCGAATTTTCATTTTCAATTGTATATTTAAATACTAAATCAACTTAATCATGTTAATGTCGCATAACACATCAGACCAGGAGGTTGATTTTTTCCTGTCATTCTTATATAGTGCGATCAATGGCGATGACAGATATCAGCCGACTATTACTTCCCTGCTTAAAGACGCTAAATCACTTGCTAATGGCAAATCAGTTTTTGAATTAGATAAAACGTCACTTAATCTTAAAATCTTAATTGACCGATTTGCTCATGACTGGTTATTAAAAGTAAATGTGGATCAGCCTTCAACAGATGAACTCCGTCAGCTACAACAGATTATCACTGATTATAAGCAGTATGCTGTAGCTTAGTAATTAAATCATAATGCTACCAGTTAAAAGGCTGCTACACCTACAACTTTACCAAGCCGAAACCTTAATCAGTAATTCCAAGAAATACAATTTTTCAGATACACAGAAGGATAATTACCTAAAAACCTTAAGTGAACTATTTGAAGGTGTAAAAAGTGATATTGAAAAGGGGTTCGATGACGCCAAAATTTTTGATAAAAAAAGGTATTTAGACTTTATTTTCAAAAGCCTTGAATTCTTAAAAGATAGCACTCTTAATACAATTCCATTCGAAGTTGTTGGTTGTCTTAATAAAGCAATGAGCGATTGGATTGATGCTAGCAAGTTTATTATCGTAACCAGTTTGCAAAATAACTTGTACTCTTTCAGTTACGATCTGTCGTATGCTAATAATAAAAACTTTTACGAATCACTTGAAACAGAATACGGAGTCACCTTTGATCAAAAACTCGTTCAGATTAATCTTCCCTTAACCCTTTCAAAGGACTATTTGTCTTCTGTGGCACTGTATCACGAATTAGGGCATTTCGTGGATCTTCAACATTCTATCACATCTGCTCTCCGTTACGCAATAGAATTAAAGCAAATACTGGGTACAAGTGTAATCGAATATCTGCCTTTTCTAACCGAGTCCGTTATTGATGGGGCAAAGCTTAAATACCATTTGGGAGAGTTTTTTTGCGACTTGTTTGCAGCACAATATATCGGCAATACAATTGGCCATTTTTTAGAATATATTACAAATAATTCAAGCGAAGACAGCCCCACGCATCCATCAACCAAAAATCGTGTAAAAGTAATTACCGACTTTATTACCGGGAATGCCAATCCAATGGTGGACCTTATTCAAGCTGCTGTCGAATCCCTTACTGGAAAACCGTTAGATATTCGTTACAGTAAGATTGATTCGGACGATTTTTACAAATTGATACCCTACAATATAGAATCAGACGCAGAATTGCACGGCTGTATCTTGTATGGATGGAATGTTTGGTTAAATGAGTCAAAAAAATTCAATGAATGCATGGGGTATGACGTAAAACTGTCCGAACCTACTGTTTACAAAGTAATAAATAGCCTTGTAGAAAAGTCGATAGGTAATTATTTCACAGTACAACAATGGGAAAGGAGTAAAATTTGAGTAGTATCATCACTTCCGAGGCGATAACAAAACTAATTGGCGATAATGAATTAATCATCCGTCCATTGCTCGAGCAATCCCAAATAACAGAAATTGGTATCGATTTTCGATTGGGGGGTAATTTTTTGGTATCTGTTCAAGGACGAGAACCGTTAATCAACGCATCTCTGAACAATGAATTTGGGCGGGGTAATTCACGTTATTTTTTTCAAGAAACAAGGAGGCAGTTAGGGGAAACATTTATTCTGCATCCAAATCAAACGGTACTGGCTACAAGTTTGGAATATGTAAAAATTCCAGATAATTATGTGTTAGTTCTATGTATGAGAAGCTCTTACTCAAGGCTGGGGCTTACTATGTCGACTATCGCTCAGCCTGGATATTGTGGCTGTCTTTCCGTAGAGCTTACTAACTATAATAATAATCCTATCAATTTATCTATTGGTGCTCGGTTGTTTCAGGGATTATTCTATCAGACTGATCAACCCGTCAGATACTTTGATAAATCACGCAAATATGTTTGCAACGTTCGGCCAGAACCATCGGCGGTAACAAACGACGAAGACCTTTCTATCCTAACTCAGCTTTGGCGAACACGAAACCATATTCCACCAATTACTGATGAAACGCAAGATGAAGCTCATTAAGCTGAGTCTAATGTAGATTCGATTCCATTTGGGAATCGAACACATTAAGCCCTATTCAATTCAATACCTTATTAAGTCAACTTTTCGAATAAAGTTGGTCTCAATAGTTCAAACCCCCTTTCCCCTCATCCCAAATAGCTTTCTGCCTTTCCCACTTCCCTACTAAACCCTATCTTTGCCTCGCTATGCCCGATAAAAAAGTAAGAGTCCGTTTTGCGCCGAGCCCCACAGGTGGTTTACACTTGGGTGGTGTGCGCACCGTGTTATTTAATTACCTGTTCGCCAAAAAACACGGCGGCGATTTTGTGTTGCGTATTGAAGATACCGACCAAAGCCGCTACGTAGCCGGCGCCGAAAAATATATAGCCGACTGCCTGGCCTGGTGCGGCCTCATCCCCGATGAAAGCCCCGCCGTGGGTGGCCAATACGCCCCTTACCGCCAAAGCGAACGCAAGGTGATCTACCGCGAATATGCCGAAAGGCTGGTATCGCAGGGGCACGCTTATTATGCTTTCGATACGCCCGAAGAACTGGATGCCAAACGCAAGGAAGTGCCAAACTTTCAATACGGGCATACGCACCGCAGTGGCTTACGTAATTCGCTTACGCTGCCCTTGCAGGAGGTAGAAACCCTGCTGCACAATGGCACCCCGCATGTTATCCGCATAAAAATGCCCGATAACGAAACCATTGGTTTCCATGATATGATACGGGGCTTTGTGAGTTTTGAAACTGCACTGGTAGATGATAAAGTGCTGCTAAAAGCCGACGGTATGCCTACCTACCACTTAGCCGTGGTGGTTGATGATTATTTGATGAAGATAACGCATGCTTTCCGCGGCGAAGAGTGGCTGCCATCGGCACCGGTACACCTGCTGCTGTGGGAGTACCTGGGCTGGAAAGCAGATATGCCGCAATGGGCGCATTTGCCCTTAATATTAAAACCCGACGGGCATGGCAAGCTAAGCAAGCGCGATGGCGCACGCCTTGGTTTCCCGGTTTATGCCATGAGCTGGTACGATGCCAAAACCGAAGAACTTACCCCGGGTTTCCGCGAGCTGGGCTTTTTGCCCGAGGCATTTTTAAACCTGCTGGCCATGCTGGGCTGGAACGACGGTACCGGGCAGGAAATATTTACGCTGGATGAATTGGTAGAGAAATTCTCGATAGAGCGCGTAAGCAAGGCGGGGGCGAAATTCGATTTCGAGAAAGCCAAATGGTACAACGCCGAGTGGATAAAAAATGCCCCTGCCGAAAAATTAAAAGTAAAAGTGGCCGAGGTGTTAACCGCCAAAGGCATCACCATAAATAAGGAAGCCTACCTGCTAAAGATAATCGACGTGGTGAAAGACCGCTGCGTGCTGCTGGCTGATTTTTACCAGCAGGCGGGTTACTTTTTCCAATGCCCAAAAGAGTATGATGTTAATTCCGTTAAACCAAAATGGACGGATGTAAAAACGGATTTCTTTAACCGGTTGAAAGATGTTTTCAGCCACTCGGACGCCTTTGAACCAGCCGACCTGGAAGCCCGCTTCAAAGCCCTTGCCGAAGAAAAAGGCTTAAAACTTGGCGATGTAATGCTGCCTTTCCGCATTATGCTGGTTGGCGGCAAGTTTGGCCCACATGTATTTGACATAGCCGCCCTGCTCGGCGAGGCCGAAACCCTGAAGAGGATTGATAAGGCACTGGAGGTGTTTGCCACCTCCGCGCCCTGACCTTTTTTGATGAAAGGCGGCGAGGTGCTGAAGAACGGATCGGAGGTGAAATAATGTGCCGCGAATCGTAAGGGCGCGCCGATGAAGCACTCGTCGGGAGGCTTAAAAAATGGCAAGCAAAAGGCCTCTTTTTTTGAAAAACCCGGTCAGTTCCGCACGATTAAAAAAAGCACAGAAAAACACAGAAAAATCAAAGAAAAACGCAGATTTCCGCAAACCGCCATTTGGCTGTACGAAACTGTACGAAGTTGTGCGAAACTGTACGAGATTGTGCGAGATTGTACGAAACTGTACGAGGTTGTACGAACTGTACGGCCGTACAGTTACCGTGACGAAAATTCTGGTTCGTTGCAATACATTTACCCAACTTCAAAATAATTCTATATCTTTCGCTATAAAAAACCTTGTCGATAGTGTTAGTTAAAACCTTTGGAAGTGCGGTTTATGGGATACAGGCCATCACCATAACAGTGGAAGTGAATATTGCGGCAGGAACCAAGTACTTTGTAGTGGGCTTGCCCGATGTGGCCATTAAAGAAAGCTATTTCAGGATAGAATCTGCACTCAAAAACTGTGGCTACCGGATGCCCCGCCAGCAGGTAGTAGTAAACATGGCTCCCGCAGATATCAAAAAAGAGGGTTCGTCGTACGACCTTACTATCGCCATTGGCGTACTGGCTGCCTCTGGTCAAATACATGCCGAAGAGCTGGATAAATACCTCATTATGGGCGAGTTATCGCTCGACGGTGGTTTGCAACCCATCAAGGGTGCTTTGCCTATTTCGGTACAGGCACGTAAGGAAAAGTATAAAGGCTTTATCCTCCCAAAACAAAATGCCCGGGAGGCAGCCATCGTAAACGATCTGGAAGTTTACGGAGTGGAAAACATCAAGCAGGTTGCTGATTTCTTTAATGGCATCGCTCCCCTCGAACGAGAAATAGTAAACACCCGCGAGGAATTCTATGATAGCCTCACCAATTACGATAGCGATTTTAGCGAAGTACGCGGCCAGGAAAACATCAAACGCGCCCTCGAAATAGCAGCGGCAGGCGGCCATAACGTAATACTTATAGGCCCTCCCGGTGCCGGTAAAACCATGCTGGCGCGCAGGCTACCGTCTATATTGCCGCCACTTAGCCTGCACGAAGCGCTGGAAACCACCAAGATACATTCGGTAGCGGGCAAGCTTTCTGCAGCCGATGCGCTGGTAACTACCCGGCCCTTCCGCTCGCCCCATCATACAATCAGTGATGTAGCTCTGGTCGGCGGCGGCAGCAACCCTCAGCCGGGCGAGATATCGCTTGCGCATAATGGCGTGCTGTTTCTGGACGAACTGCCGGAGTTTAAGCGCAGTGCCCTGGAGGTAATGCGCCAACCGCTGGAGGAACGCCGGGTAACTATTTCCCGTGCAAAGTTCACAGTAGATTATCCCAGCAGTTTTATGCTTATTGCCAGTATGAACCCCTGCCCCTGCGGTTATTACAACCACCCGGATAAAGAGTGCATTTGCCCGCCGGGCACGGTACAAAAGTACCTAAGCAAAATCTCCGGGCCGCTTTTGGACCGTATCGACCTTCATGTGGAGGTAACGCCTGTAAACTTCGCTGAGTTATCTTCCGACCGGCTTGCCGAAAAAAGTGAATTTATCCGCGAACGGGTTATCAAAGCCCGCGAAAGGCAAATTGAACGGTTCGGCACCAGGCCAGACCTGCACGCCAACGCTCAAATGAGCCCGCAGATGGTGCGCGATGTGTGTAAAATAACCCAGGCCGGGCAAACGCTGCTGAAAAAAGCCATGGAGAAACTGGGCCTTTCCGCCCGGGCGTATGACCGTATCCTCAAGGTTTCCCGCACCATTGCCGACCTTGCCGGAAGTGAAGAGATACTGCTGGAGCATTTAGCAGAGGCCATCCACTTCCGCAGTTTAGATAGAGAAGGCTGGGCTGGATAAAACGAATGCATGAAAGCGGCACAGCGTAATTGGAAATGGTTAATACTCGGGTTTTTAGCTCTCGGGCGCCCCTGCCTTGCGCAAGTAGATAGCAGCTTTTTGTTTAAAGCCGATGCAGCTATGGAGGCCTATACGCAAAGCCACCCCGTCGAAAGAATTTACCTGCACTTAGATAATCAAAATTACCGCGCGAGCGATACTGTCTGGTTTAAAGCTTACACGGTTGTTGGCTATAAACACCAGCTATCGGCATTAAGTGGCGTACTGTATGTGGAACTTATTAACAAAACTGACTCGGTAGTACAGCGGCAAATATTGCCCTTGACGGCGGGTGTTACCTGGGGCGGCATTCCGTTAAGCATTGCTTATACGCCTGGGATATACCGTATTAGGGCATATACCAAATGGATGCAAAACCAGGGCGAGGAAAGCTTTTTCAATGCTGATATACAGATAGGCGGAGCGCTGCCTACCAGCAATAACTCAATTACCCAAAAACAAACTCCAAATGTTCAATTTATGCCCGAAGGCGGCAATCTTGTCGCCGGGCTGCGGTCGCGGGTGGGCATAAAGGCTATAAATGCGAATGGGTTGGGCGAGGATGTGAGTGGCGTAGTGATTGACAATGATGGCAAAGTAGTTGCAGATTTCGCCACGGCTTATTTAGGCATGGGGGTATTTGCGCTGATGCCGGAAAACGGAAAAACCTATCGCGCAAAGATAACCGCCAAAGATTTACCCCAGTACGTAATTGATTTGCCTGCGGTCCAACCTAAAGGCTTCGTATTATCGGTTGTGGATAAACCAGGTAGTTTGCAAGTGATGATAGCCGCCAATAATGCCTTGTTGATTGAGCAGAAGAGCGCTTTGTTTTACCTGGTTGCGCAAACCAACGGCAAAATTTATTTTACAACAGCGGGCGCTTTGAAAGCTGAAAAGGTCTCGGCTTCAGTTGATAAAGCACGGTTTCCCTCTGGCATTACCCGTTTTACCCTCTTTTCGGGCGAAGGGCTGCCCCTTTGCGAACGCATTGTGTTCATCCGCAACCCCGATACGCTTAGAATCGATGTGAAACCATTGTCCTCTATTACCGGTCTAAGCCAAAAGATAAAAGTTGGTATTAGGACGAAAAGTGGACTAGATAATGTGACCATGGGCAGCTATTCGGTAGCCATTACCAATAACGCGTACTCAGCTATAAATGAGACCGCCGAAAACAGCATCCTCAGCAACCTGTTGTTGACCGCGGAATTGCGGGGGAATATCGAAAACGCAAACAGCTACTTCCTCAGTACAAATGCAAAATCAACAACCAACCTCGACCTCCTGATGCTTACGCAAGGCTACCATAAATTTAACTGGGAGAAAGCCTTCTCGCCCGAATCAGAAACGGTTTCTTATCTACCAGAAAAAGCTTTGCAATTGACTGGCACCGTAAAAACAAAGGCCGGGCTACCTGTTGCTAACGGGAATATAAACTTAGTGGCAGCCGCTGAAAATTTCACTGCCGACACTACCACCAATGCTGATGGCTATTTTGCATTCAATAACCTTGCGCTCAGCGATACGGTAAAATTAGTATTGCAGGCAAAAACGGCAAAAAACAACCGCAATGTAGTAATAGAAGTAAATAAACCTGTTTACGCTGCGATAAACAGCACAAATTTGCCCACAACTGAGCAACGACTTACCACCAGCCAATCAGCTTTGATGACCGATAATTTTAATGATTATAAAACTTTAACAAAGCAGGATTCCATTAGCAAAACACACCAATTAAAGGAAGTTATAATAAGAGACAAAAAACCTTTCACTCCTAAATTAGAGTACTCCTCCAACATACTTGGCCCCAGCCATGCCGACCAGGTAATATCAGGCGAAGCCCTCGAAGGTAAAGGATGCATTAATTTAAAGGATTGCCTGTTGAACAGGATGAACGGCGTAATTATTCAGGGGAAAGCATTTTACGCTGTTCGCGCTTTAGCCCGGATTAACCCCACTCCGATGGTTGTTATTATAGATGGTGTACAGGTGCCATTAGAAAGCCTGGAAGACATCAGCGCAGTAAATGTGTATGCTGTAGAAGTATTGCGAAGTGGAGGTAATTTGGCTATATACGGGTCTAATGCTGCTGGTGGTGCTATTGTGGTTACCATGAAAAAGGGTTTTACCCAGGAGCAGTTAGCAAGAAACAAAATTATCCCCCAAGGATTAATAACCCTACTTTTCAAAGGATACGATAAAATGCGGGAGTTTTACCAACCTGCATTTGAACCCTCCGCCGCATTGACCGGGGTAAATAAAAAAGCAACCATTTATTGGAAGCCTAACATTATTAGTGACGAAAAAGGTAACGCTTCGTTTGAGTTTCTAAGTCCCGGGGCTGCCGGTAACTACCGCTTGGTAATAGAAGGAATCGATGATGAGGGGCATCTGGGCCGATCTGTCTATAGCTATAAAATTGCGACCGAAAACTAAAGGTAAAAAGCGCAGTAATTTATATATGCTGGCAAATGCATTTCGGTTATAATTAAAATATTTGCTTTTTTTAAAAACTATTTATAGCTTCACGCCTCTACACCCCGATGAACAAACAGCCTAAAAAAATTATCATTTTCGACGACGATGAGGATATCTTGTCTATCTGCAGCTATATTTTAGAGGAGCAGGGATGGCAGGTGCATACCTTTACCGATTGTAATAATATCGCCGATAAAGTGGGCGGTATTTTGCCCGATGTTATATTGATGGATAACTGGATACCCGATGCCGGGGGGATAATAGCTACCCAAACTCTAAAAAAAGACGAGGCATTAAGGCATATACCCGTAGTATATTTCTCGGCCAATAGCGATATACAGCTGCTTGCAGGGCACGCCGGCGCCGAAACCTACCTTGCCAAACCCTTCGACCTGGAGGAATTGGAACGGGTTATCAAAACCGTGCTGGTAAGCAACTAAACTATAAACGCTTTAAAAACAAAAAAGCCATCCGCTTATAAAAGGGATGGCTTTTTTGTTATGCCTTATTACATCGGACCTCCGCCTGGTCCGCCCGGGCCACCACCCGGGGGCCTGCCACCACCGTCGCCTCTAAAGCCACGGCCGGGGTTTTGCGTTGGTGCTTTACCCGAGAATTTTTGCAGCCGCAGCGTAAATGATAGCAGGAAATAACGCCCAAGCTTATTTACGTTGGTTTGCGTAACCGTACTTCCGGTTGTTACAGTAGAAAAGCCGGTGTTCTCGTTAAACAAATCGTACGCTGCAAAACGCAGAGTGCCGCGATGGTCTTTCAAAAACCGGCGCTCTACATAGGCATTTAAAATGTTGGGGTTTTTGATCTGAAGCGCGTCCGAATAGCCGTAATTAAATGTTTTGGTATAATCGTAGCTCAGTGTCCAATCCTTCCAAAAATAATTTTTACCGCTCGCCCCAAGGTTTAGGGTACGTATATTGGTGTTTTGGTTAAACGATGGGGTATTTAAAGAGTTGTTTGTCCTGTTGATAGCATAGCTGGAATTTAGCTCGGCATCAATAACATCCGTAATGTTTATCCTAAAACGCAGCCCCGGCGATAAGGTAAGCGTTTTGGCAATGTTTTTTTCGATAGGAGACTCCACGTTGTCTGCGCTCACACTGTCGGCAAAACCGATATTGTTGGTATAACTAACATTGGTATTAAATATAATGGTGTATTTGCGTTCCGACCATGGCTTGGAGTAAACCAACCCACCGTTTACCTGATAGTATCCACTTGCATTTTGGTATCTGATAAGGTTGGCGCCAACCAAGTTTTTTAATGTTGGGTCGGCGGTCAAAGCTGCCGGAGTAAAAGCACGCGGGTAAGTAGTGTTGATATTCACAATTTTGTTGTCGGTTTGCGTAAACCCAACATTTGCGAAGAAGATATTGCCGGTTTGGAAACTGAAGTTACCATAACGCAATTGCAGGCTGTTGTTAAACTCGGGGCTTAAGTTGGGGTTACCCAATACCGGATACGATGCGTTAGAAAAATCTATCACTGGCTGCAACTGGTTAAATGATGGTTGGTTGCTGGTACCATTGTACTGAAAACTTAGATTTTGGCTCCTGCTGAAGTTATATACGAACCTTGCGGTAGGTATCACATTAAACGTATTTACCTTAGTTGCCTGGCTTGTTTTTACGTTAAAGCCTTCCAGCGTGGCCGGTTGACCGCCAATACCAAGTACAAAATTGTATTTTGCCTGCACTACCCGGTAATTTAACCCAAAACGGTTGGTTGTGAAAGTATAGTTGTAGTTGTTGCTCAACAGGTCGTAGTTGTGGTACGCGCCGGGGGTATATAAAGTATCGGTTTCTTTATTGCTGGTAGTATAAGTGTGGTTGTATGCGTAGTTACCTTCTAAAAAAGAGTGTTTACCCAATGGCTCCTGGTACGATAAATTTGCGCCGTAAGCGTTGGTGCGGCTATCTGTATAAATTACCTGATTTTCCGCCGATGTTCGTAACGAGCCCGGCGCATAGTCGTAAATGGGGTTATCGTACTGGTTGTTTTTATTGGTAGAGCCGTTAAAGCCGATGCTTAGGTTACGGCCGCGGCTATTAAAACGGTGGTTATATAAACCGGTTATACCAAAATTTGGCGCCGAAGAATTGCTGATAGAATTAGCCGTGTACGACTGGTTCACCGCGCCATTCCTTGTAGAATTTACATTATCGAAACTGGTAACATCGCTGCCCGAATAAGAGAATGTAGGGGTTAGCTTTAAATAATTAACAGTATCTGGTTTCCACTCCAGATTAAAATTAAAACGGTGGTTAACCGGGTTGTTTGTTTCTGTGCTTTGGCTATTGCTTTGGCTAACCGTATTTGCCGATGCATTGGTTTGGAGGGTAGTAGAGTTGGTAAAGATTGTGTTATCGTTAAAGCTGTAGCTACCGTATACAGATAAGGTTTTGCCCCACTGGTCCCTAAAGTTTAAGCCGATTGAGTGAGCATTGGTTATACCGTTGGAGTTGATTGTTGAACCACTACCACCGCCACCACGTAAGGCATTGCCACGACCGCCACCGCCGCCGCCGCCACCAAAACCACCTCCCCCGCCGCCTGTAGGCGCACCGAAGCTGAATGTGTTTACGTTGGTGTTGTTAATGCTACCTAATACCGATAACTGCTGATCGCCTTTGAATTTGAAAAAGTTTAAGAGACCCAGATAACGGTTATCGTTGGTAACGCCAGGATTTTTCGGTAATGCGTCCGATCCGTCGCCAACAGTTGCCTGCCCAAAGTAACCGTAGTTTTTATCCTTACGAATAGTAAAATTGAGTACCTTATTGGGTTCGCCGGTTTTTACGCCGGTAAGGTTGGCCTGGTCGCCGTAATCATCAACTATCTGTACGCTTTCTATTACGTCTGCTGGCAAATTTTTGGTGGCACTTAAAACATCGCCGCCAAAAAAGTCCTTACCGTTCACGCGCACTTTAGTAACCTGCTTGCCCTGAGCCGTAACAGTACCATCTTTGGCCACATCAAGCCCGGGTATCTTTTTAAGCACATCTTCAATCGGCGCATTTTCGCGTACTTTATAAGCCGAAACGCTGTATTGAACGGTGTCTTCTTTAAATACAACCGGGTTAACTCCAACGATAGTAACCACGCCAAGCTGCCTTGTTTCCGATTTTAGGATTATAGGGTCAAGCACGATGGCTTTGCCATCGGCGGGTAAGTTATAATGTTTTATAATCCCCTGGTACCCGATAGAGGAGATTGTTAAAGTGATTTTGGTGCCTTTTATAGCCGGGAATACAAATTTACCATTGCCATCTGAGGTAGTTGATAGGCTGTCGCCTTTCTCTGATGATATTTTAACGTTGCTGCCGGGTAGCGTAAGTTTTGTAGAATCGATAACCGTCCCGACGAGGGGCCGGCCACCGTCCTGTGCGTTCGACCTAAGCGCAGTGACTGATAGGATGGCAAGCAGTAAAAGGATGTATTTCATAACGTATTAAAAAGCGTTCAAATGGTATCGTAGTGTGTAGTACACATATATTGTGCAAATGTTCACTTTATTGAAATTAAATAATTATTAATCATAGCATTGTTACATATTATAATAGGTAAACAATAGGATTGTTACATACACAAAAACAAAGCCCCGCTTGTGGCGGGGCCTATTATAAAAAGTTGTACAAAATGTTATGCAGCTGCCCGTTTCTTAATTAGACAGGTGCAACGCCGACGCTACCTGGCTATAGTTGCGTAGGTTGATATTTGGATGCGCCGCACCAAAAGTGGTAAGCGAAGTACCCTGTATAATAACCACCCTAAAATCTAATCCACTGGCTGTAAAGTTTGATTTAACGCTGACGTAACCCACGCCATATGACGATAAGCTGAGTGTTTGCCCGGCTTCGGCGTATGGCATGGCAAAGAAACCGCTGTTGCTGCCTGTTATTCTGAAGAACATAAGAACCAAGCCCTTGTCAACTATATCTTGTGTTATTTGCGGTACGCTAAATTGGGTAAAGCCTGTTAAAACAACGGTCCTGTTGGTCAACAAAACACTCGATACGTTTGCATTGCCATCTGCCCCGTTAGCGCCCGTTGCACCATCGGCACCATTTTGGCCGGCAGGGCCTTGCGGGCCGGCGGGACCCTGTGCACCGGTTGCTCCTGTAGCACCAGTTGCTCCAGCTGGGCCAGTTGCACCTGTAGCGCCATTTTGTCCGGCAGAGCCGGTGGCCCCTGTTGGGCCTGCGGGACCAGCTGCCCCTGTGGCGCCTGTTGCTCCGGCAGGGCCTGTAGCTCCCGTTGCACCCGTAGCTCCGGTTGGGCCTGCGGGGCCGGCAGCACCAGTCGCGCCCGTGGCACCGGCAGGGCCCGTGGCACCAGTTGCGCCTGTTGCGCCATTTGTTCCGTTAGCGCCAGTTGCACCTTGCGGGCCTTGAGGCCCGGATGCTCCCGTAGCACCAGTTGCTCCCGTGGCACCGGTAGCGCCGGTTGCTCCGTCGGCACCGGCTGGGCCTGGTGTGATAGTTTTTTTGCAAGCCCCGAGGGTTGTTAAGCAAATTATTGAAATTGCAAAAAGAGTAATTTTTAGTTTCATAATCGGTTGCGGTGTGTCGTCTTTGTACGGCAGGCATGTTAATAAGTTTCAATGAATGTGGAAAGAAATAAAATTTCTTATTAAAGCAAAGAAGTTTCGCTGCCAGAATAGCCCACATAATTGTTAACGCATGTTAAAAAACAGCATTAAAAAGAATAAAACCTTTATTTAAGCGTTTTCGTTTAACATTATAAATCTTTAACCTATGGATAACATCACTAAGTCGCTCCACGCTAAAGTACACACGTGGATGGATGCTATTGGCTTCAGGCTCAACGCATCACAAACTAACTTTAAGAATAAGGTTACCACTAATCATTATTTCTTTGAAACCTTTAATTTCTTCGAAAAAGCAAAGGGCAGCGATACTTCAAAAGCAAAATTTCTGTGTTTTGACATGTATGGCGAGAAGGTGAGCGTACGGTCGCTGCTGGACCTCCAAACCGCTTTTTTCGAGAACATCAGCCAGCTAAAATAGTTGCCCCACCTGCATTGCTCTTATTAACTAAAACAAAAGCCCCCGCTAAATAGCAGGGGCCAAGTTCATTTGTGTGCTTTTGCCTGGCAGCAAGCTTAGTAATTTATCTCGGTCTCCTGTTGTGGCTCCGGTTCGGCTAAACGCCCTACTGTACCACCAATTACATTAATAACGGGTTTGGTTGGGTACAGGGCTTCTTTTATGCGCAGGCGTAAATCGGCATAGTGTGCCGCGGTTAGCGCATCACCGCCTTTTGGTAAAGCGATGCTTATCTTAGTTAATTCGGCACGCACCATCGGCCTAATATCTGATAAAGCAATATTGATTGGTGTTAAGCCAAAATTTGCAAGTTGCACGGTGGTGGCCCCGGGAAAGCTCTGGCTGGCATCTGTATTTAAAAACATTTTTAAGTTTTCGATATAGCCGCGCTGCAAATTGCGTTGAAACTGATCTGGTTTGCCGGCAGGGAATACTCCGCCGCGAAGGTCGGTAAGCAAGTTGCCTACTGTGTAAGCCAGCGCACCGCTTTTTGCCTGGTTATCAAACATGCGCGCCAGGCGCGATGGGTTAAGTACGTTTGCCAACGCATTTATCTGTACCGATTTAATACGGCCAATAACTACGCCATTATCAAACTTGCTCAACTCCGTCGTATTGATGAGCCAGGTTGGCGTTTTAAACAGCTGCTGATTTAAAAATGCAACGGCATCGTGCTGCAGGCTTTTGTTTACAAAACCGTAAACAGGGCCTGTTTGGTCATAAGTTTTAAAGTTTTCGTTTATACCACCAATATTCATGGTAACATGCCCAATGTAGCGGTTGTACTGGCCAATAACTTCGTTGTATAAAGTTTGTACATCATCAAAATCTTCGCCCTTTTGAAAGGTCCATTTCTCAATATTTGGCAATATCCTTTTTAGGTTGGCAATGCCGTAGGCGCTTGCTTTCATGGCATTATCTCCTAAATCTTCGTTTTGCAGGCGCGGATCGATAGAGGTACCCTGGCGGCCATAATAATATAACGGGTTGCCTGCTTTTGCTGTTGTCCAGGCATCAAGTGTCTCTTTCTCTTGTTTTGGCGTTTTGTTGCCATTAAAGTAGCTATACCCCCATTTTACTGCCCAAAGGTCATATTCGCCAATTTGCGGGTAAAAACGGGTAACGCCATCGCCCGGCTGGGCAACGTAGTTAAAACGCGCGTAGTCCATAATGGACGGTGCGGTGCCATGTGTGGATGTAAATGTTTTAGAGCGCAACGAATCTACCTTATAAGCGTAGCTGGACCCAAAGTTATGCGGAAGCCCTAAAGTGTGGCCAATTTCGTGCGAGGATACAAAGCGGATCAGTTCGCCCATTTGCTCGTCGGTAAATTGCGGGGTGCGCACATTAGGGTTGGTTGCAGCTGTTTGGATGAAGAACCAGTTGCGCAATAAGCTCATTACGTTGTGGTACCAGCCAACGTGGCTTTCCAGTATCTCGCCGCTGCGTGGGTCGGAGATATGGGGTCCATAAGCATTTTGTACATCCGAAGCAAAATAACGTAAAACGCTGTAACGGGCATCCTCGGTGCTAAATTCAGGGTCTTCCTTGGCAGTAGGGGCTACTTTGCCCACTATAGCGTTTTTAAAACCAGCCGCTTCAAAGGCCTTGTTCCAGTCGTTAATGCCTGCAATAAGGTATGGTACCCATTTTTTTGGTGTGGCTGGGTCAATGTAATAAACAATTTGCTTTTTAGGTTCAACCAACTCGCCGCGGCTATAAGCGGCCTCATTTTTAGGCTCCAGCCTCCATCGGTGTATGTATGATGTTACTTCGGCTTTTTGTGCGCCTGTGCCGTAGTCTGTTTGTGCCTGGCCAAAATATCCTACACGCGCATCCATCAAACGTGCCTTCATAGGCACACTTGGCAGCAGTAGCATAGAAGTATTTAGCTCGAAGGTTAAAGCGGCGTTTGTATTATCCGTTGGGGACTCTGCAGCCCTAAAGGTTTTTAGCGTACGTACTTCAACGTTTATCGGGAAGCTTTTTATGGTATCTATGTATGACCGGCTGTTATCTATCGCGCTAACTTTATATGCTTTTTTAACATTATCTGGCAGGCTGATAGCGGCCACATCGCCATTGTACATGTCTGTAACGTCAACCAACACGCCGGTGGTATCTTTATTGTAGGCTTTAATATCGAAAGAGGCGAGCACTGCATCAAGGTTTGAGTTTTTAACAGATTGGTACATGTCGCTCGTACTATCAGCCCTTACCGAATAGCTGGGGACCCGCACAAACACTTGTTTATCGTGGCGTTGCCACTTCCAAACCTGTTCATTCACTTCTTCGCCACCATATTGCTGGCCAAATGATTTTAACCCGGCAGGCGTTTTTACAAAGCGGGTAACTACCAGCATTTCGCGGTTTAAAAGGCTGTCTGGGATCTCGAAATAATACTTACCATCAACCTTATAAGTTGAAAAAAGCCCGGTATCGCCTTTAACTTTCCCAACCAGATCGGCGAATTTTTTAATGCCTTCCTTTTTGGCGCCGCCTACGGTTGCGGTCGCGGTTGTCCCTCCGGGTGTGGTTGTTGTTTTAAGGGTTACGGTAGATGCGGTTTCTTTTTTTGTAGCGCAGGAACTTGCTATTACAGCAAGGGTGACAAATGCCACGCGCAGGCGAATGCCTGCCCGTAAAGGTTTATTCATTGTTTAAATAATTAAGTAGTAAAAAGCAGAAGCTAAAATATAAAATTATTGCCCGATATCGGAAACAGCAATGGGTTTGTTACAAATGGCTTAAATTCTGCGCCTTAGGGTTAATATAACCCTATCGTAACGTTTATCATGATAAACTTCCAGTAAAATACTTCTATCCGTTTTCGATTTTAATAAGTTGTCAACCTCCTCGGTACCCATTTTTGATACCGGCTTAAAATTTATCGATACAATTTCGTCGTTTTTCTCCAGCCCCACCTCGTCTGCAGGCGAGTTGGGTTCCACACGGCTGATGATGATATGGTTGAGTTCATCCCCTGCCGCAAAATACTCCAGCCCGCTCATGTCGTGTTCAAAAGGTTCATTAAATGTTTGGTTGGGTTTAAGGTAAAGCAGCCCATTAGTGTAATCGAATATAACGTTGAATTTTTTTAAGATGCCAATGCCCATGTTCCCATCGCGCGGGACAGCGTACGATGGGCTTTCGGCATTTGTATTAGGGAAAGATGTGATCACATTCTTTATTTTATATCTACCCAGGTCAATTTCCTTCATCCGCGCTATCACGCCATCTATAGGCCCATTTAAAGCCACGCCAAGGTTTGCCCTGATGTATGTTTTTGGGAGCCCGCCAGTTTTCTGCAAGTTTTCTAGCGATAACGGGTGCCCTGCCCCCAGGTCAATTACCAGTTTATTTTTAACCCGTCGCCCATCCGGAAAGGTTACCATGGTTTCGATGTATGGTTTCTTTTCTTCGATGGTGATAGGGATGGCCTGGCTTTTTCTAAATGCTTTGAGGTCTTTAGGGCGGCAAACGCTCAAGGTGCTATCGCTGAAATTGATCTTAACTGCCAGGTTATTGAAAAAATCCCAGCCAACTAAACCATGAATGGGCATACCCACATAGCTGGAAAGGTTAAAATAATCTTTTTTTAATATAGCCGCTGATACGCCATTACTGTAAAGCCCCGGAATATCCAACTTTAATGGCGAGGTAACAATGGCCTCGTAATCGCCATCGTCGCCAAGGCCTGTTATTTTAACAGTTCGCGTCTGCGTAAGGTTTATCGAATCAACCATCGTTGGGTCGGTCATGAGCATCAACCCAACGCCGGTATCTAAAACAAAATTAAATGGGCCTTTATTGTTGATATGCATTTTTACCACCACCATATTCCGGATAAGGCGAAAAGGGATGTTCACATTTTTACGGCCACTATCTACCTGGAAGTACTGCGCGGCCGCAGTAAGGTAAAAGCACGAAATAACGGCCGTGAGTAAAAAAGCCCTTTTAAATGATATATATATAGCTGCTAACAATGAGGTGTAATTGGTAGCTAAATGTACAGCATTATTTATTAATGTATGTTACGATTAGGGTGAGCTACGCAATGAAAGGTACGTTTACCCAGTTATGCTTTTTTCTTTGCCTTTTCTTCATCGCATTTAAGGTTGCCTTTTATGTCAGGGTTTTGAGCTGGCAGTTGCCTAACAACATGTTCTACCTCCGTTTGCTGTACATGCACCGCATACTCGGCAGGCTCTATGTGGCTGCCAATGGCTTCGGCATACACCTGCGTAAATTCAGCACCAATATATAGAATAGCGGCCGTATAGTATATCCAAACTAAAATCACAATCAGCGATCCGGCAGCACCATAAGTTGACCCTTGGGCTGTATAGCCAATATATAAACTGATGAGGTATTGGCCTAACATAAAAAGTATGGCCGTAAAAATTGCGCCAGAGCGCACATCCTTCCATTTTATCTTTACATCAGGCAAAAATTTAAATATAATACCAAACAAAGTGGATATAACTATAAGGGTTAGCCCGAGGTTTATGCCTTGAATTATCAGTTTGGTTACGCTTGGCAAAAACCGTGTTATTTGGGCGCTAAGTGCAGTTATAACAATGTTTATGGCAAGAGAGGCGAGTAATAAAAAGCCCAAACTGATAATAAGCGAAAAGGAAAGAAACCTGTTTTGCAGCATTTTAACCCAGCCTCTTTTGGGCTTGGCCTTTACCCGCCAAATGATGTTTAATGAATCCTGTATCTCCAGGAAAATACTGCTGGCACCTACCAGTAAAGTAATTACACTCACCACTACAGCGATGCCGGATTTTCCTGAGAGTTCTAAACTTTTTAACATGTCCTGTATTTGCGCGGCTGCCTGTTTGCCTACGTAGTGTTCAATTTCGGGCTGAAGCCGGTTTGTGGCTGCATCGTGCCCAAACACAAGCCCTGCAACCGATATGATTAAAATAAGTAACGGTGCGATGGAAAAAACCGTATAATAAGCCAGCGATGCGCTTAGCTTTAAACCATTATCGCTGCCAAAGCCGCTAAAGGTTGCGACTAAAACCTTCCATACATGCTTTAAATATTCTTTATCAAAAAACCTCATATCAATATATTTGTAAATACCTTTACTTGTAAACCAGATAGCGCGCTATGAAAAACACATTGCTAAAATCTAAAGCCCTGACAATAATCTTTGTTTGTTTACTCCTTAGCAATTATAGTGCCTTTGCGCAAAAAACAACCCTGTGGTTTGTGCGGCATGCCGAGAAAGAACCGGCAACCGTAAAAACTTCAGACGACCCGAATTTATCATTCGACGGGCAAAAGCGGGCAGAATCGTTAGCTAAATACCTGAAGCGCGAAAAAATAAAAGCCATTTACGTAACCAAATATAAGCGTACCGCCGAAACTGCCCGTCCGCTGGCCACGCAAGCCAAAATTTTACCGCGCGTTTATGGCGATAGCCTGAAAACTTTTGCGGCTACTATCCTTAAAAACTTTAACGGAGACAACGTGCTTATAGTTGGCCACTCAAATACCTTAATGCCCCTATTGGATGCTTTTGGCAGCGAAATGCCGTTTGAAGCACTGGATGAGGATGATTACGATATGGTATTTAAACTAACTGTAAAAGATTCCGGCGAGCGCGAACTGGAAATATCCTATTACGGCACCCTCCACCACAAATCCGACCTGCCCCAGAAGTACAAAGAGGATAACCGGCCTGCACAGCAATTTGTCACCCCTCCCTCGCACTATTAATTAGTGGTTTGCTGCTACCAGCAGGTCCAAATCTTTACATGGGATGCCAAATCGCTCACCCATGTGTTTGTTGGTGAGGTGCCCCTGGTAAATATAAACCGCGTTGCGGATGCCCGATTTTTTCCAAATTACATTCTTTAGGCCGCCGTGCTCACCTATGTCTAATAATATCGGCGCAAAAATATTAGTAAGCGCATAAGTAGCCGTCCGCGCTACGCGCGAAGCTATATTTGGTACACAGTAATGTATAACGTCGTATTTTCTAAACACCGGGTGCGTGTGGTTGGTAACTTCGGACGTTTCAAAACAACCGCCCTGGTCTATACTCACATCAATAATAACCGAATTGGGTTTCATTTTACTTACGGTAGTTTCTGATACCAGGCAGGGGCTGCGGCCATCGTCGGCACGCATGGCGCCAATAACAACATCGCAGGTGGTAATGGCTTTTTCTAAAACAATAGGCTGTATTACCGATGTAAATATGCGGCTGCCAATGTTATTTTGCAGGCGGCGCAATTTATAGATAGAGGGGTCGAAGACCTTTACTTCGGCACCTAAAGATATAGCGGTGCGCGCAGCATACTCGCCAACGGTGCCGGCACCTAATATTACAATTTCTGTTGGTGGTACGCCGGTTATGCCACCCAACATCAACCCTTTGCCGCCAAAAATATTGCTAAGGTATTCTGCTGCTATCAGGATAGATGTAGCGCCAACAATCTCGCTCATAGCGCGTACTACGGTTAATGTGCCGCCTTCGTCCTCTATGTTTTCGAAACAAATAGCAGTTACTTTTTTAGCCAATAAGGCTTGCAGGCACTCGGCTTTTAGTGTAGATACCTGTAAGGCAGATATTAACAGTTGCCCGGGTTTCATCATGGCTATTTCTTCCATGGTGGGCGGTGCTATTTTGATGATGATATCGGCCTCGTAAACCCGTTTAGTTTCATAAACTATCTGGGCGCCCTGCTCGCTATAATTATTATCAGAAAAATTGGCTGCCTGCCCCGCGTTGCTTTCTAAAAGCACATCGTGCCCATTATTTACCAGCAGTGCTACCGATAACGGGGTAAGTGGTATGCGGTTTTCCTGGAAGGAGACTTCCTTGGGTATACCTATGTATAATTTATCTTTTTTGTTTTTAACCTCCAGCATCGATTCCTGAGGTTGCAGCATTGCCTGGCGGGCAACATCAGAAAAGCCGCTATATTTTCCTGAACTCATTTTTACCTTATTTTCGGGATGTTGAAGATAAGAAAAACAACGGGCATATGCATCAAATGTTTTCCACAGTTATTTGGCGCACACCTTCTTCCGAAACGGTGATGCGAATGCCGGTATACAGGTCGGGTATCAACCCAGCAATTCTTTCGGGCCATTCTATAAAGCAATAATTATCCGAAAAGAAATACTCTTCGTATCCCATATCCAGTGCCTCGCCCTGTTCCTTTAGCCTGTAAAAATCAAAGTGATAAACGGGGCCATCAGTACCTGCATACTCGTTTACAATGGAGAAAGTGGGGCTGGTAACTTCGTCGGCGACGCCAAGCGCGGCGCAAAGCGATTTAATGAGCGTGGTTTTGCCTGCGCCCATATCACCGTAAAATAGAAATATTTTATTGCTACCGGCGTAATCTAAAATGGCCCGGGCTGCGCCGCCCAGTTCTTCGAGGGTGGTGATGTTAATATCCATTACTTTCTCTTTAAAACATCATCGAGGCGCGAAGCAATCTCACGATATGCATGTTCGATATGCACGCTTAAAGATTGCTTCGTTCCTCGCAATGACGTGTGGGGAATGTCGTTATTTATTTTGGACCGTAAGTTACAATTGGGATGATCATTTCTTCTAAGGAGATGCCACCATGTTGGAAGGTCTCATTATAAAAATTCACAAAATGGTTGTAATTATTGGGGTACACAAAATAGCTATCGCCTTTGGCAAATACAAAGCTGCTGCTTACATGCAGCTTTGGCAGCATGGCATCGTGCGGGTTACGTATGTGGAATACTTCTTTTGCATTATAATTCAGGTTTTTGCCTTGTTTATAACGCAGATTGGTATTGGTATTACGGTCACCGATGATCTTGCTCGGGTTTTTTACTTTGATGGTACCGTGGTCCGTTGTGATGATCACCCTTACTTGTTTGGATGCTAAAAACTTCAACAAATCGAATAAAGGCGAATGCTCAAACCAGGATAGGGTTAACGAACGGTAGGCCGCATCATCGCTAGCCAGTTCGCGTATCATCTGCATGTCGGTACGGGCGTGGCTAAGCATATCCACAAAGTTATAAACTACTACATTCAGGTCGTTCTGCATCAGGTTGCTTACTGATTCGTTCAGCGCGCGGCCTTCATCAATGTTTAATATTTTGTGGTAAGAATGCTTAATATCGCGGCGGAGCGTGCGTTTTAACTGGTCGGCAATAAATTCCGCCTCATAAAGGTTTTTGCCGCCTTCATCTTCATCATTTTGCCACATCTGCGGGTATCTTTTTTCCATATCCAAAGGCATCAGCCCCGAAAAGATTGCATTACGTGCGTATTGTGTTGCCGTTGGCAGGATACTGAAATAAGTATCTTCTTCCTCTAACCGGAAATATTCGGATATAATAGGGTTGATGATCTTAAACTGGTCGTAGCGCAGGTTATCTATCAAAATAAAGAAAACCGGCCCGTTGCCATCCAGCTTAGGGAACACCTTCTTTTTAAATAATTGAGGCGATGAGGTTGGCGCCGTGTCCGGATTTTTCACCCAGTCGAGGTAGTTGCGCTCTACAAACTTGCAAAACTGTACGTTCGCCTCTGCCTTTTGCAAGGTAAGTATCTCGTGCATGCCGGCATCTTCAAGCGTTTCCAGCTCCAGTTCCCAATAAATAAGCTTTTTGTAAACGTCCACCCATTCCTGAAAGCTGAGGTTATCGTTCAGTGTCATCCCCAGCGTGCGGAAGTCCATCTGATAGGCCATTGTGGTTTTCTCGGTTACCAGCCGCTTGTTCTCGGTGAGCTTTTTAATGGTAAGTTGTATCTGCTTGGGGTGTACCGGTTTTATCAGGTAGTCGTCTATTTTAGAACCAATAGCATCTTCCATCAGATATTCCTCCTCGTTTTTGGTGATCAGAACGATGGGCACATCGCTACGGATGTTCTTTATTTGCTGTAAAGTTTCCAGCCCGGTTAAGCCCGGCATATTTTCATCAAGGAAAACAAGGTCGAAATATTGTTTTTTGAATTCGTCTAAGGCATCGTGCCCATTGGTTACGGTAGTAACTTTGTAGCCTTTTTCCGTTAAAAACATTATGTGCGGTTTCAACAAGTCAATCTCGTCGTCGGCCCATAATATGGAGGTATCTTGCATAATAAATATATTTTTACCCTGTTATAACCCCGGGGCGCGGTATTTTGTTGTAAAATTATACAAGGTTTAACATATATTAACAATAGCATGGTGCTTGTTTTGTCATAATTCAACACTTTTGCATTCTATATAGTTACCTTGAATAAAAAGAAGATCATCAACGACCCGGTTTACGGGTTTATCAGTATACCCTCCGAACTGGTGTTCGACCTTATCGAGCATCCTTACTTCCAGCGGCTAAGGTATATCAAACAATTGGGAATGACTCATTTGGTTTATCCCGGCGCTTTGCATACCCGTTTCCATCATGCCATCGGCGCCATGCACTTAATGGGTACCGCAATAGAAACCCTTTGCAATAAAGGGTGTACCATCACAACCGAAGAAAAAGAAGGGCTGCTTATTGCCATCTTATTGCACGATATTGGGCACGGGCCGTTCTCCCACGCGTTGGAACAGACCATCATCGAAGGTATCGACCATGAAGATATTTCCATTTTGTTAATGGATAAACTGAACGAACAGTTTAACGGGCAGCTTTCCTTAGCTATCGAAATTTTTAAAGGCATCTATCCAAAAAAATTCTTGCATCAATTGGTTTCCAGCCAACTGGATATGGACAGGATGGATTACCTTAACCGGGACAGTTTTTTTACAGGCGTATCCGAAGGCGTCATCAGTTCCGACCGGATCATTAAGATGCTACACGTAAAGGATGACAGCATTACAGTGGAGGAAAAAGGGATTTATTCGATAGAAAAATTCCTGATTGCCCGCAGGCTGATGTACTGGCAGGTGTATTTGCATAAAACCGTAATAGCGGGCGAGCAACTGCTCTGCAAAATATTTAACCGCAGCCGCGAACTGGCTTTAGCCGGGCATAAATTCAATATCACCCCGGCCCTGAATCATTTTTTGGAAAAGGTGATTTCGAAGGAGGATTTTAAAGCCCAAAACCACCATCTGGAGATCTTTGCTAAACTGGATGATACCGACGTGATGGCTGCAGTAAAAGTTTGGGCTGATAGCAGCGACTTTGTATTATCTACACTTTGCAGCAACCTGATAGAGCGTAAATTATTCCATGTTGATATTACTGCAGAGCGGCCCGACGAAAGTTTTATAGCCAAACTGAGGCTAGAAGCAGCCAGAATGTATAATTTTAGTGAGCACGAGGCATCGTATTTTGTATTTACCGACGCCATACGTAATAACGCTTACAACAAGGGTGATGGCAACATTCATATACTGATGAAAAATGGCGACATCAGGGACATTGCACTGGCGAGCGATAACAGTAACCTGGAAGCATTAACAAAAACCGTAAAAAAATATATACTTTGCTACAGCAAAGGGCTGGTGTAGTTGGCCAATGTTAATAGGGTATAAACAAAACATAAAATAAACTTAAATTTGCAGGATGCAATTTACCGCTAAGGACATAGCCTTTATGCTAAACGGAACTGTTGAAGGCGACCCGCTTGCGGCCGTTAGCCAGCTTTCTAAAATAGAGGAAGCACAGCAAGGTTCGTTATCGTTTTTGGCCAACCCAAAATATGAGCAGTATTTGTATACCACCAACGCAACCATCGTTATTATTAACAACAGCCAGCAGTTAACGGCTCCGGTAAAGGCATCGCTGATACGGGTTGAGAATGCTTATAGCGCATTTACCCTTTTGCTTGAGCAATACAATACGCTTAAATTAAATAAGAAGGGCATCGAACAGCCGTCGTTCATCCACCCATCTGCAAAAATTGGCGAGGATGCTTACGTGGGTGCTTTCGCCTACATCAGCCCGAATGTAAAATTAGGAAATAACTGTAAAGTATACCCAAATTGCTACATTGCAGATAATGTAACCCTTGGCGATAACGTTACTTTGTTTCCAGGTGTTACAGTTTATTTTGATTGTATTATAGGCAATAATGTCATCATCCATTCCGGTTCGGTAATCGGCAGTGATGGTTTCGGCTTTGCACCAAAACCCGATGGCACTTACAATAAGATACCGCAAATAGGAAATGTTATTGTTGAAGATGATGTGGAGATTGGCTCTAATACTACCATAGATAGGGCCACCATGGGCTCTACTGTTATACATAAAGGCACCAAACTGGACAACCTGGTACAGATAGCCCACAATGTAGAAATAGGGGAAAACACCGTTATAGCCGCTCAAACCGGCATTGCCGGCAGTACTAAGCTGGAGGCCAATGTTATGCTTGGCGGGCAGGTAGGTATTGTAGGGCATATTAGTATAGCAAAAGGCACCCAGGTGCAGGCACAATCGGGCGTAAGCCGGCCGATAAAACAAGAAGGCCAAAAATGGGCGGGCTCGCCGGCCTTATTATACGGCAACAACATGCGGTCGAACGTCGTAGTGAGCCGCTTGCCCGAATTAGAAAAAAGAGTTTTAGAATTAGAAAAGATAATTGCTGAATTAAGGAAAGACGTGCATTAATTCAAATGTTCATTGGTTCATTAGTCTCCTGCCTGGGCGATGATATGCTACCAATGAACTAATGAACGGGTGAACCAATGAACCACAAAGATGAATGTAAAACAAAGAACTATTAAAGAGCCCGTTTCGGTTTCGGGCACGGGCCTGCACACCGGCGAGTTTGTTACCCTTACCTTTAATCCGGCGCCCGAAAAGCACGGCTATAAATTCCGCAGGGTAGACCTGCCAGGGCAGCCTATTATTGAGGCGGATTGCGATAATGTTACCGATACTTCGCGGGGTACTACGCTTACCCAAAATGGGGCCAGCGTTAGTACGGTGGAGCACGTGCTTGCAGCAATGGTTGGTTTGGAGATAGATAATGTGCTAATAGATGTTAGCGGCCCAGAGATGCCCATAATGGACGGCAGTTCGATACAGTTTCTTGATGCTATTGAAGCTGTCGGCTTTACCGAACAGGAGGCCGACCGCGAATATTACCACATCCCCTACAACATCCACTACACCGAACCAGATCGTAAAGTAGAGATGGTTGCCATGCCTTTGGATACCGATTATAGGTTTACTTGTATGGTTGATTATAACTCACAGGTATTGGGTAGCCAGCACGCTACAATTTCCACAATTGCCGAGTTTAAAAAAGAGATTGCATCCAGCCGCACGTTTTGCTTTTTGCACGAACTGGAAGCTCTGTTGGCCCACGACCTGATAAAGGGGGGAGACCTTAACAACGCCATTGTAGTAGTTGATAAGGATGTGGACGAAGAAGAGCTTGCCCACCTGGCCAAACTGTTTAACCGCAAAGATATCAGCGTTGCCCCACAAGGGATTTTAAACAATATCGAACTCCGCCACCAAAACGAGCCCGCACGCCACAAATTATTGGATATGATAGGCGATTTGGCATTGGTTGGCGTCCCGATAAAAGGGCATATTATGGCGGCAAGGCCGGGCCACGCGGCGAACGTTGCGTTTGCAAAAAAAATAAAAACGCTCATTAAAAAAGAGCGTAGCCGTAAGCATGTTAAGGTGTACGACCCTAACATGAAACCAGTGTACGATACGGTGCAGATAATGAACATTCTGCCGCACCGCCCGCCAATGTTGCTTATTGATAAAATTTTAGAGCTATCAAAAACGCACGTAGTAGGGTTAAAGGCTGTAACCATGAACGAACCGTTCTTTATTGGCCACTTCCCGGGCGCACCGGTAATGCCGGGCGTTTTACAAATAGAGGCCATGGCACAAACCGGCGGTATTTTAGTACTGAACACCGTGCCTGATCCGGAAAACTGGCTTACGCTGTTCCTGAAAATAGAAAATGCAAGGTTTAAAGATAAGGTATTGCCCGGCGATACGTTAATATTCCGTTGCGACCTGGTTGCACCCATCCGCCGCGGTATTGCGCAAATGAAAGGCATAGGCATGGTTGGCGAAAAAATTGTGGTAGAAGCCGAGCTAATGGCACAAATAGTAAAATATAAATAGAAACATGATACAGCCTTTAGCATACATACACCCCCAAGCCAAAATTGCCGATAACGTAGTTATTGAGCCATTTGTAACCATCCATAAAGATGTGGAAATTGGCGAAGGCACTTGGGTGGGTTCTAACTCGGTTATAATGGATGGCGCCCGCATCGGCAAAAATTGCCGTATTTTCCCGGGAGCAGTTGTTTCTGCACCACCACAGGATTTAAAATATAAAGGCGAGCCAAGCACCGTTACCGTTGGCGATAACACAGTTATCCGCGAATGCGTAACCCTTAATCGCGGCACAGCGCTCGATAAAAACACCACCACCATAGGCAGCAACTGCCTCCTGATGGCCTATGTACACGTAGCGCATGATTGCGTTATAGGCGACAACGTTATCATCGCCAACGCGGTGCAATTGGCAGGGCACATCAACGTTTACGATTATGCCTTTATCGGCGGCACATCTGCCGTGCACCAGTTTGTAGAAATTGGCGCGCACAGCATGATTTCAGGCGGATCGTTGGTGCGTAAGGATGTGCCACCGTTTACCAAGGCCGGGCGCGAGCCTTTATCCTACATCGGTATCAACTCCGTTGGCTTGCGCCGCAGGGGATTTTCTGCCGCAACAATCAACGAGATACAGGAGATCTACCGCATCATTTTCCTTAAAAAATACAACATGACCAAGGCTTTGGATATCATCGAAGCGGAATTTAACCCAACGGTAGAGCGCGACGAGATCATCAACTTTGTGCAGAATTCGCAGCGTGGCATCATGAAAGGCTTTGGGAGTATTTAATTAGCTGGTAATTCAT
>NZ_CAMLOV010000032.1 GCF_946481715.1 uncultured Mucilaginibacter sp. | reverse complement strand
TTTTGCCAACTACCACCTCAAACTAAAATTTAGGTGGGGGCAAAAAAAGTGGGTGCCAAGGCTGGATGAGCTGAAAGACAGCGGTTTGCTATACCACTCGCAAGGCAAGTGCGGGGTAGAATACTTCCGTACCTGGATGCTAAGCCAGGAATTCCAGGTGGTGGAGAATAGCTCGGGCGATTACTGGTCGCAATCCACCTCGCAGGCGGATGCCAAAGCGATAAAAGACAGTAGCTATAAATTCAACATCAACGGTAAATGGACACCCCTTGGCGGCGCAACCGGCAACGGCGGCTTTTGTGAGGCCGGCACCAAAATGGATAAACCAATAGGCGAGTGGAACGAAATTGAACTGATAACCTACGGCGATAAAAGCCTGCACATTGTAAACGGCAAAGTAGTAATGGCGCTAAAAAACTCCCGCTATAAAGATGGCGACACCATCAAACCGCTTACCCACGGCAAACTGCAACTGCAAAGCGAAGCTGCTGAGGTTTACTATAAGGATATTATGATAAAGCCGATAACAGAGATACCGGCGGAGTATGCTAAATACTTTGAGTGATTTTAAAAGTGTTCTATTTGAAAATACTCATTAAAAGGCCAAGGGCAGGCAAGGTTAATATCAAACTCAATGTTCCCAGGGCATGAAGTTTTAATTCATTCTTGTATTTCATCCTGTTTGTTAAAAACAGGATGAAGTATATCGTCAACACAAGCAAACTTAGTGGTAAACCGAAAATGAGAAGCGTCAAGCCGTATCCGGGTCCTGCAAGGTTGGTTGAATCAATGCATTCACCAAGAACAACCAGGCAGTCGATGATGATGTAACAAGCAATGATTATCTTCTCCTTATTTAAGTGAGGCCATTTACTTGTATGATCTTCAAGGGGGTTGATATTCTCACCCATTTCCCATTCGTTATTTAATTCATTCTTAATTATTTGTCACTCAATAAAATAGGATTAACGCCCTTACCACCACCCATAATGATCACCTTGGTATTGGGCGATAGGGCAATTTCCTTTTGGGCTTTAATGCTTTCGTATTGCAATTGTTTATCAGATAAACCGGTAGACAGGATCTTTTGGTAATCGGCAATACCCTGTGCTTCCACGCGTTTACGGTCGGCTTCCTGGCGCTCCTTCTGGAGTACGAAGGTCATTTTCTGTGCTTCCTGCTCTGCGTTTATTTTAGATTCGATGCTGGCCTTAACCGATGCTGGGAGGGATATATTACGGATAAGGATCTGTTGTAACTCCAGCCCGCGTTTTGCAAAACTGGTACCAATGGTACGGTTTATCCGCTCTTGGAATTCCTGGCGTTTAACCGAGTATAGGTCTACCGCTGCATAATTCACAGCATTATCGCGTATGGCCGTGCGGGATACCGTGCGCACGATATTGTCAACGTAGTTTTGCCCAATATTTTGCAGGATGTACGGGGCTTTGTCGGGGTTAACTTTAAACAAAACGGTAAGGTCGGCGGTAACTTCCAACCCGTCAGACGATAGCACCCTTATGGCATCATCGCCTTGTATATCACCTTCGCTGTGTTGCCCGCTCATGGTGTAGTTTTGGGTACGCACATCAAATGTGGTGATATCAACAAGGGGGTTTATAACATGTAGCCCGCTTTCCAGTATATCAGGCTGCACTTTACCAAACAGCACCTGTACGCCAACTTTCCCCGGGTCGATAACTTTAACGGATGAAAACAGCAGCCCCAGTACAGCTATAACACCGCCAACAATACTAACAAGGCCGCCAAAACGGCCGGCAGGCTCGGGCGAGCGTTTTACCATTATACCTACAAAAAGTATAACCAGGCCAACAATTGCTAAAAACATGATAGTTAAGGATTAATATAAGGTTAAAGGACGTTTTTGTATTTAGAACTTAAAGGCCCGGTTTTGTTACTAAAACCGGGCCTTATATTAAAATTGTGAGCAGCTTACTGCTTTTTGGTGGTCTCTTTTACTTCTTTTATCAGCTTTATTTTAAGCGAAATAAATACGCCTGCAATAAACACCGCACCCAGTAAATAAGCATACTGGGCATGTTCTATGCCGTAATAGCCAATCATCAGTGCCACAAAAATGCCCAGGTTGTAAACAACGTTGAGCGCTATCTTCTTGCCCATATTAGTAAACGCTTATGGTGGGGTCAATTTCGGCCTGCCAGGCTAAAATGCCGCCTTTTAAATTATATAAATTGGTGTAGCCTTGTGCCTCTAACTGATGTAAAGCTACCGAGCTGCGCTTGCCGCTACGGCACATAATAACTACCGGTTTATCTTTTGCAACCTGGTCGGCCTCTATCAGTATGCCACCCAGTGGGATGTGTTTGCCACCAAGGTTAGAAGTTTCGTATTCAAAATCCTCGCGGACATCTATCAATTGAAAATCTTCGCCGCTATCTAATTTCTCTTTTAGTTCCTGTACGCTAATTTCTTTCATCGTAAATATAATTATTAGTCAAAGGTATGTTTTTTCTGTATCAAATAATTGCGCCGTTTTTGTAACAATAAGGGCTTACGAGCGTTTCATAGTTAATTGTATATAATACGATAAACAGCTTAAATGAAGAAAGTTAACCGGTTTTTTTGGTTCTGTTCCGGCGCACATATAGATACTTTAAAGAAATACCCCATCGAGCATAATAAGTATGTAGGTATTGGCGCTACCATATTTTTTACTGCATTATTTGCCTCGTTATCAGGCGGGTATGCCATGTATTTTGTATTTAGCGGCAGCGCGTTTGCGGTGGGTTTCGCTATATTATTCGGGCTTTTATGGGGTACGGCTATTTTTAATATGGATAGGTACATCGTATCCAGTATCAACAAAGAGGGCAGCACCAACCAGCAAATTTTGCAGGCATCGCCGCGTATTTTATTGGCTATAATGATAGGCATCGTCATATCGCGCCCGCTGGAGCTGAAGATATTTGATAAAGAGATCCGCCAGAAACTGAAAACAGCCTACCTTAAAGGGCAGCACACCAAGATAGATTCGCTACAGAAAACCTACCAGCAAAAGTATGCACAGGAGATGGGTAAAAACAGCGACCTGAAGAAGGAAAAAGACTCTTTAGAGCGCGATATCAACCGCTCGCGCTACCAGCTAAACCAGGAAGTTTTTGGCGATAAAACCAACCAAACATCGGGCATTACTGGCTACGGCACCTATGCCAAACAGAAACAGCAGGTGCTTGAGGAGAAACAAGCCCGCTTGAAAACTGTAACCGATAACCTGGGGCAAATGGATAATTACCTGAGCCAGCGGAAAGAATACGAGGGCGTAAACAGCACGCGTCTATTTAACGAAAAACAACTGGATAGCCTATCAAACGTGGCCGGCTTTGCCGACCGTAACTGGGCACTGGGGCAACTGGGGTATAATGTTGACGGCAGCCGCGACCTGGATACCTACCTCGCCATATCTTTTATTGGGTATTTGTTTATCCTGTTTGAGTGTTTGCCAGTGTTTGTAAAACTGATGTCGCCCAAGGGGCCATATGATACCGCTATTGCAAAAATTGCCGAAGCTAACACCCACTTTGCCGATAAGGATAAAGACCGGGATATTGCCGTTACCGACAATACTTACGACCATAACCTGGATGCCGACGTAGAACGCCGAAAGCGAATCATAACGGCACAATCCGAGTATGATTTTGGCAGGCATAGCTATGATTAGAGGGTGTGCCAAAGTTTTTGGCGGGCCTATTTAACCACACACCGCTCACCACTCACTCGCAAAGCGTAATAAAATTGATAGAAAACATTTAGCTATTAAATGTTAATTTCATCGCCGTAATATACTGATCAATGAAAAAATTATTTACGCTTGCTGC
This sequence comes from uncultured Mucilaginibacter sp., assembly GCF_946481715.1. Next base: position 36,646 of record NZ_CAMLOV010000032.1, on the reverse strand, counting down.
AGCTTCGCTACTGGCTGCAACTTCCTTCGCTCAAAAACAAAAGCCTATTTATTATACTATCTCGTTCCCCAACGCGGTACACCACGAGGCTGAGGTATTGTTAACCATTCCGCAAGCCCCCGGCGGCGCTTTAAAAGTACACATGAGCCGTTCATCCCCCGGCCGTTACGCTACCCACGAGTTTGGTAAAAACATTTATAACCTAAAAGCTACCGGTGCCGATAACGCTCCGCTTGTTATTAAGCAATTGGAGGGCGACTTTTACGAAATACAAGGCACAACCGAAACCGTAAAAATAAGCTACACGCTGTTTGCCAACTGGACCGACGGCACCTACGCCAGCGTAGATGCCAGCCATGCGCATTTAAACATGCCTGCCACTATTTTATGGGCAGAGGGGCAGGACGAGCGGCCAATAAGAGTGCAGTTTAACGATGCCGACAAATATGGCTGGAAGGTTGCAACCCAATTAAAAAGCGAAGGCGACAATGTGTACAGCGCACCAAACCTGCAATACTTAATGGATAGCCCAACCGAACTATCGGCATACAAAGTAAACAGCTGGACGGTTGATAACAACGGCAAGCCCGAAAAGATAAACTTAAGCACCCACTCTGACGATAGCCAGGCGGTGATTGACAATTTTGCCAAAATGGTGCAAAAAATGGTGCTGGAAGAGAAGGCCGTTTTTGGCGAACTGCCAGCCTTCGATAACGGCGAATACACCTTTTTGCAGGATGTACACCCCACCACATCCGGAGATGGGATGGAGCACCGAAATTCTACCATTATTGTGCAGCCGGCACCAAGGGTAGAAGGGCTGGAAAGCAGGTTGATAGGAACTTTTTCGCATGAGTTTTTCCATAGCTGGAACGTGAAACGCATCCGCCCAAAATCGTTAGAGCCATTTAACTTTACGCATGCCAACATGAGCGGTGAGCTTTGGTTTGCCGAAGGCTTTACCCAATATTACGGCGAATTGGTGCTTGCCCGCGCAGGCATACATAGTGTTGATGATTACACCCGTACCATAGCAGGGCTGGTAAACCAGGCGGTAAATACGCCGGGCGCTGCCAAATACTCCCCAGCCGATGCAAGCCGCTACGCCGTGTTTGCTGATGCAGGCGTATCTATCGACCCAAATAACCAAACCAATATGTTCACCAGCTACTATACTTATGGCGGTGCAACAGCCCTGGCGCTGGATTTGCGTTTGCGCAGCGAGTTTAATTTAACGCTTGATGATTATATGCGCCAGGTTTGGCAGGCGCGCGGCAAAACAATGAAGCCTTACACCATTGCCGACTTACAAACCGACCTGGGCAATGTAACTAAAAACCAAAAATTTGCGGCTGATTTCTTTAAACGCTACATCAACGGTACCGAGAAAAATAATTACGAAGCGTTGCTTGCAAAGGCCGGGCTTGTTTTACAACGTGTGCAGCCGGGTAAAGGCTGGGTTGGCCCATTAGCCGGTGCCGGTGGCCGTGGCCGCAGCGGGCAGGCGCGTACAGGTGAGGGAGATGGCTTCGCTATACAAGCAAACACCACAGCCGGTACGCCAATTTATAAAGCAGGCATTGATGCCGGCGATGTGATTACCAAGGCTGATGGCAAGGATATAAAAGATGCTGCGGCGTTTACAGAAGCATTGGCAAATAAAAAACCGGGCGATAAGGTAACCGTAAGCTTCAAAAACCGCGCTGGCGAACACCAAACCGTGATCACCTTAGAAGAAAACCCTAACTACGAGGTGGTGGCCTTTGAAAAAGCGGGCAAGCAAATAACAAAAGAACAACAGGATTTCCGCAACAGCTGGTTATCATCAAAAGTAAAATAACATGAAAAAATATCTAATAGCGGCGGCCTTACTGGCTACATCGGCATACAGTTTTGGGCAGGATGTAAACAAATTAATTAAACAGGATGATGTAGAACGCATTATTAAAACCCTCAGTGCCGATGACATGCAGGGGCGCGGCACCTTTACGCCGGGCATTGATAAAGCTGCCACTTTTATTGAGGGGGAATTTAAAGCCGCCGGCATAAAGCCACTGGCGGGCGCTACAGGTTTCCGCCAAAACTTTAGCATGCTGCGCACTACCCCGGTAAGTTCAAAACTCACTATAAATGGTGCGGAAGTGCCGGCTGATAAATTTGTGGTTAGCGCAACGGGCACGTTTAGCTGGGCCAGTCTGGATGGCGTAGAGGTTGTAAAGGTTGCGGCAGGCAAAAACTTTGGCACCGAATACCAGGCCATACTAAAAGCCGGAAAAAATACCGTTGTATTGGTAGATACCAGCTATGCCGCCATGTTTAAAAGGGTAGTTGCCCGCGCCAAGCGTGGCGGAACGTCGTTTAAAGGCGCTGCGGATGCCGATAAACCGGTTGTATTTGTAATGGCGGGTGTTGATGAGGTGAAATCGTTAAGCGTTGCCTACGAGGCTAAAACAGAGGAAAAACCACTATTCAATGTAGCGGGCATGATACCGGGTAAATCAAAACCCGACGAATACGTAGTGTTCTCGGGCCATTACGATCACCTGGGCATTATCAAGCCAATGGATGGCGACAGCATTGCCAACGGTGCCGATGATGATGCATCGGGTACTACAGCGGTAATAGAACTGGCCAAGTATTATAAGAAACTAAACAATAACCAGCGTACCCTCATTTTTGTGGCCTTTACTGCCGAGGAGATTGGCGGGTTTGGCTCGCAATATTTCTCTAAGCAGATGAACCCCGACAAGGTTGTGGCGATGTTTAATATCGAAATGATTGGCAAGGCATCCAAATTTGGCGAAAACTCGGCATTTATTACTGGTTACGAGCGGTCGGATTTTGGCAAGATATTGCAAAGCAATTTGGAAGGCACTGCCTTTAAGTTTTACCCGGACCCATACCCGGCGCAAAACCTGTTCTACCGCAGCGATAATGCGACATTAGCGGCTTTAGGCGTACCAGCCCACACCATCTCTACCGACCAGATAGATACCGATAAACTATACCACTCGGTTAAGGATGAGTTTGCCAGCATGGATGTAAGCAACATTGTAGCAACCATCCGGGCTATTGCCCTAAGCTCCCGCTCGATAGTAGCAGGCAAGGATGCCCCCGCAAGGATACCTAAGTTAGAAAGGTAGTTGTCGGAAGTTATAAGTTAGAAGGGTTAGAAAGGTTGTAAGTTGTACTCGAACCTCTCTAACCCTTTTTAACTTTTCTAACCTTTCTAACTTCTCCAACGTTTCTAACTTCACCCCAAACATTTAACATCCTCTCCGCGTTACCCCTAAAATAAATTGAAAAATTATGCAATGGTTTGGCAGGCGCGAGAGCGATAACTTTGAAAAAGGCAGTAGTGGCGGCCGTGGTATGGCCGTAGGCGGTGGCGTGCTGGGTTTAATTGCTGCTGCTATCTATTTTTTTACAGGAATAGATCCTTCACAGATCCTCAACCAGGGAGGGCAGGGCGCACAACAAGCCAATACCGAATCAACCGCGCCTGATAGCAAACAGGAAAAATTTGCGCGCGTGGTACTGGCCGATACCGAAGACGTGTGGACAAAGCTTTTTAATGATATGGGCAAAACGTACCAGCCAACGGTAATGCACTCCTTTACAGATGGCGTAAACACCGCCTGTGGACAAGCATCTTCCCAAAGTGGCCCGTTCTACTGCCCCGGCGACCAGAAAGTATACCTCGATGTTTCCTTTTTCGACGAGCTCTCCAACAAGTTTGGCGCTGCCGGCGATTTTGCGCAAGCCTATGTTATTGCCCACGAAGTTGGGCACCACGTGCAGGATCTGCTTGGCCTTAGCGCCAAAATGGAGCAGGCGCGCCAGCAATTAAGCGAGGAGGAATACAATAAACTATCGGTAAAGCTGGAATTGCAAGCCGATTTTTACGCCGGTATTTGGGCACACTACGAAAAAAACATGAAAAATGTGCTCGATGAAGGCGATATAGAAGAAGCCCTGAACGCTGCAAACCAAATTGGCGACGACCGCCTGCAGCAAAAATACCAGGGGCAAGTTACGCCCGATTCTTTTACCCACGGCAGCAGTGCCCAGCGTATGTATTGGTTTAAAAAGGGATTTGAAACGGGGGATTTAAGCCAGGGGAATACGTTTTCGGCAGGGGATTTGAATTAAGGACACTAATCCACCACCGCGCGTATCCTGTTCTCCACCTCTTTCACCAATTCATCGGCAGGTGTTTTGCCGGGCTCTATGGGTTCAAGCACCGTCCAGCTCATAGGCGTGAAGGTGTTTAACGGATATAACCCGTAACGGCGCATTTTCCAGGAATCTTTGATGGCCACAGGCACTAATAAGGCGTCGGGGCATTTCTTTAGTAATGCCGCTACGCCCGCAGCCTGGAAAGTTTTTACCTTGCCATCTTTAGAGCGTGTCCCTTCAGGGAATATCATAGCCGACCATTTATTCTCTTTCATCCGGGTGCCGAATTTTACCAGTTCGGTGATTGCCTGGCGCGGGTCTTTCCGGTCGATATTGGCTCCGCCGCCTACCTTTAGGTTATAGGATATGGACGGAACGCCTTTGGTGAGCTCTACCTTAGATACAAACTTTGCATGGTATTTCCGCAGGAAGTAAATCATCGGCGGTATATCGAAATCGCTTTGGTGGTTAGCTATAAAAATGATGGAGCGGCCAAGCGGGAGGTTTTGCTTATTGGTGAATTTAACGGTGTTGAACAATATATAATAAGTGCCAACCAAAAAGAAGTTGAGGATATCTACCGAACGCTTGTGCGCTTTATACCCGCCCCAGTTATAACACATCCATTGGATGGGCTGAAATATCACCAGCATCAATACAAATGCAATAGTGGCAAATGGCGACAAGAAATAGCCTAAAAACTTTTTCATCAAGGCCGCAAAGTTATGTTTTTTTGAGAAAATGATAAACGTTGGCTTATAATCTGTTCTCTAATTGCATCAGCTTTATCTTCAAAACCGCCGCTACGGTTACCGAGTCGGTTATCTGGCCACTGTTCACCATTTGGTAAACCTGTTCAAAAGGCACTTTATTTACCAGCAGGTCTTCGGTGTCTTCGGGCTCGGCCTCGTGTTGCTGCAGGTTGCGCGCAAGGTATATAATGCTCAACTCATCGCTTACCGAATTGGATAGGTGCATCTGCAATATTTCGGTCCATTCAAGCGCTTTTAGGCCGGTTTCCTCCAGTAGTTCGCGTTTGGCAGATTCCAGCGGGTCGCTGCCTTCAGGGCCGCCGCCTTCGGGTATTTCCCAGCAGTATTGGTTTAGTACAAAACGGTATTGCCCTACCAGGTAAGTATTCATATCCGCATCCAGCGGAATAACACCTATGGCCACATTTTTAAAATGGACTTTCCCATAAATACCCGGGTTGCCCGATGGGTTGATCACCTGGTACTCGGTAACGTTTATCCAGGGGTTATCGTAAATATTTTGCTGGGAAGTTATTTGCCAGGGGTTGTGGGTAGGATGTTCCATTGGCATAAAGGTAACAGTATGCGCGTAATAATAACTGGCCAGGTTTAAATTTAGGCGCCTTCGGTATTCTCGGGTTTGTTCCTGTTTAAGTACCCCGGCACGTTCACTAATAATATCCCCGCCAAAATAACTACCAGGCTTAAAAGCTGTGCCCTGTTCACATCCTCGTGTATAAGCAACCAGCCTAAAAATACGGCCACAACCGGGTTTACATAAGTATGCGTGCTGATGATGGCCGGCGGTTTGATGCTGAGCAGCCAAACGAACGACAGGTAAGCAACCAGCGAGCCCATCACTATTAAAAAAAGCAATGCTGCCCAGGCCTCGAATGTTACCGCCTTAAACGAAAAGCCCACCTGCTCGCTCTTGGCAAAGGCAATAATGCTTGCCGCACATCCCGCCGACAATAATTGTATGCTCGCATTCATTACAGAGGAGCTTTTACCAGGGTTGCCTTTAATGATAAGCGAACCAATTATCCACAGCAACGCACTAAACAAGATCACCACGCTGGCTATAGTTGCCATGGGCGATTGATGCGCAGGGGCTACGCCAAGCTTCAAAAACAAAAAGATGCCGGCGAAGCCGATGATAAGCCCGCTCACGATGAATTTATTGGAGAAGTATTGTGCCCAGCGTTTCCGGTCGATCACTAAGATCATCAGGGGCTCGGTAGCAACCAATATGGCGGCCTGGCCCGAGCTGATATACTGCTCGGCCCAGGCTATCATGCCCGTACCGCCAACCAGCATCAGGATCCCGCTTAAGGCGTGGCGCCAGAGTAATTTCTTTTCGGGGAGTTTTTCGCCTTTTAGCTTGCACCAGGCCAGCATCAAAATGCCGGCAGTAAGGTAACGCAACCCCACCAATATAAATGGCGGGAAACTTTTTAGCCCATACGCAACTGCCAGGTAGGTAGAACCCCAAACAACGTATATGTTAAAGAAAGCGAATATCACCAGCCAGGATATGGCCGAAGGTTTGTTTGTTGTTGGTTTAGAACGGGAGGTCGTCGGCATCGTTATTGCGCAACGTTTCGGCATCAGCCGGCTTTGATCCGTTACGTGGTGTATTATCGTTGTTCTCGAAATCTGTTTTGCGCCCTAACATAGTAAAATTTTCGGCAACAACCTCGGTGGTATATTTCTTTATGCCTTCTTTATCTTCAAAAGAACGGGTGCGCAATTTGCCTTCTATGTAAACCAGTTTGCCTTTCTGTAAAAATTTGGCGGCTACATCTGCCAGCCCGCGCCACATAACTATATTATGCCACTCGGTTTGCTCTACTTTGCGGCCATCTTTATTAAACGTTTCAGAAGTTGCTAAGGGAAAGCTTGCAACCGCCACTCCGCCCTCCAAATGCCTTACTTCCGGGTCTTTACCTAAATGACCAACAAGTATTACTTTATTTATTCCAGACATGCCATAAAATAACGGAGAATTATTTAGAAATTAAAAAAATCTTTTATAAATTTAAAAATAATCTTCGGCATGGCTAAATTCTCTAAATTTTGCATGCTGCTGTAAAACCACCTTTCTCTAAAGGTAACCCTTTCCGGCTCCAAGACTATAAAACGAACATGCAAATGCTGGTGCGTAAGTATATGTTTTATAACAGGCGAAAACTCCTTTATTACAGTATGTTTTCCAAAATTATCCTCCATAAATGGCAACTTAAGCAGTTCTTCGGGCGCGATAAGGTTATCGGTTTCTACAAGGGGCAAATCGTACATGTTTGCCCAAATATCGCTTTCATCGCGGTTGTTCATTAATAGCCTTTCGCCCTCCATTATTAACAGATAGTTAAAAAACCGGTGGCGGATTTTTACGGTCTTTAATTTTACGGGCAAATAAGCTGTAGCATTGCTTTTAAAGGCGGCGCAACCAAGCCTTATCGGGCAAATGCCGCAGGCAGGGTTTTTGGGTTTGCAAAGCATCGCCCCAAATTCCATCATGGCCTGGTTGTGCAGGGCGGGGTTGTGTTTATCCAGCACCTCATCGGCCAATGCCTGGAATATCTTTTTGCCTTTCGGCGAATTGATAGGCTCATCAATACCAAAATAACGGGCAAGCACGCGGTAAACATTGCCATCAACTACAGCCCGTGCTTCGTTTGCTGCGAAGGAGGATATGGCAGCGGCAGTATATTCGCCTATGCCTTTTAATTTAATAAGCTGCCCGTAAGCGGTTGGAAATACACCATTATATTGTTGCTGCACAATTTGGGCCGTTTTTAGCATGTTGCGGCCGCGCGAATAATAGCCCAATCCCTGCCATAGTTTTAAAATGTCGCCTTCGGGTGCCGCGGCAAAGTGGCTAACTGTGGGGTATTTCTCGGCAAAACGGTAAAAATAGGGCATGCCTTGCTCCACCCGTGTTTGCTGCAGTATAATTTCTGATAGCCATATAATATAGGCATTTGTAGTATTGCGCCAGGGCAATTCGCGCTTATTCTCCTCGTACCAGCCTGTCAGCTCTTTAGAAAGATCCATCACCAACAAAGATAATTTATCCCTCTCAGTATCATAATTTAAGCCAATAATTGCCGTTTTTGGGGGCTCACAAAAAAAATGCTGCAATTATTTTAATCTTTAAATTTAAAGCGATACTTTTGCAACCCCAAAACAGTTAAGTATTTATACATTTTTAAATAAAAGAAACAGGATATGACCAAGGCAGAAATTATAGCTGAAATCTCTTCTAAAACAGGTATCGAGAAAGTTGACGTGCAGGAAACCGTTGAAGCATTTTTCAAAGTTGTGAAAAGCTCGATGGTAGGCGGAGAGAACGTTTATGTAAGAGGATTCGGAAGTTTTGTAGTTAAAAAGAGAGCTAAGAAAACCGCACGTAACATTTCAAAAAATACTGCCATTATTATCCCCGAGCATTTTGTGCCAAGCTTTAAACCAGCTAAAACTTTTGTAGAAAAAGTACGTAGCGGCAACAAAACTACTGCTAAAGCCAGCAAATAATAAGCAATGAATAAAAAACAGATAGCCGTTTGTGCAATAGTAGTTGTTACTATGGGCTATTTGTACCTGCAACCGGTAAAAGGTTTGGTAAAGTCGGCCGAGGCCGGCGGCAAACCAGCTGCGGGAGCTACAGCGGCGCAGCCTGCGGCAACAGAGGTAACACTAACCTCGGTTACAGCAGCGGCCAAGCCATCTTTGGATGCAGAGCAGGCAAGGCAGATAAGCACCATGGAGGAGCAGTTAAATGCAGCCTCGGATGCGGTGAAGCCATCGATGCAGCGCTCATTAGCTGCTTTATGGGACGCCGCTGTACAACCGGCCCCGGCAGCTTTTTATTACCTGGCCATTGCCCAAAATACCAAACAGTTTGATGATTGGGTAAACGCAGGCAACAGGTTTAACGAAGCCACCAAGCGCTCGCAGGAAGCTAACGAGCAAATTGCATTAAGCGCTAAAGCTGCTGAAGCTTTTACCAATGCTACCAAATTAAAGCCAACCGATTTGGAGGCAAAAACAGGTTTAGGCGTTGCCCTTGTAAACGGTGGCGGTATGCCTATGGAGGGTATTACTTTACTGCTTGATGTAGTAAAGCAAGACCCTAAAAACCACTCGGCACTGCTAAATTTAGGCATGTTTGCCATGAAGAGCGGCCAATACGACAAGGCAGTAGGCAGGTTTAAAACCATGATAGCCATAAAGGAAGAGCTTGAGCCCTACTTTTACCTGGCAGAAAGTTATAAACAACTGGGCCGAAAACAAGAAGCTATTGCAGCTTACGAAAAATGCAAAGAATTGATAGGCGACCCGGTTGAAGGGAAGCGTATAGACGAATTTATAAAGGAATTAAAAAAATAATCACACTTAAAAATTATTATCATGCCAAGCGGTAAAAAACGTAAGAGACATAAAATGGCTACCCACAAACGCAAAAAGCGTTTAAGAAAAAACAGGCATAAGAAAAAATAGGCTATTTTAAATAGCTTAAGTCCCGCAGGTATGCGGGACTATTTATGTTTAGTTTTTTTCCACCCACACGGTGCAATACTGCGCCGTTTTAAGAAATGGAGTAGCAATTGATAAAGGAATTAATTATCGATTCATCCCCCAACGGGGCTACTATTGCATTAATACAGGACAAACAACTTGTAGAACTCCATAAAGAGCAAATCACCAATAATTATACTGTTGGAGATCTGTATTTAGGCCGCATTAAAAAAATTATGCCCAGCCTGAATGCTGCTTTTGTGGATGTAGGATACGAGAAGGATGCCTTTTTGCATTACCTTGATTTGGGGCCGCAGGTACAAAGCCTGCTTAAGCTTACCAAACAAGTACGTAGCGGGGGATACCAATCAAAGCTTTTAGATAACTTTAAGCTCGAGGCTGATATAAACAAAGGGGGCAAGATCTCTGATGTTTTGGCTAAGGGGGTGCTTGTGCCGGTGCAAATTGCTAAGGAGCCCATATCAACAAAGGGCCCAAGGCTTAGCAGCGACCTGTCTATTGCAGGCCGCTATGTTGTATTGGTGCCTTTTTCTGAGGTGATATCCATCTCTAAAAAGATAAAGAGCAATACCGAGCGTAACCGCCTGCGTAAAGTTGTTGAAAGTATCAAACCCAAACATTTCGGTGTAATTATACGCACCGTATCTGAAAGCAAGGGTGTGGACGAATTACAGAAAGACCTGCTGGACCTAATATCCAAATGGGAAACTTTTGTAACCAAGCTGCATGGTACCGAGCCTTCTAAAAAAGTTTTGGGCGAGATTGGCAGAACATCAACTATCCTGAGGGATATTTTGAACCCGGATTTTCAGCACATTTATGTGAATGAGCAGAGCATGTATGATGATGTAAGATCATACATACACGAGATATCTCCCGAAATGGAAGGTATTGTACGCCTGCACAAACACAAAGAGCCCATATTTGAGCATCACGGCGTTGACAAGCAAATAAAAGGCGCTTTTGGTAAAACTGTGAACCTTGCCGGTGGCGCTTACCTGGTTATTGAGCATACCGAAGCTTTACACGTTATAGACGTGAACAGCGGTAACCGTACAGCCAATAAAGAGAACCAGGAAGAAAACGCTTACCAGGTAAACAAGGAAGCGGCTAAAGAAATTGCCCGCCAGTTACGCCTGCGCGATATGGGTGGTATAGTGGTTGTCGATTTTATCGACATGCACAAACCAACTAACCGCAAGGAACTGTTTGATTACCTGAAAGCCCAGATGGCCGATGACCGTGCCAAGCACACCATTTTGCCGCCAAGCAAGTTTGGGTTGATACAAATAACCCGCCAGCGCGTAAGGCCCGAGATGAACATTGTTACCAGCGAGGTTTGCCCTGCCTGTAACGGAACGGGCACCATACGCCCAACAGTATTGCTGCTGGATGATATTGAAAACAACTTCAACTTCATACTGGAGGAGCAAAACGAAAAAAATATTACCCTTTGCGTACACCCGTACATAGAGGCCTACATTAAAAAAGGCATATTTAACCGCCAGATGAAATGGTACTTTAAGTACAACCAGTGGATAAAGGTAAAAAGCAACCCTGCTTACCAGATCACCGAGTTCCACTTCTTCTCGGCTAAGGACGAGGAAATAAAGTTGTAGATGTGCAGATTTTAAATGTGCAGATATGCAGATAAGAAAAGAGCAGATGTTTGAGAAAGCATCTGCTCTTTTTTGGTTAAAACGGTTTACATGGATGCGATGTAATTATTAAATTTGCGCACCCATGAACCTTCACGCAGCGCAACTCATCTCTTTGATTTATAATTACAATAATTATATAAAAAATGGCAACATTCCCGCAGGCTATCTTGATAGCGGCGTGTTTGAAAATTGCGAAACGGTTGGTTATATATTGCTGAGAAACTACGTTAACAGAGCAGGGCTCGATGGCGATATTGTGGCAGCCAATCCAATTAAATGGTTTAAGTTTTTAGAAAAAGAAGGGTGTTTAAAGTTATCGTTACATTATCGGTTACCCGCCTCTTCTGAACCTAAAGAAAGCCAAACACCAGATTCGCTAAAAGGCAGTTTATACATTGAAGCCGTTTACAAAAATTATTCACATTTTTGGTTTTACAGGTGGTTTAAACTAAAAGCATCTGAGAACGATAGCTGGAACGTGAGATATTATCTCGCATACAGGTTTGAAAATACAATAGATGAAAAGGTGAACTTGCAAAATGCGAAAAAGCGATTGCATGATGTGCTACAAAAAAGCATTTTGTTAGCCTCCGACAATGATTTTTTAAAATGGGCCGATATTTTTAGTATTGCTTTTAATGCACTTAACAGCCAGGAGCCGGAATCAATAATTTGGAAAAGCGGACTAATAGAAAATACAGCTGCTTTACTACTGACAAGGCAAGTGCTTTACGCAACGCTTATCGCATTTATTTCATACGACGAAGATATATGGAAAGTAAAGCCTTTTGGTACAAATGCAGGTGCTGCCTTAGCGCCGCTAACTGAAGAGTTTTACGGCGTTATAATTGATGCACTTGTCGCCACGGCAAACGCGCCAGTGTAACGGAAGCAGCATAAAGTATTGGCTTTGAAACTGAATATATGTCCCGCAGGTCATTCGCTAGAAAGCTATACACGCTAATGCTGTTATACAAATATGACCCCCGCAATAAAAGAGAGCAGATGTTTTAATTAGCATCTGCTCTTTTTGGTTAGCTTTATATCATGTTTGGCTACAGGAAATTAAATCGGGCATTGCGAGAGTTAATAAACAAGGCCAGGGAGACCGCATTATCACTGAAGGATATTGCTTATGCCGAAGAATTTGTCGAGGCAGGCGAGCCAGGCCTCGCCTTTGAACAGATTGTGGTGCAATTATATGAATTCTCTATCCCAATAAACGCAGAACTTTATGAGGCGGCTGTGCAATGCGGTACTTTGTTGAAGATACCCGCTGATGAATATAGTTTTCTTAAGGAATTGATTAAGTAACGGCAAGGCACTGATCAGTAAAATCCTAATATTTTTAGCAATTCATCCAATTAATTCATATTTTTGTTCATCTGCATATTGCACATCTGTAATCTGCACATCAACAAATGGCTAAAACTAAGATCGCATATTTCTGCCAAAGCTGTGGCTACGAATCTCCTAAGTGGCTGGGTAAATGCCCCGCCTGCCAATCGTGGAATACCATGGTTGAGGAGGTTTTGGAAAAAGCCAACTCATCGGTACCAGCCTGGAAAGCAAGCCCGGCATCATCTGTAAGGGCAAATAAACCGGTGCAGGTGGCGGATATTACTTTTAAGGAAGAGCATCGCCTGCTTACCCCCGATAAAGAGTTTAACCGCGTACTGGGCGGTGGAATAGTTGCCGGCTCGCTGGTGCTGATAGGTGGCGAGCCTGGTATAGGTAAGTCTACCCTGATGCTGCAACTGGCGCTGAATATGCCTGGGATAAAAGTACTTTACGTATCGGGCGAGGAAAGCGACCACCAGATAAAGATGAGGGCGGAGCGATTGAGCACAGTAGGCAGTGGGCAGTTAGCAGTGGGCAGCAATCATAAATCTGAAATCGGTTCGGATTGTTATATATTGACAGAAACCTCCACCCAAAACATTTTCAAACAGATAGAGGAATTACAACCGGATTTAGTTGTGATAGACTCCATCCAAACCCTGCATTCTGCCCATGTGGAATCTACGCCGGGGAGTGTATCACAGGTGCGGGAGTGTACAGCGGAGCTGCTGCGCTTTGCAAAGGAAACCTCTACGCCGGTGTTTTTAATAGGGCATATCACCAAGGATGGCATGATAGCCGGTCCCAAAATATTGGAGCACATGGTAGATACCGTGCTGCAATTTGAGGGCGACCGGCATCACGTATACCGCATATTGCGCACCATCAAAAACCGTTTCGGTTCGGCATCTGAACTGGGCATTTACGAAATGCTGGGCGAGGGCTTGCGCGAGGTATCAAACCCATCCGAAATACTTTTATCACAACGGGATGAACCGTTAAGCGGCATTACCATATCGGCTACTTTAGAGGGCATGCGCCCTATGCTGATCGAAACCCAGGCTTTGGTAAGTACATCGGCATACGGCACGCCACAACGCACTGCAACAGGCTTTGATACCAAACGGATGAGCATGCTACTTGCTGTGCTGGAGAAACGCTGCGGTTTCCGCCTCGGTGCAAAGGATGTGTTCCTCAATATCACCGGCGGTATCCGTGTAGAAGACCCGGCCATTGACCTGGGGCTGGCTGCGGCCATCATCTCTTCGCACGAAGATATCCCCATCCCAGCTAAAACCTGTTTTGCAGGCGAGATAGGCCTTTCCGGCGAGATCCGCGCTGTAAACCGTGTGGAGCAACGCATCGCCGAAGCGCAGAAACTTGGCTTCGAACAGATATTCATCTCTAAATACAACATGCCCTCGGGCGCAAAAGACAAAAATCGGCTGGACCTATCGCGCTATACCATTGATGTAAAAGTAGTGGGCAGGATTGAAGAGGTATTTGGGTTGTTGTTTGGCTAGGGCAGTCCTAACAAATAGCTGAGCCAATTTATACATCATGTCATCCCGAACGAACTGGCGCTGGGTGGTGAAGTGGCGTGAGGAGGGAACTTCTGCGGTGTGCAAAGCGGATTTACTTCGGCGAATTGCAACGCGTACAAGTTCTCTCCTCGCCCCCGCGTACTATGCCCCCGCTGCTCGTTCGAGATGACATAGCGGGGTGTTGTTGCCTACGATATCCTCACAGTCAACAGCGTAATATCGTCAATAGGTTTACCTTTTATAACAGTGTTGATGTGTTCCATCATAGCCTCGTTAAAATCGTCGGGAGAGAGGCTGCCGTTGGCAATTACAAATTCCACCAGTTTTTCCTCGCTCCAGTTTTTGTAATTCTGCAGTTCGTGGTCCATCAGCCCGTCGGTGTAGTTAAAAAACAGACTGTTAGGTTCAATATCAATCTCGCCCTCGTTTAAAAACGGCAGTTCCTCAAAAGCGCCTATCATAGTGGTACCTAGCCTTAGGGGTATGGCTTCACCATCGCAATACAAAATGGTTGGGTTATGCCCGGCGTTAATATAGTTAAGCTTGCGGGTTTTCTCGTTAAACCGCGCCAAAAACAGGGTGATAAACCTTTCGCCTTTTGTATTGTGAATTACCAGTTTGTTCAGGCGTTCCATTATGGTTGTAAGGTCGTCCTCTATGGCCGCCAGCCCCTGCAGGCTCGCCTGGAAGTTGGCCATAAGCAAGGCAGCAGAGATGCCCTTGCCCGATACATCGGCAATGCACCATAAAAATTCGTTATCGTTAAGGCGGAAGAAATCGAAGTAATCCCCGCCGATATTTTGGTGTGGCAGGTATTTGGCACCCACCTCTACGCCCACCTCTTTATACACCCGCAGCGGGATAAGCATATTTTGCACTTCTACCGCGAGTTCCATTTCGCGTTGAAACCGTTCGGCCTGCAAGCGTTCGCGGAAAAGCTTTTTATTCTCCAGCGCAACCACAATAACGTTAATAAGCGTTTGGATAAACGTCAGGTCGTTATTAAGCATCTCACCGGAGGTTTTAAACTCGCCGATAAGCGCGTAAGCCAATGCCTTATTTTTATGGTAAATAGGGATGAAGTAATCGTAGCCACTTAAAACCGGGTCGGTATGCCCGCTTAAGGACGCCGGCGCTTTAATTTTGTTAAGGTGCGCCCAGGTAGCGTTTAGTACGCTTGCCGATTCTATCTGCCCGCCATATTTAGATATGCAGCTATAAACTTTATCTTTAGCTATCAGGAAGCGGAATTTACCTATCTGCAAATAGTTTTGCAGGATAACCTCCAGCATCTGTATAAGGATAGGCGTTGCGGTATTTTTATTAATTGCCCGGGTGATCTCCAATAATGAGTTCAACTCCGACTGCCGTTTTAACAGCAGCCTTATCAATTCGTCTTCGCCGGAGCTATCCTGGTTGTGTTGCATTATTATAATAGGCAGCCTAAAATAATGATTAATTAGTTCTAAACAGGATTTGTTTGCGTTTTATACACTTAAAATTTAACGCACCACCCGGCCCTTCCAGGAATACTTGCGGGTATTGCCTATAAGCCCAACATATACAAAGTAGATAATGTGTATGGGAATGAGGATGATAAGCAGGCTTACGAGTTTTACCCGCCCAAAAAACGATGCAATAGGCAATAAAAACGCTACCTCGAAAAGGTATTTCAACAAGAATTGCGTGAGGAAAAGTTTAAGGAAGAAAACATCATAAAAGCCCAAAACGGCGTTTACCAGCAACGAAACGTTGAACAGCCATATGCAAACGGCTAATGCCACTATCCATTTATCCTTGTATTTGGTAGATTTTGAGGCCCAACGGCGGCGCTGTTGTAAAAACTCCTGCAAGGTATGCTTGGCGTGTGTGTAAACCACTGCTTCGCGATTTTTTAAAAAGCCGATGCGGTTTGGGTAGCTAACCGCTACTTTTTGCAGCAGCAGCTCGTCATCGCCCGATGCCAGGTCGTCTATCCCTTTAAAGCCACCTACCTCGTAAAAAACATCTTTGCGGTAAGCCAGGTTAGCGCCGTTGCAGGTAGATGCCCTGCCGTTGCCAATAAAGGCAGCGCCGATACCAATAAGATAAGAAAACTCCAGTGTTTGCAACAGTTCAAATAAAGTTTTCTCCTCAAAATAAGTAACCGGGGAAGAGATCATTACCGGGTTGTGGGTTTCGTAATAACTTACGATGGTGCTGAGCCAGCTTTTGCCCATGCGGCAGTCGGCATCTGTTGCTACCATCAGGTCGCCTGTGGATTGGCCAATGGCTTCGGCAATGGCCTTCTTTTTATACGAATTTAGCGGTTTGTCCTCCTTAAGCTGCATCAATTTAATGCCGTGTGCCGCATAACTGCTGATGATGGCGGCAGTATCATCGGTAGAGTGGTCGTCTACAATAATTACCTCTACCAAATGACGGGGGTAATCCTGCGCAATGATATCTTCGATTGTATAATGGATACGCTCCGCCTCATCTCGGGCAGCTATCAGGATGGTAACTTTGGTAGTAAGGCTTGCGCCATCGGTTTTGGGGCGTTTAAGTGCGGCCCATCCTTTAATGAGGTAAATAAGCACCAGCAAATACAGGCCGGTTAAGAACAGGGAAATAATACTATGTACGATCAAAGAATTTTAGTTTAAGTACAAATACAGAACCCATTATAGCCGGTATAATGAGGTTAATTAGCCAGATAGAGGACACCGCTGCAATTATAGCTATTTGCTGGTTGGTAATATATAAAAACAAATGCATGGCCGTAAAGCTGCGTACACCTATATCCAAAAGATCGAGCGAAGGCATGGCCGACTGGATGAAGATAAACACCAATACGGTTAGCATCATGGGCGCAGATGGCAGAGCAGGCAATAGTAGATGGATAACCAAATAATATTGAAAAGAAAATACAAGGAAGCGGGCGGTGCTATAGCCAATAACAACCAGCAGTTCGTTAGCCTGGTAGCGCTCCATGATATCAAAAAAACGGTGGTATTTTTTGAGGAATTTTATAGTATCCAGCAAACTCACCAACCATTTAATGTTGAAATAGCAGGCCAGCAGCAAGCCTAAAAACACGAGCGATAAAGCAGCTATCCCGATAAATAACCAATTGTTTATGTTTAAAAAAGTATAAATAAACCAAAGGGAGGCTAAAACACCGGCAACATTGGTAATTACATTCTGCGCAAATGCACCAACTGCCATAGCAAAAACCCCGTGTATACGTTTGCGGTTTGGCAAAAACATAACGCGGCCACCAAATTCGCCAATGCGGTTCGGGGTGAAAATAGCCCAGGTAAGCCCGCAAAAAACCGCCTCGATGGCTTCCCATACAGATATTTTAACAAGCCGGCGGGATAGGTATTGCCATTTTAAGCTTTCGAGCAGCCAGTTGATGAACATTAAAAACACCACCGCAGATAAGGTGGTTATTACCTCCCGGCGGCTGATGCGGGCAATTAGCCCTTCAAACTGTTTAAGGTCGCTGTTTTTGTTTGAGAACTTGTGGTAAATAAAATAGAAGGCCAATACCAGTATGGCGGCTTTAAGAAAGTAGGATAGAATTTTTTTGGCGGATGCTGTCAACAATAAAAATTTCTGCAATGTTACAAAAAGCAAAAGCAAGCTTTCGTCCTGCCCGCAAATTATTCGGTTTAGGCCGAATGAATATGGCAATGCTTATACAAAATAGCCGGTGGTTTTGTTTGAGTTGCAGGAGGGCGGTGCTCTCCTCGCCACAAGCATGATTACCCCAATATCTCCTTAATATCGTCAGCCGAAAGCGATTTGATAAAGCTTTCCTCGGTGGTGATGAGCGAGCGGGCCACGCTGAGTTTACGGTGTTGCAGGGCGAGGATCTTTTCTTCCACGGTATCTTTAGTAATAAACTTGTAGATGAACACGTTTTTGGTTTGGCCGATGCGATGCGTACGGTCGATAGCTTGTTGCTCTACTGCCGGGTTCCACCATGGGTCCAGGATGAAAACGTAATCCGCTTCGGTAAGGTTTAAGCCCACGCCGCCTGCTTTTATCGATATCAGGAATACCCGAGTTTTGGCATCTTCCTGAAATTGCTTTACCACATCGCCACGATTTTGCGTGCTGCCATCCAAGTATACGTAGGGTATATTGTTTTTATCGAAATGCTCCCGGTAAATGTTCAGTTGTTTTACAAACTGAGAGAACACCAACACTTTATGCCCGCCGTCCAATACGTTGGCCAGGGTATGCACCACGTTCTCAAACTTACCCGAGTCGCCTTCGTACTCCTTATCTATCATTAAAGGGTGGTTGGCTATCTGGCGGAGTTTTATCAGCCCCTGTAATACTTGTATCTGCGTTTTGGCGTAGGTGCCGTCCTCAATGCTACGCAGCAATTCGTTGCGGTATTCTGATTTTACCTTGTCGTAAACCTCGGCCTGTTCCTCGCTCATTTGGCAATAGAAAAGGTTCTCGGTTTTCGGCGGCAGTTCGGTAGCTACCTGCTCCTTGGTGCGGCGCAATACGAAGGGCTTTATGATGGCCTGCAGCTTCCGCGCTTTTTCTTCGTCTTTCTTTTTCTCTATCGGCGTTACAAATTCGTTTTGAAAATAGGCCTGCGCACCTAATAGGCCCGGGTTTATGAACGACATCTGCGTCCACAAGTCGTTAACCGAGTTTTCTACCGGGGTGCCGCTCAGTATCAGTTTGAAGCGCGATTTTAATTGCCTTACCGATTGGAAGGATTTGGAGGACGGGTTTTTGATGTTCTGGCTCTCGTCCAATATTACATAATCGAAATAGTAGGCCTTAAACATCTCTATATCTATCCGGCTGATACCGTAGGTGGTGATCACTACATCGTAATTGGCAAATACCTCTGCCGACTTATAACGGAATGCCCCGGTATGAACCATCAGCCGTAACTGCGGGGCAAATTTCTTTGCCTCGTTTAGCCAATTGTATATCAACGATGTAGGCATAATCACCAGCGAGGTAGCTTTGTTGCCCGCGTCCTCGCTGTCTTCTTTATGCTTTTGCAATAATGCAAGCGTTTGTATGGTTTTGCCCAAACCCATATCATCTGCCAGGCAGCCGCCAAAGTGGTACTCTTTTAAAAAATGGAACCAATTGTAACCCGCTTTTTGGTATGGGCGCAGGCTGCCCGCAAAGTTTTGCGGCATTGGCACATCTTCGGTTTCTTCGTAGTTGCTCAGCTTTTGCAGTTTGCGGCTCATAGCGGTTTCGGCCATTTCGCCTTCCAGGTCGCTCACCAGGCCAATATGGTGGCGTCGCAATTTAAGGCCGTCGCCCCCTTCAGAGAAATGCAGCAGATTGCTGTATTGCGAAAACCATTGTTCGGGTATCACGGCAATTTCGCCCGAAGGAAGGATGAATTCTTTTTTATGGTTGAGGATATGGTTCTTAAGTTGTATGAACGGGATACGGTACGGACCGAAAAACACCACGGCGTTGATATCGAACCAGTCGTTATTCTCGGAGATCTCCAGGTCTATTTTGGTAGTGCCGAATACATAGCGTTTTTGCCCGTCGGGTTGCTCCAGTTCAAACCCTTTTTCAATCAGCTCATCATGATGTTGGTTCAGCCATTCGAATACCGGGAAGCACCTGTCGGTATCGTCCTCGCCATGGGCAACTTCCAAATGCTGAAAAAGCGATGCTGTGTTGATTTTTAAGCCCAGGGCCTCCAGTTGCGCCAGTTTGCCTTTTTCCCAGGTAACCGAGCGTTTGATGCGGTGAAACAGGTAATCGTCGCCGGTACGCTCCATCCTAACCGAAACATGCCTGCCATCCCCGTACGGGAAAATATAACCTGCATATTTAAAATACAACTGCAGTTGAGAGGTGCCGCCTTCTACGTAAATGGGTTTTAAAAAAGCGGTAGCGTCGTACTTTTCGGTATTAATGGTGAAACCTTCGGCGTAAACGTTGTGCTTCTCTATCAGCGGGGCAACAAATTTTTCGAAATAGGATTGTTCCGACGATTTTGGGATAGAGATAAAGCGTTTATTTAAAAAAGGCTGCAGTTTTTTACCTTCTATCTCCTTATCGAAATAATACAAGGTATCATCCAGCAACATCCAGGCGGGGTGGTTGCAAATGACCTCGGCATCCTTAAACATAAATTCGATGCGCAAGCCCTGGTATTTAATGGTAGGGAAGTAGCGGATCTCCTCCTCGTTTCGGCGGAAATGGAACAGTACCGAAGCCGGTTCATCTGCAATATGCACTTTGCGCCCTGCAGGATAGCCTTCTTTGCTCATCAGGTACAGTTGCTTATTGGTGCTGCCCAATAGGCTTAATGCCTCTACTATTTTCTTTTCAATTTTTGGGCGGATAACGTCAAAGATCTGGTCGTTAAAGATCTTGGCAAAGTATTCGAACGGGCGGATAGGTTTCTTATAGAACCTTTTAATGATGTTGCCCTGCTCCATATCCTCCAGTATTTTAATGAGCTTGCGGTCGGTATCATCAATACAATGTACAAACTCAACCGCAGTATTACTGAAAATGCGCTGGTGGGTAAAAGAAAATTCTCCGTTGGGGTTGAGCTGCACAATGTGCGGCTCTATCACGTACGACAGGAAATCGTGCCGGGCAATGGCATAAATTATTTGGCAAGGTTTGCTGCTGTCTACGCGTAACATCAATTTCAGGTAAAAAATTAATGAAAGCTACATCAACAAAAAATTCAAACGTAAAGAGAATTTAGGGGAAGTGAAAGGATTTTTTGCAATAATTATTAACAGGCTAATTTTTAAGCTCCATAACTGTGGGTGGCTCTTCTATTTTAGGAATATAGCTGCAACGTGATTCCGTAATCTTTATTTGCTTTGATAGCGGCGGATTTGTTATAGCCTTTCCTTTATAAGCTATTTTAGAGGGCATAATGTCAATCTCTCCAAGTACATCGTTAAGGGCTGGAATTAAAAATGGCGTTACCAAAATAAAGCTATCGGTTTTGTTCCTGGTATCGGTATAACTCACGTACTCTAAATCGCCGCCAAAATGGTGGCCTGGCTTCAGTTTATCGGTAAGCATGTAGCCGGTTAGTGGCTTAGTACCGTTAAAGAATTTATTTAGTTTGTTTATAGTGGTGTCTTGTAGCTGATAAGTAGTGTCGGCTATGCCATTATACCAAACTGACCGGTAGTGTACTACACCCTGGGAGTTTACCTCAACAATGTTCTTTATTACGGCTTTGTTTTGAGAGTTGGTTTCATAAATAACATCAGTAATGGCACTAAATAACGGCTTTACCTTTTGAGCGTTGGCAACAGAACAGAATAGGGTGAAAGCAAAAAAGAAAGAAAATTGTGCGCGCATAGATTAGTTTATAGCACTAAAGATAAACTAAATTTCTATTTCCCCCTCAAACACCAACTCCGCAGGCCCCTCTAAAAAGATATTGCTGAATTTTTCGCCATCGTTATCAAAACGGATATTAAGGTTGCCGCCCAGTACTTTTATAGGTGTATTAATGGTGCCAAATTGCCCGTTGTGTTTGGCCATGGCCAATGCAACAGCAGTAACACCGGTGCCGCAGGCATAGGTTTCGTTTTCTACCCCCCGTTCGAAGGTGCGTACAAAATAGCCGTCGCCCTCTTTTTGGGTAAAGTTTACATTAATGCCGTCGGCTTTGTAAGTGGGGTTATTGCGGATAGCGTACCCCTCGTTATATACATCTTTTACCTCGAGGTTCGATGCGAGTTTTACATAGTGGGGCGAGCCTGTGTTTAGCACATAAGCGTCGCCATCTTTAGTAATATCGGCCACATCTATCATTTGCAGGCTCACCCAATTGCCATCTTCTGAAATTTTGGCATAATGCGGACCGTCTGTTGCGAGAAATTTTGTCACATCGTTAATGATACCGAGATGTTTGGCAAAGGATACTATACAACGGCCGCCATTTCCGCACATGCTACCTTCGTTACCGTCGGCATTATAGTACACCATTTTAAAATCGTAACCTGTTAGGTTTTCCAGCAGCATCAATCCATCGCCGCCGATGCCGAAGCGGCGGTCGCATAATTTGGCAACAGTTTCCTTATTTAATTGATTTACAACACCTTCCCGGTTGTCAATCAAAATAAAATCGTTTCCTGCCCCCTGGTATTTATAAAACTTTATATTCACTTAAAAAATATTAATTATTGGCTTCTGCTTTGATAAGAAAACATGCGTAACAAATGTTTGTGCATGTTAATTTTAATTTAACAATTTTTAACAAAATTGCACATAACTTATCATTGTTTATATCGTCTATATGGTATTAAATTTGACTACCGGTATATAACCGTAAACATAAAAGAGAATTGAATAAATATGAAAAAGTTTGGTTTAACACTATTAACCGCCTTTGCGGGCGGTGCTTTAGCCTTAGGCGTATACAAGTTTGCCGAAAACAAATACGACCAGGGCATGAGTTTCGAAGACAAGCAAAAGGTTTATTTTGCCAGCAACCGTTCTAATGCACCCATGGTATCATCGGCCGGCGCTGCGGATTTTACCCAGGCCGCCGCGGAGGTTACTCCGGCGGTAGTTTATATCCGTACTACTTACGCTGCAAAAAGCAGCGGCAATCAGGATCAGTTTGAGCAAATGTTTGGGCAAATGTTTGGCCAGCGTATGCGCCCGCAGGGGCCGCAAATGGCATCAGGCTCGGGTGTAATTATCTCTCCTGACGGCTACATTGTTACCAACAACCACGTGGTAGCAAAAGCTGAGAAAATCACCATCGTTACTAACGATCACCGCCAGTTTGAGGCAAAGGTGATAGGTACCGACCCTAACACCGACCTTGCCCTGATTAAAATTAACGCAACCAACCTGCCAATTGTAAAATTGGGCAACTCGGATGCTGTGCGCGTTGGCGAATGGGTATTAGCAGTTGGTAACCCTTTTAAATTAACATCAACGGTTACTGCGGGTATTGTGAGTGCTAAAGGCCGTAGCATAAACATCATTGGTAAAGATGATGATGAGGACCAGGATCAAAATCCTTTTGGCCCGGTTACCCAGCAAACACCAACTTTGCGTAAAGGTATCGAGTCGTTTATACAAACGGATGCTGCTATTAATCCTGGCAACAGTGGTGGCGCATTGGTAAATACTGCCGGCGAACTGATCGGTATTAACGCCGCTATTGCTTCGCACACAGGTTCTTACGAGGGTTACGGCTTTGCTATTCCGGTGAATTTGGCTAAGAAGGTTTTGAATGATATCAAAAAATTCGGTTCGGTTAAACGTGGTTACATCGGTATCAGCTTTGCCGACCTGAGCGATCCTGAAGCTGCACAAGGCTTAAAAACAGACAAAACTAACGGGCTGTATGTGAACTCTTTAGTTGAAGGCGGTGGTGCCGAGAAAGCAGGTATCCAACCCGGCGATATCATCACCAAGGTAGAAGGCAACACTGTTTACGAATCATCTGACCTGCAGGAGCGCGTAGCACGTTTACAACCCGGCGACAACATCAAGATCACCGTTTTACGTAACGGTACCGAAAAGAACTTTGATGTTACGCTTAAAGCAGAAGCACCTGCCGCTAAAACAGCAGCGCTTTCTAAATCGGCAGCAGAGTTGTTTAACAAATTGGGTGCAAGCTTCCAGCCGTTAACTCAGGCACAAAAAACCAAGTTCCATGTGAACTCTGGTGTGCTGGTGACCCAGGTACGTGCAGGCGGTATATTTGATGATACTGAGATCCCTGTGGGTTCGGTTATTACCTCTATAAACAAGCAGCCTATAAACAGCGTTGACGACATGGATAACGTGATAACCAACCTGAAGAACGGCAGGCTGATCATCACCGGGTACTACCCTAACGGTGGCAGCTTCAGCAACGTGTTCGAGATACAATAATTTGAAAGTTTAAGTGATTATAAATTTGGGGAGCCCGGCGATGAGCCGGGTTTTTCTTTTTATTAAAACAAGTACTTTAGTGAGATTAAAACCTTAAAAAACCGTTAAAAATCTTTAAAAATCTGTGGTTTTCTAACAAAAAAAGGTGGTTTTCATTTCCTGAAGATTATTATGTTATTGGAGGCAAATTCGCCACGCGCCGCTCACCATTTTCCACTCACCAAACCAATCCTTATCTTTGCTACTGTTATGACGATGAGTGCGGGCACCCCTTTTAATTTTTTAGATCAGGATTTTTTATTGCTGCCGCAGAAAGCCATTTACTGGAAACAGGAGAAGGCATTGATTGCAGCCGATGTGCACTTAGGTAAGGTGGGGCATTTCCGCAAGGCGGGTATCGCCATCCCGAGGGATATGGAGCAGGATGACCTGGCGATGCTATCCGACCTGATTGCCGAGCACCGCCCCGAAAAGATCATCTTCCTGGGCGACCTCTTCCACAGCGACCTGAATGCCGACTGGGACTGGTTTGTAATGTGGCGTAAGCAATTCCCTAAACTGCAAATTGTACTGGTAAAGGGCAACCACGATATCATCCACGATAAGCATTACCTCGCACTGGATATTGTACTGACGGAAGAGCTAAGCGTTGGCCCCTTCCTGATGCTGCACCACCCGCTCGCCGACCCCACGGTTAGAGCCGAAGGCGGTTATGTCTTATGCGGGCATATACACCCCGGTGTTAGCCTGGTAGGGCGTGGCAGGCAAAGCATTACCCTGCCCTGTTTTGCCTTCGGGAAAAACCAGGCCATACTGCCATCCTTTGGCAAGTTTACCGGCAAGGTTGCCATCCGCAGTTTGAAGAATGATAATATTTTCGGCGTGCTGAAAGATAAGGTGATAGCGATAAATTAGTGAGTGGCTTGTGTTTCGGCACAAACAGCCACTATTTTAACCACTCACTGCTCACCATTCAATACTTACTTTTTGTGCAGGTATTCATGCACCTCTGTATCTATCTCGTTAAAAGGAACGTTCGATTTTATCATCTTCCAGTCTTTATCAACCAAAAAGAACATAGGCAGGGTTTTTATCTCCCATTTGGCTACGTTTGGCGATTGGTCGCCTTTGCCATCGTTTAGCTGTTGCCATGGCTTATTGTCTTTTTTGATGGCGTTTAACCAGACATCGGTTTTATCATCAATAGCCACAGTAACTACTCCGAGTTTTTTCTCATCGGCAGGGGTTAAAATAATGCCTTTTACCAGTTGCTGATGCATAAGCTGGCTCACCTCGTTGCTCGGTTTCCAAAACTCAACCAAAATAACTTGTTTGTTTATGGCCGATTTATTGAATGGTTTGCCATCGGGCGTATTGCCGGCAATATCCGGTGCTGCCGCGCCGGCAAACTGGCTAAGCAGGGGCGTAAGCTTATTGCTTATCTTTAAGCCATCATCGCTCATCTTCACCTCATCCGGGAATTTTTGGAAAATCTCGTTATAAGCCACCGGGTTTTCGGGGTAGTATTGCTGCGCCATCAGGTGGGCGCCAATTTTTGATTTTGGGTATTTTTCGGTGTACTCTTTAAGTATGGCCAAATCCATATCCCTGCGCTTTTTTTGCAACGCGCGGGTGCGGGTGTACATCTCGGCCCGGGCGGATTTTGACATAGCCGCAACTTCCTTCGTTTCCAGGTAACGTATGGCGGCACCTATCTGTTTATCTAAAGCCGCCGCTTTTTTATGGGCAAGCGTATAATAATCTGTTAATTCTTTTTGTGTTGCCGAGTTGGTAGTGATCACCGGGTAAGCATCAGGGTCGTTCTTATCCGGCTGAATGGTGTACGTGCCATTCTCCAGGTAAATATCATAGGCTATTTTAGAGGTAATGGGTTTATCGTTATCAATAATGCTTAAACTATAGTAACCGGGCGACTGCAATTGCATGGCTTTTGTCAACTCCCCGTTCTTCAACCCTTCGTTAAAGGTTAACTCGTTGGCTTGCTTTAACTGTACCGTACCGTTGGCAACGCCATCAGCTTTAATAGTGAGTTCTAACTTTGGGGTTGGTTTACAGGCAGATAACAGTAATATAAAAGATGCGGTGTAAAGTAATTTCATGTGTATGGTTTAGCAGCCCTAATTAAGCAAAAAAAACCCGCAGCCGAAAAATGATTCTGAAAATAAAATAGCTATATGATGTAAAGTAATCAGCAAAAAAAGGCCGCCTTAACAAAGTTAAGATGGCCTTTAGAGTGGAAATGTTTGATTAATTAGCAGCCTGACAAACAGATGCTGTTGGCAGCTTTTTTACAAGTATGCAAAAGAAGTGCAGAACAGAGATATCCTGAGTGGTCTTCAACAGGCGCGACCGAATTAACTCCATTATCAACCGCATTGATTTGGGTATTGCCCGTAACAAGCTTTGATTGAATCGCCGGATCGTTACTGAGGCCCCAATACCCTTCTTTAACGTCTAAGCCAAATAAAGCTAATACGGTTGAAAAGTCATCATAGGAGAGGGTTTCCTTCAGATCGCCGTAATAAAGGCTCACTACTCCTACGCCTTCTCTTACCACTAAGCTTTTCCTAAAATCAGCTAACTGTGTGGGCGATAATTTACGTAATGGTGTAGTTTTCGAAGACGCCACCTTGTCAAAGTCCTCCAGCGTACGGACAAGGTTTGCAGACTTTTGCGCTCTCAATGCCAAAAGTTCTGCCGATGTTTTTGCCGGTGTGAAATTAATAGCCGGTTTGTCATCGATTGTTTTCAAGCCGTTACTTGAATTTTCTTTTTGGCAGCTTACAAATAGTACTGCTAATGCGAAGCTGAATACTGATAATCGGATTGTCCAGATTTTTTTCATTTTATTTTAATTTAATTGTTTGATTTTTAATTACAACCGTCACACAGGGAACCTTTGTGCCTTATGCACGACATTCCGGAAGTTGTCATCTGACAGATATAATCCATTCCAGCAACTCCTCCTACTAAACTTTCATGTTCACTGTTATCAACTGAATTCGTAGAATTGATCATGTTATTTGACAGCCTGAGTTTAGCCTGGATTACAGGATCATTGCTTAAGCCCCAATAACCCTGTTTGATGTCTATGCCGAAAAATACCATCACACCTGCGAAGTCATCATAAGATAAAGCGGATTTCAGTACACTGTATTGAAGGCTTACGATCCCGGTACCCGGTTTAATTGTAAGGCTGTTTTTGAAATCAAGTATTTGATCACTGGACAACTTTGACAGCGGAGTGCTCCGGGATAGTACGGCAGCGTCGAAGTCCTCCAGTGTCCGGATAATGTTTGCCGATTTTTGATTTCTTAAACTCAATAATTCAGCTGAAGTTTTCGCTGGTATGAAATTGATGGATGTTTGAGATGCAAGCCCTTTTAAATCGGCTTTGCTATAGTCCTTTTGACAACTTGCAAGGGTAAAAACGATTGCAAAGCAGATCGGCAGAAATCGATTAAGTAACATAGGTTCCAAGTTTTACGGGTTGCTATTTTATTTTAAGTTAACAGCCAGACATGCATATGTAGTCTTTAGCCTTAGTGCAGGTCTTTTGCAGGGAACAATAGTATCCTTCATAATCCTTTCCTACTGCGACGGCATTGGTTTCGCTAACTGAAGAGGTTTGTTGAGTTGGAGGGCTTAACTTTGCCTGTATTGCCGGGTCATTGCTAAGGCCCCAGTAACCTTGTTTTACATCCAGGCCAAACAAGCCCAAAACGACTGCAAAATCATCATAGGTAAGGGCTTCTTTCAATACGCCGTAATGCAAACTCACTACCCCGAGTCCGTCGCGGACAACCAGGCTGTTCCTGAAAGTTGCCAACTGCGTGCTTGACAACTTAGCAAGTGGCGTATTTTGTAGTGACACGGTGTTGTCAAACTCCTGAACTGTCCGAATGATATTTGCATCCTTGTTAGCTCTTAAAGCCATTAATTCTGCTGATGTTTTCGCCGGAGTAAAATTCATGGCGGGTGCAAGCTTTCTGTCAGTCGAATTAACACCCGACTGTTCTTTCTGACAGGAAGAGTAGATAAACAGGCCAATTAGCAATGCTAATGAGAAGCGGATTTGATTTGTACTTGTTTTCATTGGATTTTGATTTTTAAATAAATAAATGTTTGATTGTTTCTATGAATATTTGATTGTTTAACCTTGTATGTAAGCTTTAAAGTTTAAAACTGTATAAGGATCTTTAGTGTTAGCTTTCACTATAATTTGTTTGAAGTGAACGCCAGGGTCGTGATGTTTTGAAAATTGAACCGTAATACTGTCTGTTGAATTAGGTGCAACCGGCTTGTTCGACCACTTCAGTACCGTGCAGCCACAAGATGTCGAGATGTCTTTGATCATTAAAGGGATTTTACTGGTATTGGTGAACAGGTATGTGTGTTTAACCGTGTCACCATCCTTTATCTTCCCGAAATCGTAAAAGTGTTCCTTTAGGGAAATTTCGGCGAAAGCAGAAGGTTGTTTTTCTTTTACTACTGCTTGCGAAGGCTTGGTTTTACAGGAGGCCAATGCCATCAATAAAATGATAAGGCCAGAACCAAATTTGGTTAGTGTCGATTTGCAAATGTTACATTTAATAGGAAGCATGATTTTAGTTTTTAGTCTGTTATTTAAGTAATTTATTTAGCTCGTATTTCAGTTCAGGGACACCGATTTTTTGTTTAACAATAACCCCCGCTTTGTTTATCAAGACATTACTGGGTAATTCGGAAACCCCATAGGTGAGTGCAGCCGTGTTAAACTTTTCCCGGCCGGCCGAGACATTTACCCATGGCAAGCCATCCTGGCCGACTGCTTTAATCCAACTCCCCCTGTCTTCATCTATGGACACGCTTATAATTTCAAGTCCCTTATCTTTAAATAAGCTATACAGCTCCTTGAGTTGAGGATTTTGTGCCCTGCAAGGGCTACACCAGGAAGCCCAAAAATCGACCAGGATAACTTTTCCGGCGTAATCAGAAAGCCTGATTGTGTTACCCGAAACATCGTACTGCTTGAAATCTGCGAACCTGCTACCCACAGTTAGATCTTTGTTATGCGAGATGTAGGATGAAAGTTCTTTTCCTATATCAGAACTTTTATTCTGGCCTGTTAATGAATTGTACACTGGCTGTACTTTCTTCTTACCCCACGTTGAATAGTAGGTTTTCAATAACTCTAAACTTACCGGGTGATTGGGCCTTTTTGTTACGAAAGCATAATTCACGCTGTCAATTAGTAGCTGCAGGGCATTCAGTTTATTAGAATAAGAGGTATCCTGTTGGCTCGAGCCGCTTCTCTCTAATTGCGCAATAGTACTTTGAAGTTTTGTATAGGGTTCCAAAGCCATATCCAAAGTATCTTGAGACCTCTGAGTTTCAGAACCTTCTATCTTAGGTTGATTCCAGCCTTGCTTTTTGATGAATTTGATTGTACCTGCTTCTATCCAAAAGAACTTGTAAAATTTATAATCCTTGCTTCTTAACATTACATGCTCTGCCTTCCCGTCAATAGTTCCAAGGAAATTAAATTCCCCGTTAACAATTTTTGACGAATCGGTTTTATCACCTTTTACCAGATATATTTTATCACCATTTGAAAAGCCTTCGATTTCTCCGGTCAGGAGATAAGGCTTTGTGGTTTCTTTTCTATGCTTTGACATACACGAATAGAAGAGCACACAGATGATAAATGACCGATATATTAGTCTCATGTTGATGTATTATGATTCAAATGTATGAGCATAGAACACTGTATTTTCGACAATTAGACGTGGCAATGAGTAAACCCGACGAATACATAAAAGAAACTTTTTGGCCGATGATTTACTGGATTTTGTCGAAGATTTTGTCGACATGTTTGCTTGAACTTTATTAATTTGCCCAAGTGGAAGTTAAAGCGAGAAGATTTTTTTTTAGTTACACTGTTATTGAGATCATATTCTTTGTAGTGTACTTTATACTGTTCCCCATCTTAACAGATTTGGAATTTAAAATGGGGATTCCTGATGCCAGGTTAACCTGGAACGATTTTGAATTCCGTTTTATATACGGGCTAAGCGATCTTATACCATTTTACTTGTTTTATAAAATAGTACAGAAATATTTCCTGGAGGGAAAAAAAACTATACTCATTGCGGCCATCATTATCCCATTCCTGGTAGTATTCCACTTTTACGGCAAAGTCAGTTATTACATAATTTACCACTCCCCATTTCTGAGTTATGACCTTCGGCACGATGCATTTGAGAGTTTAAGCAGCAACAAACCGCTAACATTTAGCGTTGTTCACATTTTTACCAGATTGCTATCAATATTGGCATTAGCTTACTTTATACAATTTGACCAGCAATCCAAGCAGATGCGCATGTTAAAAGAAGAGCAATTGCACAATGAATTAAAATACCTTAAAGCACAGCTGCATCCCCATTTTTTCTTCAACACGCTGAATAATATTTATTCTTTGGCACTAAAACAATCGTTGGATACAGCGCCTTTAGTAGCGAAACTGGCGGACATGATGCGATATATTCTGTATGAATCTGATAGTGAGAAGGTGCCATTGAAAAAAGAGGTGGACTTCATTTCAAACTATATTGATACAGAAAAAATAAGGCACCAAAGTAAAATCACTATACAATACCACGTTCAGGGAAACACTGACAATAGGTTTATTGAGCCTTTAATCTTATTGCCATTCATAGAGAACGCGTTTAAACATGGTATTCAAAATGAGCTTTACGAAGGCTCAGTTGCCGTTTTTATCAGGGTTGAAGAAAACGAGATCAATATGGAAGTGTATAATACGAAAGCCGCTAATGAAAAGGTTAAGCCTTCCGGAGGGGTTGGATTAGGTAACATCCATAAGAGATTAAACCTTTTATATAATGGCCGGCATATCTTGAAAGTGATTGATGATCCGGCGAGTTATTCAGTGAATTTGACATTACAAAATATATGATCAGATGCATAATCGTTGACGACGAGCCACTGGCACAGGATGTACTGGAAAGCCATGTTTCAAAATGTAATGAGTTAGTCTTAGTAAAAAAATGCAATAACGCATTAGACGCATTTCAAATCCTGCATAAAGAAAAAATCGATCTGATCCTCTTAGACATTCAAATGCCTGCAATTAACGGCGTCGACTTTATTAAATCCCTGAAGTCTCCGCCAAGTATTATTTTCACAACGGCTTTCCCTGAATTTGCCATGAGTGGTTTTGATTTGGAAGCCGTAGATTATTTGCTTAAGCCGATTACCTTCGAGCGTTTTAGAAAGAGCATCGATAAACTACTAAAAATCCAAACGCCGGAAAAAAAGGAAATTAGCTTATTCACCTATTTTAAAGTCGGTGGTTCGTATACTAAAGTTTTGCATTCCGATATATTATTCGCTCAATCTATCAAAGATTACATATCCTTAAAAACTACTCAAGGTAACTACATCATTTTAATGACAATGAAATACCTCGTAGAACTTTTGCCAGATGAAAATTTTGTACGGATACACCGGTCATACTTAGTAAATAAATCCCTGATAAGTTCCATCAACCGAACGAATATTCAAATAGGGGATGAAGTTTTACCGATTGGCGAGAATTATAGATCTAATATTCAAACTATTAAGATAAGTTAATTTGTTGTTATTTTAGAAAATGACCGAAATTAAAACTCCGTAATTAACACTCAGCTATGCGTTATAATAGATTATAGGAGATCGGTTTTAAGCAAGTTACATAACCACTAACTCAAACACCTATCTCAATGATACTGCAACACAGCCGCCGCCGGTGATTGGGGATTACTTAAAATCCAGGTCCCCAATGTAAACGCCGCCTTTAGCATCTTTTTGCATTTGCAGCACTATGAGTTCTTTTTTCTCCTGCGGCGTACCGTAGTGGGTAAACAACTCGGCCATAATGGTAGTTGGGCCGGCTATAGTTACCTGGCTGTTGCCATAATAATTGATCTCGATTTTGTAAGTGCCTTTTATGGCCGACTTTAACAGGAACTGCTCGGGGCCGAAGCCTCGCGTCATATCGTTAGACATGCGGCCGCCAATTTGGGTGTGCTTGTTGCTGTAATAACATTTCTCGCCATTAGGGTCGGTTACCCAAAGGTCAATATCGGTATTGTTCATGTTCCAATCCATTACAATGCGGATATCTGCAGGCAGGGGTTTTATAATGCTTTTAGGGATGGCGGATAAGTTAAGCTTGCCTTTGTTTAAAGCGATGATCCGGTTTATTTCGGGCAGGAACACTTCCTGTATGCCGCGGTAAAGGCTTTCGGCATCGCTGCTATAGCTTTTTGTCATGGCGGTATAAAGCACATCCAGTGCTTCCTGTGGTTTACCGGCATCCTCTAATGCCAGCCCATAATCGCGGAAGCTTTGCGGATCCAGCGGGCGCAGTTCCGTAACCTTTTTAAAGGCGAACAATTCCCCTTCAAAATCACCCAGTTGTTTCAGCTTATAGCCAAGCATCTTGTATAACTCGTAACTGCCCAGGTCCATTTCGGCAAGGTTGCTTAGTATGCGGGCGCCAACTTCCTTGTTGCCGGTTTTTATAAAGTAATCGGCAACGTCGAAATAATACACAGGGTCGGCGGTAAACGCCACACGTAGCTCCAGGTATTTTTGATATTGAGCGGCCTTGCCTGTTTTTTGGATGGTTTTTAAATACTCCATATCGGCAGCTTTATAGGCGATGGATATCCCCTCCGCCTGGGTTGGAACTGTAGCTATAGCGACAGAGTCGGTTGTATTTGTTGCTGAACGGGTTGCCTTTCCTTTTTTGGTAGTAATGATAATTGCCCCATTAGATGCTTCCGAACCGTAGATGGCCGATGCGCCGGCTCCTTTTAAAATATTGGTACTTACAATATCATCGGGATTGACAGAGGAAAGTGAAGCACCGGGTATTGGCACGCCATCAACAACAATAAGGGCAGACCGCCCCTGCATTTGCGACTTGTTGCCGCGCAGCCTGATTTTAAGGTTTGGGTCGATGTTGTTATTAACCGTTTGCACGGACAAACCCGCAACCTGTGCCGTTAGTCCAGGTAATGACCCCGTAATTGGCCTGTTAATTTCTTTGTATGTTACATTTGCCGATGAACCGGGTGCCTGGGAGCTTGGTGCAGCATTAGCAGGTGCTACTTGTACATCCTGCACTGCAGGCGGTTCCTGCACGGGCGCGTTATCTGCCGCGTCATCAGCACGTATTACAGATACAGCGCCGGTAACATCCCTTCGCCTTGATGTGCCATAGCCTGTTACTACAACCTCATTCAATTGATTAGAAGACGTCTTGAGGGTAACATTCAAAACGCTGCCCGAGCCAATTCTAACTTCTTGTGCGGTATAGCCCAAAAACGAAATTTGCAATTTCGCCCGGTTTGGCACCCATAAACTGTAACGGCCGGTTGCATTGGTTTGCGTACCGGTATTAGTACCCTTTACCCTAATGGTGGCACCTGGTATTGGTGCGCCATCGTCTTTTGCCTTTACAATCCCGGTTATGGTACGTCCTTCGCCGTTGCTCCCTGCTGCGGCCGGGTTTACAAGCCGTGTGTTAGCAGGATTAGTTGGGGTTGAAGTATTTGCTGCCGCAGGGGCGGGAGTGCTTGTATTGCTTGCTGTGGCTTTTGCAAGTGCGGCGCTGTTATCCCACCATTGGGTAAGTTCTTTTAAAGTGTTTTCGGCTGTTGTTAGGTTTTCGCGCGCCGGGCTGCGGGCAACATCGCCGCGCTGTTTCATAATGGCATCGTATTGTGCCCGCAACTCGGTAGGCGGCTCAATATCGTACTGTATATAATCGTTTATGGTTTCCAGCACAATAAGCGATGTATTACGGGTTACAATGCCAAAGCGTTTGCCTAAGGATTCTATCTCCTGCCGGTTGGCCTCGTAATTAATATCCATCTCGCTTATTTTTTTCTGCGCCCAAAGCTTGGCCACATCCACATTTTCCACCGCATTGGCAGCCAACTCAAGCGTTACCTGTTTCTCAAAGCTTACTTTATTGCCGTAGCCATATTGCAGGGTAATGGTTTGGTTTGGGTCTTTAGTAATGCCCGCGATGGAAAACGCACCGCTAACCGTAACCGGTAAGGAAGGGTAATTCTCATCAACCGTGCTGCCCGCTTTAATGCCTAAAAAACGCAGGGGCTGTATAGTGAGCGCGGCTAAGGCTTTGGTGTTATCATCGCCGGTAAGGTCAATCAGTTCGCCATTGGTTTTAAGGGCGATAAGTTTCAAGTTGCTATAATCGGCAGCGGCCGATGAGTTGATGCAATAAACAGGCTTGCCGCTCAATTTTATTTGCCCTTCGCCAAAAGTTTGATGCCCGTCGCTCATCAGCAAATACTCATCTGCCGGGTATTTGCTTAGGTCCAGCTTGCCAAAGTTTGTTGCACCGTCGTAAACGGTTTGTTCCAGTTCGGTTTTAAGCGCATCCCAATTGCCATTTGTTATAGCGTATGTTTGATTTTTTAGGATGGTATTGCTAAACGTGATAAGGTTTACCTGTGCGTTGTTTACTTTTTTAAAGTACGCGTCAAGCAGTGCCAGTTCTTTTTTAATATCCCTGTTAGCGCCGCTGAGCGAGGCATCCCAAAGCAGGCCAATGCTGTGTGGCAACGGCTTGGCAATAGTTTGTGCAGGGATAGCAGTATTGATAAACCAGTAATATTTATTGCCTTGCGGCTGTATCATCACCTCGGCAACATCCTGTGGTTTTGGGATGTAAAATGATAAGGAATGCGAAGGAGTATAATTAACTTTATTGATAGATGAGGAATAGGTGTTTTGGTGTTTATCGAATTTCAGCGCGTAGCCGCTGGTATCATCGGCAACCGGCGCAGCAGCGCTTTGCACAACCGATGCGGTGAGCGAGAATGTTTTAACGGTATCCTTCAAATTTAGCGGGAGCGAGAATTTAAGGCTGCCGTTTGCTGCCATGGGTATCTCTTCCTCGTACCCTATAATAACGGTACGGGTACTGTTTGGGTTGATAGGATAGATACGCGTACGGAAGGTATTGCCTTCTACCTTCTCCAGCAAGCCTGGGTCTACCCTGCGGCGTTCTATCGATTCAAAAACCACCGTGCCCTTTCCCCGGTCAACCGGTACCGCTTCGCGCATCTTGCCGTTGATGTCCAAAGCATACCGGCTCACGCTCACGCCATCCTTCAGCGGGAAAAGCAATGTGCCTTCCAGTATGCGGCTGCTGGCGTTATAAAATGTCATTTGCCAAGTAGTGCGGCTGATGTTGCCATAAATAGCCACATCTATTTTTAATTGTTGCAGGGTTACGCCATTATTGCTTTTGCCATCAACCGTTAGTTGCGGGGTTTGGGCGCCGGCTATTTGCCATGGCAATATCAGTAGCGCCAAAATGGATAGGAGGGATAAGTTTAGCCTGTTCATAATTTATTGTGGTTTCCTTATGGATGCAAACAACAGGCGGTTTCCACAACGTAAATCAAAAAAAATACAGTGCAGTACGGTTATGCGGAAAAAATTCTTTTAGATTGTTTCTAAATAATGGATTATGCTTTATAAAGCCGAAAGCATTTATATGTTTTGGCTTTTAATAAATACTTTTGCCTAAATAAATCTGAATCAATAATGAGCGAATTCAAACAAACCTTTAACTCATCACTGGGAAAGAAGCTTATCATGGCTTTAACTGGCTTGTTTTTGTGTACTTTTTTAATTGTACACCTTGGTGGTAACTTGCTGCTTTTTAGCAAGGACGAAGGTTATTCTTTTAACGCCTATGCCAATTTCTTAACGCATTTTCCGCCGATAGAGGTTATTGCCTACATCCTGTACATTACTATTATTGTACATGCGGTATACGCTTTAATACTTACGGTAAAAAACCGCAGGGCAAGGCCGGTAGGTTACGCAGTGCAACCAAAGTCTGATGCGTCGTGGTCATCAAAAAACATGGGCCTGTTAGGTTCTATCCTGTTGGTGTTCATTGTAATACACATGAGCGATTTTTGGCTAACGTATAAGTACAAGCACGAACTTGGCTTTAAACAGTACACCACCAACCAGGTAACCGGCGAACGGACGGTAACATCGTTTAACCCGCCAAACCAGGAGTTTGAAAGGTCCTTCACTACAGACGGCGACCTGGAAATTATGCGTGTGAAAGATATACATGCGCGTGTACAGGAGAGCTTTAGCAATGTGTTTTACGTGGTGTTTTATGTAATAGCTATGGGGGCGTTGTCGTTCCACCTGTTGCATGGCTTCCAAAGTGCTTTCCAAACATTGGGGTGGATGCACCGTAAATACAAGCCAATAGTATACTTCTTCGGTACGTGGTTCTTCGGGGTAATTATTCCTTTAGGGTTTGCGCTGATGCCGATCGTGTATTTTATCCAGAGTTTATCCAAATAATTTACGAATTACGATTTTAGATTTACGAATAGCTTAGCTCTTCAAAATTCAAAAAATCGTAACTCTTAAATCTAAAATCGTAAATAGAAAGAAACATGAGTTTAGATGCTAAAATTCCGCAGGGCCCGCTGGCCGAAAAATGGAGCAAGCATAAATTTAACTTAAAGCTGGTTAACCCTGCTAACAAGCGTAAATATGATGTGATTATTGTGGGTACCGGTTTGGCCGGTGCATCGGCAGCCGCATCATTGGCCGAGCTTGGATACAACGTTAAGTCGTTTTGTTTCCAGGATAGCCCGCGCCGTGCGCACTCTATTGCAGC
>NZ_CAMLOV010000031.1 GCF_946481715.1 uncultured Mucilaginibacter sp. | reverse complement strand
TTAGCTAATAAAAGCCGGCAAGATTAATAGCATGCTGAACGCGAATACAGCCATGACTATAGCGCGGTGCTTTTTGAAAATAAGCTCTGCTCGGGCGTATCATGCAGGTATATGTCATAAATATTTGCAAACCTGAAAACCACCTGGCCAAGAGCATTGTCACAGCCGGCAGACTGGGTTGCCCGGTATCGTTGTGGTGTTTTCAAAATTATTTTGAGATAGTTTTTATCCGGGTCTATCAGCACTCCGCCATCGGTGTAAATAGAAAAATGATTATTAGCCAGATAGGCGATATTACGAATGGCCTTGGGAAGCAATTCATTTGCAAAGATCTTTTGGGGCACTTTCCACTCCGGAGATGTGGTAAAGTGTGTTATAAGGCTATTTAATGCGGGCGTTGGATTGCCGGGTTTCCCCACTATTACTCTAAAAGTATCAACAGTTCCTTTATGGTAGAAACTAAGATTATAAGAAGGAATATTAACCTGTATAAAGTTATCAGTATCAAGCGCCGCCCATCTTAATCTTTCCATATTGAGCGCTATCTTACGCATTTCGGCATTGGGGGACTTATGGCAATCATCTAACTGCAAACTTACCACCGCATGCATGCGGTTTTGTAAATTTTTATACAGTTGGTTCTTCGGTTGCGCATTCAATATCACCGATACAAAATCTTTGCTTTGCATAGCCTTGTAGATTAAATCAATAGTATTAAAAGGCAAGTCTCCTTTGTCGATTATCGCAGCGGGAAAGTCAGGGTTGTATTTTCCAAAGTGTATATTATTAATAAAGGTTATCACGGCATCCGTCAGGATAATATCAAAATGTGCCTTGTCGATAAGCGGAACCGTTTGCAGAATCGATAGTTTGAGGAACTTTCGGCTGCTTTTTGCGGAATAACACGTGCTTCTTTATCAAATCTTTAACAATAAAAGCGCCATACTGCCTGCCAAAATGCGCGGGAATTGCTCCGTCGAAGGATTCGGTTTGTGATGAGTAAATAAGTTTTTGCGATGGCAACTCATACAGGTTAATTTCCCATACACACTTCACATTTTCTATCCAATAACCAGGCTCAAAAATATGGTATGCAGAATTATTTTGTACAAGCCATCCCATATTGTATTGAGATATATAAAGCGTAAAATCCTGATGATATGGGATAAATTGTTTTTCCGAAGATTTATGCACCAATGCAACAGTAAAAACCGCATCAAATCTGCTCTTTCCGGCAGCGCCCAGTACCTCGCTTAAATTTTGCCCGTGTTTTTCAAATCCGTATTCCTTATAACAAGATACGGCAGGGTATCCGACTGCCTTGATTTCCGCGGCAATATCTTCTTCTAAGCTATCCGGCAAACTGTCTTCCTGCGCCGTGATTAAACCAGTTACCAGTATCTTTTGGTAATTAGCACCCGTTGACTCAGGCGCTTGCCATGTTGATCTAAGTTTGAGCGTTCCGCATCCGCAGAATACTATTAGCAGCCATATCCATTTAAGTTTTTGCATCCGTAGTTAATTATCTTGCGGGAGAGCTAACGGTAATGTGTGATGAAAAGCGGTATGGCAAGCTCTTCCATCAGCTTATCAGCCATACTGATCTTAAACCACCGCGAAACTACCCCTCGCTGGTAGGCACCAAGCACAACCAGCGTGTTCAGTTCCTGCTTTTTCAGATAAGCAATGATTTGCTCAGCTGGGTCGCCTGTATGCACCAAATACTTCGCTTTGGGGTAATGGCTGTGTATAAATTCCTTTATCAGGGCATCTTCGGGTAACCTATCGTGGCTTTCGTCTCCGACTACAAACAATATCTCGGTTTCCAGGTCGCGTAGGTTCGGCAGTAGGTAATTAAACATTTTAACTGCAAAAACAGATGATGGGCTGCCATCGTAAAGCAGGACCACCTTTTGGATATCCTGGTATGTTGGAGGAACAACCATTACCGGGCACTGTGAATTGGCAAGGATGTCACGCACGAATGTGGCCGGTGCATCTTCAGCATGATTGCTCATTGTTTCCTTCGCGTCGATAATGAGCAAGTCGCTATATATTGTTTCTTTTATCAGGTCCTCCAGTGCAAATATCTTGTCGTGATGAATGATACAGTCTATTTCAAGGTTATCGCAATGTGCCTTAAAAACTTGCGCGGCATCCCTACGGGTTTGTTTATCTTTTTCTAACAGATGTTTAAGCTTTACTTT
Organism: uncultured Mucilaginibacter sp.; assembly: GCF_946481715.1. The sequence continues at coordinate 38,356 of NZ_CAMLOV010000031.1, read as the reverse complement.
AGAAACGCCCTGGCTTCCAACCATATCAAACAAATGGAAGCTGTGATACAAAAAGCTTTCAAGGAAAACTCCGCCCAATAGTGCATTCGTATCGGCCGCCATACGGGCAGCATATTTCATTGTCGCTTCGGAAAATTTTAATCCGTCGAACGCTGCGATGATTTTTTTCATAATTGCTATTTGCGAGTAGTGATGCCTGTTTTATTTCTCCTTATTAAAAGTCAATAAGGGTACCTTACCATAAAAGCAGTATTGCTCTGCATTTCCCGGAAACACTACCCTGTCAAGAAACTTCCTGTGCTGATGCGTAAACAGAACCAATACCGATGTTTTGTTAAGTTCTAATACATCGTCTATTTCTTCAAGCACCGTATTTTCAATGTTGATTCTTTTACAGCTGACGTTCACGCGGTATCCCGTTTCTTTTTTTAAGCTTTTTTCTATCAGTTCTTTATCCGGTAATATTTCGTTTAAGCGCGTTAGGTAAAGCATATCAACTTTTGCCTTAACAGGCTGCGCAAAAGCAACAACTTTTTTTAGTTCGGCATCATAGTCCATTAGGTCGGTAGCGTATGAGACTTTGTTAATGGGCTTTAATCTCCATTTATTCGGAACGCTAATTACAGGGATTGGCGAATGAGTAATCAAGTCGCTGGTATGTGTGCCAAATATTTTTTTTATAATTCCAGCCCCGCGTGTGCTGATGCAGATGTATGCGCAATCATTCTCTTTTGCAAAGGCCATTACTTCGGTTACTACGTTCGTATTATGCTTTAGCGCTACCTGGCATTTTATTTTAGGAACATTGGTAGCCCGTTGAATAGATCTAAGAAAGGCAGCCAGCTCTTCTTCCAGATTTTCTTTAGTCTTTTTAACGTAATGGTTATAAGTCTCTGCACTCCACGAAGTAGCCTTTAATACATAAAAAACGTGTAATACAATCAGTTCAGCATCACGTTGTTCAGCAAGCTGCATGGCAAACCGTATGCCGGGCTTTGAGTTTACCGAGAGATCTGTGGTAACTAATATCTTTTCCATTGTTTATATTTTATCGCATGCTAATTGGCCTGCCCATACCAAACATGATCAGGCGCAGGTTTTTATCCAGGTTGTATATATCCGTATAAGTAACAAGTTGCCCGTTGCTGATATCGCAAGTGAGATAAGCTATCTTAAGTGGAATAGCTTTTTTAAGGTTAAATGTTTGTGTTTTTGCTGATGTAAAAGTTTTTTGCATTCTGTTAATTTTGCTGTCATCTCCTACATAATTGAGCATTAGCTTTGCCAGCAATAGCGGGTTATCAATGCGAAGGCTGCTCTGGCTCAATGCCCGCTCGTTCATCGCAAAGAGGGTATGGTCGGGGCTATCGTGCATCGATATTTCATACAGGTTAGGAAACCGAAATACCATTAACCCAAGTGCATTATCACACCCGGCCGATTGCCGGGCGTAATAGTTTTCCGGGTGTTGGGTGATAGCTGCGAGCTGAGCACCTTTGGCGTTGATATACTGGCCGCTTTTATTGTATATGGAGTAATGGTTGCTTTGTAAATAATCATTACTCTTTAAAGCGTTGGGCAGAATAACATTAACAAATACAGACCGCTGGACTTTCCAATCCGGTGCGGTTGTGATGGATCGTATTTCACTTTGCAGAGAAGGGGTTGGGGATTCCGGCCTCCCAACAATTACCTTAAAATTATATACCGAATCGGGCAAATAATATTCCAGTTTGTAAGCAGGGATATTAACCAATAGATAGCTATCTTCATCAATTTGCGCCCAGCGCAATCGTTCCATGTTTAATGCCACCTGTTGCAACTCTCCTTCCGGCAACTCGCCACAGTTATCCATGTAGCGAACAGTATCGCTTAGATAGCGCTGAAGGCGCTCATATTGCTTCGACTTGGGTTGTACAGATAATAATTCCGCCATGAATTTTTCTTTTTCCATTGCATAGGCCAGCACAGATTCTGCGCGAAATGTATTGTTTAAACTATCAATGGCACCAGGGCCAAACGCCGGATTTAAAACCCCGAAGTGTAACTGGTTGATGAACGTAATGATATCGTCGGTAAGCATAATTTCAAACCTGGCCTGTTTAGCCAGCGATACTTGATCCGGCTTTTCAAGTATATCGTGATATAGCGTAGGTAGATGATCGTTGTAGCGGTAGTCACTGTATGATAATCCAAATTGAAGAACACAATCGAGCATTAACATGGCCTTCCACGTTTTGTCCTGGTTTTTGCCCGCGATCCAATAGGGCTGATATTTTTTTTGAGCGTAAAATTTTTTGGTGGATGCAGGGAAACTAAGCCATATACCGCCGCTGTTTAATTGCCGTTGAATTTCAGACTGGAGATCCGCTACTTTTGGCTTAGTAAGCTGTGAGAATGATGCTGGCGAGGCAGGTTGCTCTGAAGCAAAGAATACAATAATAGTTAGTGTTACAGCGAGCAGTGTTTTGCAACGGCCAATAATGCGATGTATTTTAAATGCGGCTTCCATATAATCAAAATTGATTATAATCAAAACGGCGCAGGATGACCTCCGTCAGTTAATTAAGTGATGTAGAACAAGTTGCTCCATTTATTTTCAGGATACGATCCTGCCATCCTCCATTTGGATTATCCTGTCTGCTCTTTTAGCGAAATCAGGATCGTGCGTTACAACCAAAACGGTCTGTTTATTTTCCGCAGAAATATCTTTAAATATCCCAAAAACGATATCGCTATTAGCTTTATCAAGGTTACCGGTGGGTTCATCGCCCATAATAATCAGCGGGTCATTGATCAACGCCCTGGCTATTGCCACGCGCTGTTTTTGCCCGCCGCTAAGCTGATGAGCACTCTTAAGTGCCTGGCTATCTATCCCCAAAACCTTTAAATGTGCCATTGCTCTGTCTTCAATTTGCCCGGCACTATACTTTCCCAGTTTCAGGGCCGGCAGCATCACATTTTTAAGTACGTTAAATTCTTCTATCAGGTAATGAAATTGAAATATGAACCCTATCTTTTCATTACGTACACAAGCAAGCTCGGCATTATTCTTTCGGCTCAATAGCGTGCCGTCCAGGAATAACTCTCCTTCATAATCCGTATCCATTGTAGATAAAATATACAGTAGCGTAGATTTACCACACCCCGATTTACCTGTAATGGAAACAAAGCTTCCCTTGTCTATCGAAAGATCGATATCAGACAGAACGCGAAACCGCACCGGGTCTAAAAAGTATTTATTAATATTTGCTGTATGCAGCACCGGTGTTTTTGTCATTTACCTCTGATAATTGTCACCGGATCGATCTTTGCTGCTTTACGTGCGGGCAGCAGGCCTGCTAAATAAGTAGTTGCCAGCGCAAATGTTATCCCGATAATATAATAAATGCCGCCAAAATTAACCGGGTAGGTTTTAATTGTTGGCAGTGCGGAAGTTTCAAAAGGCAGCCGGCTAATAATAAGTGATAAGGAATAACCCAATAGCAGGCCAACAATACCACCAACTACACCAAGCACCAGGGCCAGTTGAATAAAAATGGCTTTAACATCGGTACCGGAAAAGCCGGTGGCTTTTAGTATAGCAATAGCGTCCATTTTTTCGTAGATCATCATATTTAAAATGTTATAGATGCCAAAACCGGCAACAATTAATAATGTAACGCTAACGCTGTAAGCTATTGTGTTGCGCACGCTGGTGCCGGTTTCAAATTGCGCGTTCGCTGTTTGGATGTCTATAGCATTTACATCAAATAACCTGGAGTATTCTTTTGCAAGTTTCGGTGCAAGCGTTATGTCATTTAGTTTCACCTGTATATCGGTTATATAACTTGCCGGCTTACCCTGCAGTTTTTGCGCTGTTTCAAGAGATGTATAACTCTGTATATCGTCAATTTCGGCTATCCCAAACTGCACTATTCCAACAATTTTCAACGCAGCCCTGTCGCCTTCTGGCGTGGTAACCTGTACCATATCCCCTACTTTTGCAAGCAACTTATCGGCAAGGCCCTTGCCTACTACAATACTGTTATCAATTACCGCAAGGTCGGCAATACTGCCGCCTACAACATTCTCGTTTAAATGAAATAGTTTTTCTTCCAATGCTACATCTACACCGTCTATCACCCCCGATAGCTGAATTTTGCCGCTGTTAAAAAACGCCGTAGTGTTTATCCTGGGCGCGGCATCTATTACCCGATCATCAGCTTTTATAGCCATTAATATTCGTTGAGCGTTGTAAATTTCTTTGCCCCTGTCTTTGGGTTTAACAGAATATATCAGGTTTCGGAAGCCGGTATATTCGCCGGCCATATCTATCGGCTGAACTTTTGAAGCAGCCACAGCATTATATAGCCTGATGTGTGGCGCCCGGTTGGTCACCAGGCTATCCAACATGTTATTTAAGCCCGTCATGAAGCTTATTAGCGCAATAAACATCGCAATTCCGAAAGTAACACCTGCCGCGCCACTATTGACTGCTTCAAGCGTGCTTTCAGCAAGGTTAAAGCGATGCTCAACAAGAGTTTAACTTTCATGTCAATCGGGCCTGTAAATGGTTTCCAGTTCCTTAAGCCCGCGTTTTATCTCTACAATCCGCTCATCATTTGCACCAATAACTACCTGCCGCTTCCTATTGCCTGGTAGCCAAACACGATTATATTTATCAAGATAAGCCCTTGGTATGGTAATAACTTTCCGTTTTGTTTCAATAACAGTATTAACTTCGGCGCTTAAGTTTGGATAAAGCTGTTGAGGCGCATCAACGAATTGCGCATCCACCCTAAAAGTGCGCGAACGCTCATCCATTATGGGGTAAATTTTGTTCACTGTACCTGTAAACACCTTCCCTTTGTAGCTGTCCATCGTTATCTCCACCCGCTGCCCCGTCTTCACCTTAACTATATCATTTTCGTCTACGCTCATTTCTAAATAATAACCACCGGGTTCCCCTATTACAGCTAAAGGCGATTGATTATTTATCAATTCGCCCTTTACAGCGATCACATTAAAAACCAAACCGCTTATTTCGCTTTTAATGGTATAATCATTGCGGCGTTTGGTACTGATTTGGTAATTAGTACCTGCTGTTTGCATTTCAATCTTCAAATCTTTTTTTAACTGCGATAGATTTTTTTTGGCGAGTTGGTAATCTATCCTGGCATTATTGAAATTTAATGAGCGCTGATCGAATTCCGCCCGGGTACCAATCCCTTGGCTCCAAAGGTTTTGTTGCCGGTAGAAAAATGAAGAATCTAACAAAAACTTATCCTTTGCCTGCTGCACCTTATAGATACCCTCCTGTAATTTTTCTGAACCACTTCGGTAATTGTCGCGATTGAATTCGAGGTTGCGCAGCGAGTTTTCAACATTTAAATTTGCTTCAGCGTTATCAAGCGTAAATAGCACTTGTCCCGGCTTCACCGGCTGGCCGGGCACAACATTTACAGTTTTTACAATACCCGGCACTACTGAGTAACTTGTGTATTGCCCGTCTGCCTTTACAATTGCCGATGCATATAGCGATATGGAGATATCGTGTACTGATGCTTTTGTAGACTCCCTGCGTTTAGTGCAAGCACTGATTGTAAGCAACAGCAAAAACCCAAACACGGATAACTTCCTTTTTCCAGTCATGTGAAATTTAGCGATGCATTAATAAGGGAATATTAATAGCGGAATCGTAATTCCGGCGGGCAGCACATTGGTGATCCTTCGCCCCATGATCTGCTCAAAATGGAACCGATGGTTTACCACCGCAAAAAGGTCATTATCCAGGCCGTTTACCATTACATCCATAATCTTTTGAAGATCCCTCTCCCTGATATGATTTAATTGGATAGCGTCGTAATCAACAAATCGCACTTTTTCGTCAAATACGCTTTTAGCGTAGGCATCATCCATGTACGGAAGCCCTTTTGCGGGTACGTTTGCTATGCAAAGGTTTGCATGAAATGGCTTGGCCAGCTCAAATAAAAACTTGATTATTTCAACGCGGCAATACCGCAGATCTGCTAAGTAAGTTAACCGCTTAAAAACCTTCAGTTGCCATCCCAGCGGTATAAGCATCAACGGGCATCTCACCCTGTTCAAAATTCCGTTTATATTGGTACTCCGTTGTACGGCAAGATGATCCATTCCTTTAATTATCAGCGATATTTGGCATCTATTAATCAGTTCAATTACCTGCTCTGCGCCAAGGTCGGATATATCAAGATATGAAACCGGAACTTTTGTTTTTACTGGGGTAGACTTTAGCTTTACAAAGCTATCCTTGTATGGCAAGGTGTTGTGGGCGCGCCCAACTGCAACCAGCGGTATCGAGTGCTGTTTAACATGTGTTTTTACGGTATTGGCAACTGTAACCGTTGAACCAAATATTTCCGCGATTTTTAAAGCGAACCGCAAGGCATGGTTTGCGGCCGGCGAATTGTCATTTATAACGAGCAGTTTTTTCATGGGATAGTGATATTACTGGATTACCAATTTCTATGCGTGCAGATCGGATGGAATTACCAACAGTGGTATCGCTCTTTTCATGATTGTTTTAGTTATACTTGAACCGAACAATTCGTTAAAAAAGCCCCTCTTGTGATGCATAAGCACCAAAAGGTCTGCGTTTGAATTTTCCAGGTAGTTGACCAACCGCTCCACGGTATCTTTGCCGCGAACGCTTTCGTAAGTGAGGCCTGGCATCTTAATTTTCTTTAACTCTTTAAAGAAAGTTTTTTCTTTTTCGGCAGGTAAATGGGTTTCGCCGAATTCGTTTACGTGAACAACTGAAACCTGGAACTTGAAAATGTGGTTTAACTTTTCCAGGTAACGAAGCGCCATTAAATCCGCCTCGTTAAAATCAGTTGCAAATACAATTTTGTGCAAATTTTTAACATTACAGCCAAGCGGATATACCATCACAGGCCGGGTGCTATGGTCCATAACAGATGCAGTATCGCTGCCGGAGAGAAAATGCTCCAGGCCACTCCCCTGTGGCGCGCCCATCACTACCATTTCTATACGGCCCTTATCAATAATCCCCTTCACATTTGAGCCAAGATTGCCCTCGCCTTCTTCTTCATAAATTCTTGGCTGGTGTAATCCTGGCGGAGTTTTTTTTACGATAGCAGCAAGTTCATGACTAAGTTTCAATACTTCCTGCTTATACTCTTGCACCGGGGCAAGTTCACCAACCATCCAGGCCCCGCCGGAAAGATCCGGCATGATGGGCTGGCTTAAAAAGCTATTGAACAGCACAATGTCGGTTCTTAATTTTTCGCTCAAAACAGTGGCAAATTTTGCGGCTTCAGCGGCTTCGTCAGAAAAGTTGGTTAGTACAAGTAACTTTTTCATGATAGATCTTTTTTTAACAAAACTAACTGACTCATTACCTGCATGTAATGACATAAGACACAACAATTATTGACCGTTATCACATAAAAATTTGCTTTAAGTGAACTCTGTAAAAAAGATCATACGAACAGATAATCAGATAGCAAACAAAAAACGGAACCGGCTTACCGGTTCCGCAACGGGTGGCGTTTCCCCTCACAGGATATCACCACCATATTTACCGAAACAGGAATGAATTCCATCCATCGGGTAGTAAAGGGTATAGGTGCCGGTATTTATTACAGCAGATGTACCGCTTATTATGTTATTGGAGGCCCTTATCTGTGCTCAAACCTTCCAGTCTTTTTTACTAATACTATCTTGTATAAAACCAGGTCTATTTTTGCACCAATATCATATTCGTTCTCGGCAATACCATGCGACGGATGATTGTGCGGGTTAATAGAAAGCGGCATGATCCGGTGTATCAGCGCCTGCATAGCCTGTTCCTTTTCCGCCATGTCAGTAATTTCCTCAAACCGACCCCATGCAACCACACTTTGCCAACTAAAAATATTTTGGATATCATCCACCTGGAAACAAATGGCCGGATTGTGCCGCATAATATCGATCTTTTTGCCCGGTGCGCTATGGCTTATCACGCATTTACCATCGTAAACATAGTTTACCGGCACTATATAAGGTATGCCGTTTTCTACGCATGCAATACGCCCGGTAACCTGCTGCTTTAGCAGGATATCTATTTCCGGTAAACTAAGTTCTCCTAACATGGCGTCCTGTTTTTTTAATTTGATTATGCTTCAATTATCGTACATGTAAGGTTACATCCACTGGGCTGCAAAATGGTTAAACTCATGGCGCAGATCATTAAATATTTTTTCTTCGGTTAGGTATCGCTCATGTATCCGGGTGTGCTGCGCGGCGGTACTGTCGGTAACCTGCGTTTCCGTATGCAGCAATTCAGCCTCAATAGCTTCGTCGTTAGCATGGATATCATGCTTTAACTCATTAAGCTGATCTTCGTGAATAATAAACTGGTTTTGAAAATGTTCCACTTTTTCCTGTACTTCCAATGCTGTGTTGTCGGCAGCTATCTCTTCCAGCCGTTCCTGCAGTACCCTAAGTTCCTCTTTATAGAACGTGATGCCCCTCAAACAATCATTGTTCAAATTTTTGATTTGCTTAATATTAACATGGTTTTTCATACTGCAAGTTTATGCTGCAAAGAGTTCTTCGGGAATGTCTGCCGACATGCATTAAGGTGACCCTGGTCACAAAGAGCATCCTCAATACAAGTCGTTACCATTCAGGTCACAGATCAGGCACTAATATCATTAAGAATAACTTATCCGGAGATTTGATGGTTGTACCCTGAAACAATAACTGATCCCAATGCTTGTGTAACTGAGCATCTGCCTGCATAACCTACTGGCAATTAATGATCGCAGTCATTTTTTATGCCATGCCTCATCATTTTAAACTATTAAAGCATACCCTACTTTTACGCTATAACACGAGTTAAAATGAAATTAACCGAAGATGCCAAAAACTACATCTTATGTATCAACGGTGGCTCTTCGAGCTTAAAGTTTGGTATTTACGAAGTCCATTCTTATGCCCTGGTTGCCAGGGGGCAAATCGGACCAATTGGCGAAAACCATTCGTATTTAGAAATAAAGGGCGCATCGGGGCAAATAATTGCACATAAACCGGCTGGTCAAAAAAACATTGCTGCCGCTGTGGATGAGTTGATTACCTGGCTGAAAGAGAATGAAGGTAGTTATCCTATCAGAGCGATTGGCCACCGCGTTGTACAGGGCGGCCCGGTTCACAGGCAGCCCGAGTTGATAACATTGCAATTGTTAAACAACCTGCAGCAATATGTTTATTTGGCACCCAACCATTTACCGGATGAAATAAGCACTATCAAAAAGTTCATAAATGCTTATCCCGAACTAAATCAGGTCGCCTGTTTCGATACGGCATTTCACAGCCAGATTCCGTCTTATGCGAAAAACTACCCTTTGCCCGCCGAATATCTGGAAAAAGGCCTGTTTAAGTATGGCTTTCATGGGCTTTCCTACGCTTACATAATGCAGCAACTAAAAGAGCAGGATGCAGTTGCGGCTCAGCAAAAAATAATCATTGCCCACCTTGGTAATGGTGCCAGTATGGCCGCGGTAGATCATGGTGTAAGCATAGATACTACAATGGGCATCAGCCCTGTTGGTGGCCTTATAATGGGTAGCCGTTGCGGGGATCTGGACCCGGGCGTATTGTTATTCCTGATGAACCAGTACCAAATGGCGCCGGCCGAACTGGATGAATTGCTTAGTAAAAAGGCTGGCTTGAAGGCAATAGCCGGCATCAGTGATGTGCAGGAACTGCTAAAAATAGCCTCGCACCAACCTGAAGCCGAAGCTGCTTTACAGGCATTTTGCTATAGCACCAGGAAATTTATTGGTGCGCTTGCAGCAGCTTTACAAGGTTTAGATACACTGGTATTTACCGGCGGTATAGGAGAAAACGCTGCGCCGCTCCGCCAACGTATTTGCGACGGACTTAATTTCATGGGTATCGAACTGGATACTCAAAAAAACATAGGCAATAACAACATCATATCAAAAACAACAAGCCGGGTAACCATCCGTGTCATAAAAACCGACGAGGAATTAATGATGGCCCAACTGGTTAACACCACTATATACCAACATAAACAATAAATACTATGGAGACCTTAACACTCAATACGATACCAGCAAGGCTGTCTTCAGACTTACTTCAAAAAATAGATGCTTATTGGCGTGCGGCCAATTACCTGTCTGTTGGGCAGCTTTATTTACGTGGTAATCCGCTGCTGAAAGAGCCCCTAAAACTTCAACATATAAAGAGCATGCTGCTTGGACACTGGGGAACCACTCCTGGGCAAAATTTCATTTATACGCACCTGAACCGGGTTATCAAACAGTATGATTTGAACGTGATCTACGTTTCCGGTCCCGGCCATGGCGGCCCGGCAGTAGTGGCAGGCACTTACCTGGAAGGCACACACAGCGAGGTTTACCCGGACATTAGCCAGGATGAAGACGGCCTTCGGAAACTATTCACCCAGTTCTCTTATCCCGGCGGAATTCCCAGCCACGCCTCGCCGCAAACGCCCGGTTCTATACACGAGGGTGGCGAGCTGGGTTATTCTTTAAGCCACTCATTTGGTGCAGTATTGGATAATCCGGACTTGATAGTGGCTTGCGTAGTGGGTGACGGCGAGGCAGAAACAGGCCCCTTAGCTACCGCCTGGCACTCGAATAAATTTTTAAACCCCATTACCGATGGAACAGTGCTTCCTATCCTGCATCTGAATGGTTATAAGATAGCCAACCCAACCATCCTGGCAAGGATCAGCCACGAAGAACTGGAACAATTATTCCGTGGTTATGGCTGGAACCCGTTATTTGTAGAAGGCCACGAACCTATTGCGATGCACGAAGCGATGGCGGCAGCCTTGGACGATGCAATTGAACAGATCAGGAAAATCAAAAAAGGAGATGCTCACGCCCGTCCACGCTGGCCGATGATCATATTAAGATCGCCTAAGGGTTGGACAGGGCCAAAAGAAGTAGACGGCCATAAAATTGAGGGCAACTTCAGATCGCACCAGGTGCCGCTGGCGGTTTCTGCAAGCACTCCGCCCGAGCATCTGCAGATGCTTGAAAATTGGTTAAGAAGCTATCATCCCGAGGAACTTTTTGACGAGAACGGGAAATTGAGCTCCGAACTGGCCGAACTGGCCCCTAAAGGCGAACGCAGGATGGGCGCCAACCCACATACCAATGGCGGGCAAATGCTTACCGATTTGCGCATGCCCGATTTTAGGCAATACGGAGTACCTGTGCCTTTCCGCGGTGCCGGCGGCGAAGGCGATACCTTCGTGTGCGGGCGCTTCCTGCGGGATATTATACGGCAAAATCAACACCAGCGCAATTTCCGGATATTTGGGCCGGACGAAACCGTATCCAATCGCCTTGATGCTGTGCTGGAAGTGACTAACCGACAATGGAACGCAACTGTGGAGCCTGCTGATGAGTTCCTGGCTGGAGACGGGCGGGTTATGGAGATGCTAAGCGAACATCAGTGTGAAGGCTGGCTGGAAGGTTATTTACTAACAGGCAGGCATGGCCTCTTTAATTGTTATGAAGCTTTTATCCATATTATCGATTCGATGTTTAACCAGCACGCAAAATGGTTAAAAGCATGCCGGGAAATTCCCTGGAGAAGCGATATCGCTTCCCTCAATATCCTGTTGACCTCCACCGTATGGCGGCAAGATCATAACGGCTTTACCCACCAGGATCCGGGGTTCATCGATCATGTGGTTAATAAAAAAGCGGAAATTGTTCGCGTTTACCTTCCGCCTGATGCCAATTGCTTACTTTCGGTAACTGATCACTGCCTGCGCAGCAGGCATTATGTTAATGTAATAGTTGCCGGGAAACATCCTGCACCGCAGTGGCTGGATATGGATGAAGCAGTGGCACATTGCACACGGGGCATCGGTATCTGGGACTGGGCAAGCAACGACCAGGATAGCGAACCGGATGTTGTAATGGCCTGCTGCGGCGATGTACCTACGCTGGAAACCCTGGCCGCGGTAACCATCCTGCGCGAACATTTACCTGAACTTAAAATACGGGTGGTAAACGTAGTAGACCTTTTTAAGCTTGAAAAGAATACCGAGCACACCCACGGTTTAAACGACCATGATTTCGATGCGCTTTTTACTACAAAAAAGCCGGTGATATTCGCCTTTCATGGTTACCCGTGGTTGGTACACCGCTTAACCTATAACCGGGCAAATAACAGCAATATACACGTACGTGGTTACAAGGAAGAGGGTACTATAACCACCTCTTTTGATATGACGGTACTTAACGAAATGGACCGTTTTCACCTGGTAATAGACGTGATAGACCGCCTTCCCAAAACCGGGAGCAAGGGCACTTACCTAAAGCTGCAATTGCTGGATAAACTTACAGAACACAAACAATATATCTGCGCAAACGGGAAAGACATGCCGGAAATACTTAACTGGAAATGGGCTGAAGATATAAAAAAAGCTAACCTTCAATGAACACGGAGGAAGTATTAGGCTACAGGCCAAACGAGAAATATCAAACCAGTGTAGCTTATTTTTCAATGGAATTTGCGATAGACCAGGCGCTGAAGATCTATAGCGGGGGCCTCGGCTTCCTGGCCGGTTCGCATTTAAGGAGTGCATATGAACTGCGGCAGAATTTGATGGGGGTTGGCATATTGTGGACGTATGGCTATTATGATCAGGTACGAAACAACGACGGATTGATGAAGGCCGAATTCGTTAAAAAAACTTATAGCTATCTGAAGGATACCGGTATCGTGTTTACCGTGATAGTGCACGGCCATCCTGTGCATGTAAAAGCTTACCTGTTAGAGCCCGAGACCTTTGGCACCGCTCCGCTTTTTCTGTTGAGCACCGACATTGAGGAAAACGACGAACTTTCCCGCTCGATCACACGCTATCTGTATGATGCCAATGAAGCTACCCGGGTTGCGCAAAGTATTGTTTTAGGGATTGGCGGAGCAACCCTCCTGGATATTTTAAACTTCAGCCCGGATATTTATCACATGAATGAGGGCCATAGCGTAGCACTAAATTTTTACCTGTATGAGAAATACAGAAACTTAGAAGAAGTCAAAAAAAGAGTAGTTTTTACCACCCACACGCCGGAACCCGCAGGGAACGAATCACACAGTTTTGTTTTACTCCGGGATATGAGCTTTTTCTACAACTTAAAGGAAGAGGAAGTTAGATCGTTGTTGGAGATGGGCGGCGATCAGTTTAACTACACACTGGCTGCCCTAAAGTTTTCAAAGCGAGCTAATGGCGTTTCCAAACTCCATGCCGAAGTTGCACGAGTGATGTGGGCAGGAAACATAGGCATTTGCGAAATTATCGCCATAACCAACGCGCAGAATAAACATTATTGGCATGACGCCATACTTGATGAGGCAATAAAAGGCGATCATGATGAGGCTATCATCCTGCGGAAAAAAATAATGAAGCGCGAACTGTTCAAGGTAGTGGCAGATCAATGCGGTAAACTCTTTGATGAAAACGCACTCACCATTGTTTGGGCAAGGCGCTTCACGGGTTATAAACGGGCCGATTTGATCATGAATGACTGGCACAGGTTTGTACAACTATTAACCAATAACGAGCAACCGGTACAACTGATTTGGGCCGGGAAACCTTACCCGGGGGATGAAGGCGCAATCAGTCAATTTAACCAAATTTGTGCCCGATCGCAACCTTTAAGCCGTTGCGCAGTGCTTACCGGCTACGAACTGCAATTATCTGCATTATTAAAAAAAGGTTCGGATGTTTGGCTCAACACGCCACGCCTTCGTCATGAAGCTTCGGGTACAAGCGGGATGACGGCAGCTATAAACGGCAGCATCAACTTATCAATTCCCGACGGCTGGGTGCCGGAATTTGCTAAAGACCGTAAAAATTGCTTTTTGATCCACCCTGCGCCGGATTCGATGGCATTGCCGGAAAAAGACACCTTGGAAAACCGCAACCTGATGGATACACTGGAAAAGGAAATTTTGCCGATGTACTATAATGACCAAGATAGATGGCTTACCATCTTAAAAACAGCTGCTATGGACATAGTACCCGAATTTGAATCGGGCAGGCTGGCGGACGAATATTACACAAAAATGTACGTAAACAAAAGTTGACCAGATAACGTATCATGTCGACAACTATTTCGATATAAATCACCGAACTTTGTTAAAAATTGCGAGCGCTGCCGATACTTAGCCCTTCGCTTTATTTATTGATGCTATTTCATACAACATAAACTAACGACACCCTCAAAAATATCCAATAAACAATATATTTGATCACCTACTTAACGACCGCAAAGGGGTGACTAAAGGTATCTTCAAAAAACTAAACGAATTAGGTATAGACGCTGACGAAAATTCTACGGCTATGCTGGCCTATTGAGATAAACATCTGGTATGCCGTTATGCGAGCGATGCCTATCGCGATTGGTTTGGCGTAAGCCCGGAGGATATGGTAACAAAATGTCCTTACCTCAGCTTTTGGGTTCGCTTTATATCCAAAACTCCCTCTATATTAAAACTGTTCTAAATGGCAGAGTGCAGGCATTCAACCGCGATATCCCCACTCCAGGGGAAGATAAAAAAACCGTTGCAACCTATCGCCCCACTATAAACGAACAGGTAGAAGGTTTTTTTGTTCATGTAGAAAAGCGGGACTTAGGGCAACACCTATCGTTCCATAATAAGGATTTTGATTCGGCTTACGAGTACATCAACTTTAATGAGCAGCGTATCATTAAAGTAGAAAAATCGCTTTACAGTTAAACGTTCAATAGATTACATTATTCGGGTTTCCGCTTAGGTTACCTCAACTTAAATACTTCTTTCGCGCTTTAATTGTCGACTAACATATTCAATTGCAGTTCTTACAAACTGTCCGGCGGAAATTAATTAAAACGATAGTTAAGCTATGATTATGGATTAAGGCACCTATTCAAATTAAATTTTGGGTAATGAATATTCTAATAAAAGTGCCGAAGACGTAATCAGCAAAGGGAAAAAAACATCTGAAATTTTGGTTTAGATTGTTGCTTTTCGTATCTTCATGTCATAAGATTTGCAATTAAATCTGTATTTGAAAAGTGGTGAGTAATTCGGTGAGTAAGAATTAAACCCGCATAACATATTGAATATCAAGTCGATTTTTGGGATTTACAAATCCCTCCGGCTCCACTTAATCAAGAAGGCTCTGGTCGCTATAGCGGTTTGAGCCTTCTTAGTTTTACCGAATTTTCGGGCAAAAAACATCGGGGTTTCTTTACGCCATAGCAGTTAAAACAGGCACAAACTCATCTTTCCCTGCGTCGCAAACAGGGCAGGAAAAATCAACCAAACTTACAAAGGGCGTGCCTGGTGATACTTTATTCTGTTCGTCGCCGTAGCGTTCATCATAAATAGTAAAGCAATATTTACATTGGTAAACCCGCCTTTGTTCGGTATCAATTTCCTCCGTTACAGCCAGCGAAGGTGGTTGTAACGAATGGCTTTGCTCCGCATAAAACTTATCGCAAAGTGCAATAAGATGTTTACTTACTTCTTCCCTTAAAACGCCTTTCTGGTAAATCACCACTTCTTTGGTATTGGGGTTAAAATCGCACGTGTGGGCAATTTCGAATAACCCGTTAGCACGTTCGCGTATGATGACAGAGCCATACAGCCCCGATTTTGGCGATCGTTTAACTACAAAACTAAGGCGGTATGTGCGTAGGTCGGCTTCCTCAAATTCGCGCACCAGCTGTTGCTTAAGCTGCAGGCATTGCGTACAAAGATCCTCCACCTGCCAATTCAATTCGTTTGAGGCATGGCGGATGTTTACCCTGTATTTATTAAGGATATTTCCCCACAAAGGGCGGTCTCCGGGCTCTATGTTTTTTATCAGTAAAGATTTCCAGGGGCTGGTATAGAGCTGGCCTATACGGGTTTGCATGCATAAATTGCAAATGTCCTTTAATAGTTCAATGCCAAATAACTCATCGCGGCGGTATATGCCCAGCCAGTATTTGTTTCCCTGCTTATTAAAACCTTCATAATACGGTAGCTGGAAATCCGGCAGTTTTAAAGCCTGATCGATCTGCTGAATCACAAAATCATGCTTGGCAGATACCATTTGATGCAGTAATAAGGAGTTGATTTCAGGCTGATCATAAAACTGTTGCTTATTGGCAAGTATCACCTCCTCAATGGCTTTTGCTATAGCTGGGATATCATCAGAATAAACTAATGTTGGCCAGCTATAAAGGATATTAGTTTTAGGATACCTGATCTGCAAATACCAGTAATTACTTACCGATGAAGCTATAAAGTTGAGGTTACCGGTAAAAAAGGGGGCAAAAGTTTGGCTTCCATCAACAATATTTATTTTGAGGAGAGGCTTGTAATCGAACAGGTCGAAGATATCCTTGTACACCCCCTCCTTTAGCCAGCTTTCCTGGTTAAAAATACCCTCTGCAATGTACGAGCTTACAATATTAGGATGCCCGGCGGCATCCGCTTCATAATCTATGCCGGCATTTAACAGCTCGATATCCAGGGCATCCAACTCATGGCTTTCGATCTCAAAATATAATTGCTGGCGATTGCCAAACCGCATGTGCGTGGCTCCGGCATTTTGCGCCAAAACCAAAATCTCGTACATGTCGCCAGCGGCTACTACCCCGCCCGGCAGATTTATCTTGATATGTATTTTACTGTTACTAAGCATTATACCACATTTAAGGTTTGCATTTCTTCCAGCAACCGCTTTACTTCGGGTTTACAGCTGCCGCATCCCATACCGGCACCCGTAGCCGTGCAAAGGCTGGCTAAATTATCGCAGCCCGCATTTATATGATTACGGATATTGCCCGCGCCTACGTTATTACAACTGCATACCAGCTTGCCTAAAACAGGTTCGGCGGCTTTACCACTGCGAAGCAGCTTAAGGCGCTTATCACTCAGTTCGGTTTTTTGGGCAATCAGTTCCTTAAACTCCAGAAATTCGCTCTTATCGCCTATTAAAATTGTACCCACCAACTTATCCTGGTAGATGATGCATTTTTTATAGTAGCGCTTGGCCTTATCAATAAATACGATCTCTTCGTAATCTTTATCATCCGGGCATTCAGATAGTCCAATACTGCATAGGTCGAACCCGTGTATCTTGATGATATTCATAAACAAACTGCCTTTGTAATAGCTTGCGATGTCGCCGTTCATATAGGCGGCAACTACTTCTGCCTGCTGTTCAGCAGCAGCAGTAATACCATAAAGGGTCCCTTTAAATTCGGCAATCTCGCCAACGGCGTAAATCGATGGGTCGCTGGTGAGCAGGCGTTCGTTTACCAACACGCCCCGCTTGCAATCTAACCCGCAGTCTTTAGCTATTTCCAGGTTTGGAGTTGTACCAATGGCCAATATTAAAGCATCGCAGTTTATTTTGCGCCCGCTGCGCAAGCCTATACCAGTTAATTTCGACCTGCCGAAGAAAAGCTGCACTTCATCATCATAAAAAATATCACAGCCCTGGTCGGCCATTTCCTCATGCAGCAGGCGGCTTCCTAATTCATCCAGTTGCCGGTTTAAAAACCTGGATGTACGCTGGATAATGGTAATAGTAATGCCAATTTCGCGGAGTGACGCGGCCATTTCCAGCCCCAACAAACCGCCACCAACAATAACCACATGCCCGCCTTTTGGTACATGCTTTTTAAAGTTGTCGGCATCGTTGCGGCTGCGCATACTGAAGATGCCGGGTAAGGACGGTACATTTTTTGGGATAGATGCACGGCTGCCGGTAGCCAGCAACAGTACGTCGTAATAGGTTTTTATGCCTCTGCTATCAATCACAAATTTGTTTGCGCGGTCTATCTTTTCTACGCTTACACCGCGCAGCAAACGAATGTTGTAGCCAGGTTCTTCCTCATCGGTCATTTTAACCAACTGTTCCCAGCGCTGTTCGCCGCTGATATAGTCGGGCAGCATTACGCGGTTGTAAAACGGAAAATCCTCTTTACTAAAAATGGTGATCTCATCGCCCTTATTCAATTCGCGGTACGATTTTACAAAGCCATAGGCCCCGGCCCCGGCCCCAACTACCACAATGCGCTGAAATGGCTTTTTATACTTTTGAACGCTTACTGCGCAATATTTAAAGTCGGGTTCCTTTGAAATGGGGTCTACCGCATCGTTGGTTAAGTTATTTACACGGTTGAGGTCGTTGTCCAATATTTTGCCCCAATGCATCGGCATAAATACTACGCCTTGTTTTATTTCTGCGGATAGTTTTGCCTTTACCTGCACTTCGCCCCTGCGGGATGTAATAACGGATACATCTCCATCCCTGATGCCCAACTGCCTTGCATCCTGCGGGTGTATCTCTAAAAAAGCTTGCTTAATATGCTGGTTCAGTTTATTAACCTTACCCGTTTTGCTCATGGTGTGCCAATGGTCGCGGATGCGGCCGGTGGTTAGGATAAAGGGGAAGTTGCTATCCGGCAGTTCGCTGTTCAGGGTATCGGGCACGGCGCTGATGAGAGCGTTTTTATTTTCGGTATAAAAGCGTTTATCGGTAAATAATCGGGGTGTTCCTGTGTTTTTCTTTGGTTTATAAGGCCATTGAATTGTTCCCTCCCGTTTCAATATCTCATAAGTCAACCCGCTGATATCAATGTTAGTTTTTGCGGTGAGTTTGGCATGTTCGGCATAAATTTCGGCAGCGTTTTTAAAATCGAAGCCTTTATAGCCCATTTTTTTCGCAAAGCGGCAAATGATCTCGCTATCGGGCAGAGCTTCGCCGGGTGCGTCTAAAATTTTTTCAAGGTAACTAATACGCCGCTCGGAGTTGGTCATAGTGCCCTCCTTTTCGGCCCAGGCGGCGGCGGGCAGTATCACATCGGCGTAGGCCAGAGTTTCGGGCTTATTGCTTACCTCCTGTACCACCACAAACTTGGCTTTTTTAAGCGCCTCCTCGGCCAACCGCACATTGGGCAAACTGGTGAGCGGGTTGGTACACATTATCCAGATGGCTTTTAAGCGACCATCGTTTAACGCCTCAAACATTTCGGTTGCAGTAAGGCCGGGTTTCACGGCTATTTCTGTTCCGCCCCAAAACTTTTGTACCTCGGCCCGATGCAATGGGTTGGCCAGGTTGCGATGGGCAGGCAACAGGTTGGCCAAACCGCCAACTTCGCGCCCGCCCATTGCATTTGGTTGCCCGGTTAATGATAGCGGGCCCGAGCCGGGCTTACCAATGTGCCCGGTTATTAAATTTAGGTTTATAAGGCTTAAATTTTTGTTTACGCCGATGGCGCTTTGGTTAAGCCCCATCGTCCACATGGAGATAAAGCCTTTGGCCTGCCCTATATACCTGGCAGCAAGGCAGATATCATTTTCGGCCACGCCGCAAATCTTCGCCGCTTCGGCCACACTGCGTTCAAATACCAAACTACTGTATTGTTCAAAGCCATCAGCATGATTGGTGATAAAATCCAGGTCGATATCCCCATTTTCTATCAGCACACGCCCAATAGCATGGTTAAGTGTAATATCGGTACCGGGGTTTAACTGCAGGTGCAAATCGGCAATGCCGCAAGTATCGGTGGCTCGCGGATCTACCACAATTATCTTTACATTCGGGTTGGCGGCTTTATGCGCCTCCACCCTTCGCCATAAAATGGGGTGGCACCAGGCCGGGTTTGCACCGGTTACATAAAAGCAATCGGCCAGTTCAATATCGTCGTAACAAACCGGTACGCTATCTTCGCCTAAAGCTATCTTGTATGCCACCACTGCGCTGCTCATGCACAGGCGCGAATTAGTATCTATATTGTTACTGCCAATGAAGCCCTTCATTAGCTTATTCACTACGTAGTACTCCTCGGTAAGGCATTGCCCGGAAGCATAAAAAGCCACCGAATCGGGGCCGTATTTTTGTATGAAGGTTTTAAAAACAGCTGCTGTACGCGCCAATGCATCGTCCCAGCCTACCCTTTGCATGGGCATACTTTTGCTGTAACGCATTTGCGGATACAGCAGCCGGTCTGTTTTATCATTAACGGTGTAGTGCAAATTTAAGCCCTTACTGCACAGCATCCCTTTATTTACCGGGTGGGCTTTATCACCCTCCAGGGTTATACTGCCGTTTTTTTGCTTATTAATAACCACGCCGCAACCCACCCCGCAATAGCAGCAGGTACTTTTTTGAGTATGGGCGGATAGTTTTGTTTTGGCCATTGTTATTATTTGAGCTTAAGGCGGAAAGCCTCATCAGGGCTTTTCATTATGCGATGCTTGCCTCTAAAACGGGCTCCCCGGCTTTTTTGGGCGCTGTTTGTTTTTGAAACCGGGTGATAAGCACAATTATCGATACCGCGATGACTGCGTAACCTATGTAGGTAAATGCCTGCACGTATGTAATAGATTCTGATTTGAATAAAAAGCCGAACATCATGCCGCCAAGGTTTCCTCCGGCACCAACGATACCGCTTACCAGCCCTACGTTTTTAGCGTTCACAAAAGGCACAATGCCATAAGTGGCCCCGTTAGACATTTTGAGGAACAGCGCGAAGGTAAGCATAGTCACAATAGCCATTACCAGCGATCCCGAATGGGCAAATAGTACCAGCCCTGCACCTTCCAGCAACAACACGCCGGCCAGCAGCAGGCCTTTACCACGCATACCAAATTTACCACCTACTTTATCTGATACGATACCGCCAAGCGCACGGGCAAAAATGTTCATGAAACCGAAGATGCCGGCCCAAAAACCTGCTGAGCTTTGCGAGAGTTTAAAAGTATCTACAAAATGCAGCGAAGCAACGTTATCAAAGGTGATCTCCATACCAAAGCACATAGCATAGGCGAGTGTAAGCGCCCATATACGCCAATCGGCCAATACCGACCAGTCGGTTTTAGCCGAGTTTGTTTTAGTATAACCAATCTCGTCGTAATTGCCATCAGGGGTATCTTTGGTATATTTCCAGTACGCTAAAGCAATAAGCACCATCATTGCACCAGGTACTATCATGGCGTAGCGCCAGGCCTCGGCCTTAGTGTAGCCGAACCCTACTATGGCGGCAAAAATTAAGGGCATTACCATATTGGTTACGCCGCCACCCAGGTTACCCCAGCCGCCGGTTACTGCGTTTGCGGTACCTTTTATATTTGGTGCAAACATCATAGATGTATGAAACTGGGTAATTACAAATGATGCCCCGATAACGCCAATAGCCAGCCTAAACAGCAGGAAGGAAGTATAATCGTGTGCCAGGCCAACTAAAAATACCGGCAGGCAGCCAACAAGCAATAACCGCACAGCAGTTTTACGAGGGCCCCACGTATCGCAAAGCTTGCCTATAATAAGGCGGGCAATAATGGTAGCGGCCACCGATGCGATGATGGTATTACCCACCTGCCCTTTTGTTAAATGCAGTTCGGCGCGGATGGTAGGCATTAAAGGCGCCAGGCCAAACCAGCCAAAAAAGCAAACAAAGAACATAAGCCAGGTAGTATGGAAAGTACGCATCTGCACACCCTTAAGCGAAAATATGTTGAGTTTGGTAAGTTGTTTTCCCGTTTGATTCATGATTGAGCTTTTTGATTTTTATATTAATCGCCTGTTATATATCAGCAATAGAAAACTTATCTATCAACAGGCTTAAGAGTTTATCGTGTATTTGAATGTATGCAGGGTCGTGCACAATGTCTTTTTTATTGCGGGGGCGGCTAAGCGGTACATCTACAATTTCTTTGATGGTAGCCGCCGGGCCGTTATTCATCACCACTACCCTGTCTGATAAAAATATAGCTTCTTCAATATCATGCGTTACCATGATGATGGTTTTTTGCCTGTTATCCATCACCCAAAGCTTCAACAATTCGATGTGCATACTGCTTTTTGTTAAAGCATCAAGCGCGCCAAAAGGCTCATCAAGCAATAGTATTTTGGGGTTGATAGAAAAAGCACGCGCAATGGCCACGCGCTGCTTCATGCCGCCTGATAACTGGCCCGGTAACTTATCTTTATGCTCCCATAAGTTAACCATTTTAAGGTTGGTCTCAACCAATGCCGTTTTTTCGGCAGATGTTTTATCTTTCAAAGCAGCGTCAACTGCTACATAAATATTTTTGTAAACGGTAAGCCATGGCAACAAGGAATAATTTTGAAAAACTATCCCCCGGTCGGGCCCGGGCGAGGTTACTTTCTTTCCATTTGCATACACCTCGCCTCTGGTAGGTTTTACCATGCCGCTTATGGTGCTCATCAGGGTTGATTTACCGCATCCCGAGTGGCCTATCAGCGCCACTATTTCGCCCTTCTGTACCGTCAAATCTATTTCCTTTACGGCAGTGTATATACCTTTAGGCGTTTTAAAGCTTACGGTTACATTATTTATTTGGATGCTTACCGGTTTAGTATCCTGATCCAAAAGATCTTCATCAACTACCGAAACGCCTTCGTCTGATAGTGATATTGTTGATGTATTACTCATAAATTACACTTTAAATAATGATCTTAAATTTTTAAGCCGCGTATGAGAATTTCTTTTGCAGCCAGGTAAAACACATATCCAACAGGGAGCCTACTATACCTATGATAATTATAGCCACCAAAATTTTGGCTACGCTACCGCCGTTAAACCCTTCTTCCCATACAAAATTGCCCAGCCCTATTCCGCCCGATAACATTTCGCCGGCAACTATAACCATCCAGGCAATACCTATGGATAGCCTGAGCCCAGTGATAATATGCGGTAAACTAAATGGCAAAAGTATTTTGCTGAGGTAGTTCCAGGTAGAAAAACCAAAGGCTTTGCTCACGTTTTTATGATCCTGCGGGATACTGGATGCGCCGAAAGCGGCATTAATTAACGTAGGCCATATACAGCATATAAATATCATGAAGATACTCGCCTTGGGCGAATCCTGAAAAATGGCCAGCCCTAACGGGAACCATGCAAGCGGCGAAACAGGCTTTAAAATTTGCACCATAGGGTTAATAATACGCATGGCTATTTTGCTGCTGCCCATCATAAGCCCTAGCGGTATGGCAAACAGACTGCCTAAACCAAATCCAATACCCACCCTGGCGAGCGAGCTTAGCAACTTGGTCATGATCCCCTTCTGGTCGGCATCGTTTTGAAAAGGCTGCTGTATAACCTCCTTAAATACCGCCCAGGTAGCCAGCGGGGTAGGTATCTCGTTTTTGGTAAGTTTGGCTATCAGGGCCCAAATACCACCCATAATTACCATCCCGGCCACAAAGTACCCCACAGATACCGCCGTTTTTATCGAAAATAAATTCTTCATATTATTTAAGTGTTTTGGCAAATTTTGCCGGGATAAACAGCACCCGGCAAAAATTCACCTCAATTAACTACTAACTATTTCTTTGAACCTGCTATATATGGTGCAGGGTTCTTCGGGTCGAATACGATTGTTTCTAGGTTTGTTTTAAAAGGCTTCATATCCTCCTGTATTGGGACATTCATGCTTTTAGCAACCTCTGCGAACAGATCGTCCATAATTAATTTTTGCGCAATTGCATTATAATCGGGCGCAGTGCTGATCATACCAAAGCGCATATACTGGGCCATAAACCATATGCCGTACGATAGTTTTGGCGTGTTCACAATGCCATTATTATAAAAGGTCATGTAATCGTCCTTATATTTTTGCACACCCATATCACAGCCAATTTCTGTAGAACCCATTAAACGGGCCTCTATTACCTGTACCGGGGCATTTACATAGTTTGGCTTGCTTAACAGCAATGCCGCTTTTTTGCGGTTACTCATCACATCAAGCCATTTACACGCTTCTATAAGCGCTTTCATTACATTTTTAAGGTCTTCCTTATCAGTTTCGGCGAATGCTTTATTAGCTACAAGTGCTTTTTCGGGGTGGTTTTTCCATATATCCTGGCTGGAGATCTGGGTAAAACCGATACCCTGAGTGGCAGCTACGCCATTCCACGGCTCACCTACGCTAAAGCCTTCCATATTATCAACCCGCATATTAGCAACCATTTGCGGCGGTGGTATGGTAATTATGCCTACCGATTTTGAATTTACACCGCAGGCTGCCAGCCAGTTACGCAACCATATATCGTGCGTACCACCCGGAAACGTCATGGCAAAGGTTACTTCCTTATGCGCCTTTACAGATTTGATGGCGCCCGCTACCTTTTTAAGATCCCTAAAACCAACCAGGCCGCAAAAATCTTTAGAAAGTGTAATGGCCTGCCCATTGTTATTTAGTATCATGGCTATCTTCATTTCAGAACCTGCCTTACCGCCTATACCTGTATAAACTGAAAACGGCATAGAGAAGAGGCAATGCGCAGCATCCAGCTCGCCATTTAAAATTTTATCGCGGATCACCGCCCACGATGCTTCTTTAGATAGCTGCACGTCCACCCCGTACTTTGCAAAAAGGCCCAGTTCTTTTGCAATAACCAATGGAGCACAATCTGTTAAGGGAATAAAACCCAGCTTAACAACTCTTTTGGGCGGCCTGGCAGCAGCGCCGCTTGCCAAAATCAACATGCACAAACACCATAACAGTACGGGCTTGCAATATTTTTGTATATATATATTCATTTTAGGGGTAGTTTATATTGTTAAAAATTATTGTTTAATGGCTACCGGCTTAGCGTAAAAAAAGTCGGGGGTGAATTTTATCATTACATAGGCCCAGGTAGCGGTTTTATTAAATGTAGCCGCAGTAGCGTCGTTTACCGCCTGAGCTTTTGCAAAAGGCAGGTTGTTGGTACCCTTCATTAGCGAGTAACCGAATTCTATATTGGTAAATTTGTTGGCCGTGTAGCTAAAAAGCAGGTCGGCCTCTTTACCCAGGTTTTTTCCAATAACTGTCCCGTCGGCCTTTTTCATATCCTTGTTAAGCGAAAACGAATGCAGGTCGAGCCCTAAGGCGAAGGTATTTGCAGTGTATTTAAATTTTAGGTAAGGGTTATTTAATCCACCCTTAGGCGCCCCGGTACCTGCGTAAAAATAATCCATGTAGCCCCAAAACTTGTGCGGCGTACCGTATAAAGGGTCGAATGAATTGTTTTTGCCTGCGGCAATATCAGCAGTTGAGGTACCCGAAACAACGTCATAACCAGGTGTTATACTAAAAAGTCCTTTTTGATAGGTGGCCGCTACAGTATAATGGTAAGCGCCCATCTTCTTCTCATCTCTGTCCTTGCCAGATTGGCGGTAGTAAGCTGCCTGTATCGCAATTTTGCCAAAGCCTGATGCATTGCCGATAGTTGGGTTAAGCATTAAACCATAAGTATAGCGCCTGTTTATGCCATAGTCATAAGTATCGGCAACGCCATTTGGAGTAAAACGACGGCCATACACATATCCTGTGGCAGCAGCCCCTACCGAGTCGAGCCGGTATTTGCCAAAATTATCGTTAAAGAGCAGTATCGACAGCTTGGTTTGATCAATTTTTTTGCTTATGTATAAGCTGGTGAACGATTTATAGTTCTGCGTTGCACCGTTTGTGCCCGCAGGGTTTGTAAACACCGGGGTACCCGCTTTTGAGCTGTTATTTGCTGCACTGCCACCCACTGCTAACGGAACCATGCCCGCCGGAAGTGGTACAAGTGTACCCGCGCTGTTTTTAATATAAGCCGGTAAATTACCTGGCAGGTAATTACTGTTGGTTATGCCTGCGGCATCGGTGTTTTGATTGTATGCAACACCAAGGTCTACCTGCCAGCCGTGGTGCATTGCCTTTAATAAGGCCATATCGTGTTGCCGCGCCTGCTGCAGCCAATCCAGGTTGCCAATAAGGCGCGAATCATCGTAGATCAGTTCCTGTCTGCCTATTTTTAAGGTAAGCAAATCCAATAGCTTAAACCTAACATTGGTATCGGCTTTGTTCGCCAGGGTCAACTCTGCCCAACCTTCGTGCAGCATAAAACGATTTCCGTCTGCCAGCGATATGGTAGATGCATCAGCTCCCCATACCCTAATATCCTGAACGCTAACACCAAAGGTTAACAGATCCCATTTATAGCCAAAATTTAAGCGGGTGCGCTGCGAAATAAAGTTGGCTTTTTTTGCGCCATTTGGCACCAGGTTGCCATAACCGTTTCGGTCTTCGGCGCGTACACGCAACTGCCCAACCAGGCTAAACTGAGCTTTTACAGTAGTAATTTGAAAACTGCCGAGAATTAAAAATACGGCAAATATTATGATTTTATAACGTACATTTTTATACATTTGGTTTGGTTTTTTAGTTGTTAAAGCGATTGAAAACTGTTTAACCCTGTCTGGGAATGCGACCTCCCGGCAGGGTTTTTTTATTTTTTTTCTATTTTTATCATAGGCGGGGGCTATTGGTGTTTTTTATGCGATTCATTATTATAAATATATTATAATTAATGAATAAATGCAATTTTTATCTATAAAAGTCGAATTTTTATGATAAAAATCATACATCAAGCCATTTTTTGACAAAAATCCAAATAATCACTAATAAAAAATGCGCAAAATATGGTTTTGATAATTTTTTATGAGTGAAATAATGTGTTTTTGGTTGATATTTTATGATTTAATCGATATATAACACACATTTTACACTAAAAACAGTAAACCGACGTAAATTTTCTCATATTTTTGCCCAATCAGCATACAAAAACAACGCTATAGATGAAAAAAAACACCCAGTGCGATAACCGGTCTTGCTTTATGTGCAGAAACTGCATAAAAGAATGGCTGCCAGCGGTTGCCGCCAACAAAAAAAACTTTGTTGCTAAAAAAGGGCAAGTTATTTTCAGCGAGGGAGACCCGGTTACCGGAATATACTTTGTTTACGAAGGCAATGTAAAAGTACACAAGAAATGGGGGGCAGATAAAGAGCTCATCATTCGCTTTGCTAATAAGGGCGCCATATTTGGGCACCGGGTTTTAGGCAAGCAGGCCAGCAATTACCCCATCTCGGCTACAGCTTTAGTGGAAAGCCTGATATGCTACGTAGATATGGAGTTTTTTGATGCCACACTGAAAGTAAACCCAAGCTTTACATACGATTTGATGTTGTTTTTTGCCGAGGAATTAAAAGAAGCGGAACGTAAAATGCGCAACCTGGCACACATGTCGGTAAAAGGCCGGGTAGCCCAGGCGCTGGTATCTCTTCAAGAACAGTTTGGAATAAATAACGAAGGGCACATAGACATAGAACTCACCCGGCAGGACCTGGCCTCTTACTCCGGCGCTACCTACGAAACCGTTTTTAGGGTGGTGAACGAGATGATACAGGAAACTACCATTATTGCTAACGGTAAAAAGATAATTATTACAGATGCCGATAAGCTTTTTGCCTTAACACAGGACACTAACCTGTAATTAGGCTATGCCGATAAAAACTTTACCATCTTCCACCTTCACCGGGTAGGTTTTAATAGCCATATCATCTTCGCCAAGGCATTCTCCGGTAAGCAGTGAAAATGTTTTTTTATGAAACGGACAAGCTACTTTTGGCTCACAGCTTTCGCCAGTGCTGCCGATCATCCCGCGCGAAAGAGCCATCTGCTGTTTATGCGGGCAAAGGTTTTGAGTGGCATACCATTCGCCACGGCGGCTAAAGTTAAATATGGCGATTTGCTCATCGCCATGCTTAATGCACGACCCACCATTATCCGGCACATCATCCACATAGCAGGCCAGTATCCAATTGGTTGTTAATGTTGTTTCCATATCTGTATTTTTTAATAGTGGCAAAACGCCTATTTTTTCTTTTTTTCTTGATAACCTTCTTGTGGAGGGGGCTGGCTTCACGATATAATTGCCTCCATATCTCTTAAGGGTGAATATTGCTTGCCCAGCCCCCTTTTTGTGCTTTTACTTCCGGCTTTAAACTTTAAACTTAATTTCCTACCATTCTTTAGCCCGTACCTGTTCGCGCAGGGGCACAAATAGCGCGTTCGGATCTTTTTCCTCGGGAGCATTTATAAAATGCGAGAAGCGTTTACGCATAGTCGGGCTTTCTATCACTTCCTTCCATTCGCAATGGTAGGTATCCACCAAGGCCTGCATCTCTTCTTCCAATTGCTCTGCCAATCCCAGGCTATCATTCATGATAACGTTTTTTAGGTAGCTCATGCCGCCATCCAGCTTGTTTAGCCAGGTTGCGGTGCGGGTAAGCTGATCGGCAGTTTTGATGTAGAACATCAAAAAGCGGTCGAGGTATTTTATAACGGTTTGGCTATCTATATCGGTGGCCAGCAATTGCGCGTGCTGCGGCTTTGAGCCGCCATTACCACATACGTATAAGTTCCAGCCTTTTTCGGTGGCGATGATCCCAAAATCTTTAGATTGCGCTTCGGCACATTCGCGCACACAACCGCTTACGCCACCTTTTAGTTTATGTGGCGCGCGGATGCCTTTATATCTATCTTCAATCTCTATGGCAAAGGTTACGCTATCGTGCAAGCCAAAACGGCACCAGGTGCTGCCCACACAGCTTTTTACTGTGCGCAGTGCTTTGCCATAGGCGTGCCCGCTTTCAAATCCCGCATCTATCAATTCTTCCCAAATTGCAGGCAAATCATTTAAATGCGCACCGAACATATCTATACGCTGGCCACCGGTTATTTTGGTATAAAGCCCGTACCGTTTAGCCACCTGGCCAATAACAATCAGCTTATCGGGCGTTATTTCTCCGCCGGGGATGCGCGGCACTACAGAATACGTACCACCTTTTTGGATATTGGCCAAAAAGCGGTCGTTACTATCCTGTATCACCTCTTGTTTAACAATTACATCGTTCCAAAGGCTGGAGAGGATACTGGCTACAACGGGCTTACAAACTTCGCAGCCATCGCCTTTACCATAATGATCAAGCACCAGGTCGTAATTCTTCAGGCCATTTATCTTCACAAGGTCAAAAAGCTCCTGGCGCGAATAATCAAAATGCTCGCACACTACATTCTTGATGTATTGCCCGTTAGCCTTCATGGTGCCAGCTATTAGGTCTTTCACCAATGGCACACAGCCCCCGCAACCGGTACCGGCTTTGGTGCATTTTTTCATGCCATCCATATTGGTGATACCTTGCTCATTCACGGCACCGCAAATGGCGGCTTTGGTAACGGCTTCACACGAACAAATAAGTGCATCATCGGGCAGGTTCATTACACCCGCACCTTCGCTCGCCGCGCCCCCGCGCGAACCCAGGATGAGGTCCTCCGGATCGGGCGGGAGCACTATTTTATTATTTACGGTTTGCAGCAGCATGTTATAAGCTTCTGCTTCGCCAATTAATATACCTCCTAAAAGCTGCTTGCCATCGTTACTGATGTTAATGCGTTTATAAATACCTTTGTGCGTATCCTCAAACAATATGGTACGGCAGTCGGGCTCAGTAATAAATGCATCTCCAAAGCTCGCCACATCAACACCTATTAACTTTAGCTTGGTGCTCATATCGTATCCGTAGAACGATTTATCGGCTTCGGTTAAGTGCGCGGCAACAATATCCGCCATTTCGTAACCTGGTGCAACCAGCCCGTATATCATACCCTCGTAAAGGGCACATTCGCCGATAGCATAAATATGCTCGTCGCTGGTTTGCATTTTTTCATTAACAATGATTCCGCCGCGGGTACCTACCTGCAAGCCAGCAAGCTTTGCAAGCTCATCGCGCGGGCGTATACCAGCCGATATTACCAACATATCAACCGGCAGCAGGCTATCATCATTAAAACGCAGAGCATCTATCTTTTTACCGCCTACTATTGCGGCGGTGCTTTTATTTAAATGGATGTGCAGGCCCAGCTGGTTAAGTTTCAACTGCAGCATACTACTGCCTGCCGAATCTATTTGCCTCGGCATCAGCCTCGGCGCAAACTCAATTACATGCGGCTCGGCAATCCCCAGGTCCATCAATGCTTTGGCAGCCTCAAGCCCTAACAGCCCACCGCCCATTACCGCGCCAGATTTTGCTGTGGCAGCGCATGCCTTTATCAGCTCCAGGTCTTCTATGGTACGGTAAACAAATACGCCTTCTTTTTCTATCCCCGGGATATCGGGTACAAAGGCAGAGGAGCCCGTTGCCAAAACCAGGTAATCGTAATGCAGGGTTACGCCTTTTAAAGAGTGGATGGTTTTTTGAGCGCGGTTAATTTCCTGGATAGGGTCGCCCAGGTGCAGCGTGATGCCATTATCAGCATACCACGAGTGGGTGGAGAGCGAAAGATCATCGGCAGATTTGCCGTTGAAGTATTCGCTAAGGTGCACCCTATCGTAAGCGTGGCGTGGCTCTTCGCCAAAAACAATTATCCGGAACTGTGATGAACGGGCCAATAGTTTTTCGCAAAACTTGTAGCCTACCATTCCGTTACCTGCAACAATAATAGTTGGTTTTGACATTGTTGTATTTTTTAAGTGTTAAAGCAATTTATTAGGACTAAATACATCAAACTGCGACCTTAAATGCATTTACATCACAATTATAACTCAAATAAACATTAAAAAGAAATAAAAAGTCAAATTTTTATTAAATAAATAATACAATTTACCTTTTTTATTCATAATTTAGAGCATTAAATATAGTTTATATCATTTTTTTAAGCATTTTAATTGTATTTTTGATATAAATAGGCTCAAAACACACTTATTGATTAATAAAAAGTGATTTTTTACCAGTAAATTTTAATAAAATGCAAAATAAACCATCAAAACCAGAATTATTTGTGTTAGGAGCCGGCCCGGGCGACCCAGACCTGATAACGGTAAAAGGTTATAAGATACTGCAGCAGGCCAACGTGGTATTATACGATAACCTGGCAAATACCGAATTGCTGGCCCTTTGCCGCGAAGATTGCGAAAAGGTTTATGTAGGGAAACGCCCCTATGGCGATTACACCCCGCAGGAAAACATCCACGAACTGATACGCCACTACGCCTTTACTAAAGGCATGGTAGTAAGGTTAAAGGGTGGCGATCCGTTCATCTTCGGGCGTGGTTTCGAAGAGATCATTTACGCGCGGCAGCACGGCATTAAAACGCATTTTATCCCGGGTATTACCAGTATGCAGGCATCCGGTTTTGAGGATATCCCCCTCACCCACCGCTCGGTAAGCGAGAGCGTGTGGATGATAACCGGCACCAAAAAGGATGGCAAACTATCGGCCGACCTTAAACTGGCCATGCAAAGTAACGCCACCGTAGTTATATATATGGGCATGAAAAAACTGGCTGAAATATCTAAAAGCTACGTAGATGCAGGTTTTGGGAACACCCCGGCTGCTATTATCCAGCATGCATCGTTGCCTAACCAGCGAAGCGCCGTTGGCATGGCCCGCAATCTGGAGTGGCTGGCAGAGCAGCATAAATTAACCTACCCCGCCATCATTATTATAGGCGATGTGGTAACCGTACAAACGCAAGAAATATTATGTTATGAAGATAAGGATAAAGGGCAATTCGCTGAGGTACAGGCTTACTAAGAGCGATGTGGCCAACCTTGCTGCCAATGGCTTTGTAGAAGAAAGCACCAACTTTGGCGCACAAATTTTTAAGTATGCCTTGCGTCGCGGCATGGTTAACTCACTGTCGGCCAGCTTTGAAGACAATACCATCACCATACACATGCCCGACCAAATGATACAGGAATGGGTACATACCGGCCGCGTTGGCTTCGAACACACCAGTGGCGCCATGTATTTATTGGTAGAGAAGGATTTTGTTTGCCTTGATAACGTGGCCGAAGACCAGGCCGACAACTACCCCAACCCATCATTGTGCTAACCGGCCCGCGATAAACCTATACCAGGACTAACTGTACGAATCGTACAGTTCGTACAGTTCGTACAGTCTCCGTACAGTTTCGCACAATTTCGTACAGTTTCGTACAAATCCGTACAGTTTCGCACAACTTCGTACAGCTAAATGGTGGTTTGCGAAAATCTGCGTTTTTCTTTGATTTTCTGTGGTTTTTCGGGGTAATAACGTTAAAAAAAGGATTGTTTAAAAAATGTGGTTTTTTGACGGGTTTTGCCATTTTGGGCCGCCGCTGATGGCAGCTTATTTTTGTAGCTTCGTTAACCGTAATGCTAAACCATCCCGTTATGCCCGCCAAAAAACCCAAACTCGCCGAGATAAAAACCAAGCCGACCCAGGTTAGCATACTTGAATTTATTAATGGGCTGCCTGATGAGCAGAAACGCCGCGACAGCCTGGTGCTGCTGGACACGATGCAGCAGGCCAGTGGCGAAGCGCCGGTGCTATGGAGCAATTCCATTGTGGGGTTTGGCTTGAAACGCTATGAAAGCCCTACCAGCGGGCGGCAGGTGGACTGGTTCCTGATGGGCTTTGCCCCGCGCAAGGCGAATTTGACCATCTACCTGATAGACCTGCGCCGGCACGAAGCCGCCCTGCAAAAGCTGGGCAAGCATAAAACAGGCGGCGGTTGTTTGTATTTGAATAAACTGGCTGATGTGGACCTGGAGGTACTAAAAGGGATGATAGCGGGGGCACTAATAACAGGCACCTAAACGGGGGTGTAGAATGTTTTCTATTCCGCCCATCCGGGCGTCCACGCCCGGATGCTAAATTTTAAGCGTCCACACTTACGAAGACGCCTGACTCAGGATAAATCGACGAGCCGGGTTTATTTGCGGTTTATTTGTGATGTGATAGTCCTATCAGTGATCTTATCATCGTCCGCAAGCAAAAATGCCTTCGACAGTATAACCGACAGCCCGGCATCGCCTTCAAAGGGCAGGAAAACATTTTCGGTTTGGTTCTTTTGGCTGCGGTCGGGAACTATGCACAAGTATTGGTCGTTAGGTTCCATCAAAATATTGGTACTGCCTATATGAATTTTATACGTCCGCAGTTTCCCCTTTACCACAACAAATTTATCCTTTATCTCGGCCACCTTATTTATTTTGAGGCGGGGCAACAAGCCGGTTAGTATTTCCTTACGCGTTTTTGCAACCTCGGTAAGGTCGCCGAATGAATAGGATTGCCAATAATTATTAAAAGCCGGCAGCCCGCCCGAATCTTGCCAGGCGGGGTCGTTGCCCACGCTGGCAACACCAACAAACAAATCTACATCGCGCAGCACTTCAGACAGGACCAGCGCAGGGACATCTATGAGGTCGATAACAGCACTGTTGGTGTTATTGGTAAACCTCACCTGGTCGGTAGTTACATAGTTCCAAATACCGGTTTCGCTTAAAGCATCGTCGGCATTCACCTCATTAACCCAATATTGTGCCTTTAAACCGTATTCGGGCAAATTAATTTCCGCAATGCCATGCTCAACCCCGTTATCGAAAGCGCCCATTAAAGCGTATTTCCAGCCGCGTGTTTTAGCCAGCATATTAAACTGGTGTTGCTTAAGCACGTGCGCCGCCATCCTGTTACTGTACGACCGGGTGTTCAGCTCTGCTTCGGTTAACAGGTAAACTTCGCGGAACGCCTGCTTAAGCGGCTGCTGTACCTGGTGCTTCATCAACAGGCTACGCCAGGCCTTCACTTCGGCAACCGATGCCAGTGCCGGATGCCATAGCGAAACAACAGCGCCTGTATCGGGCACTACCAATTCATCGTCGCTATTATGCCAATCGCCATCTATAAGCAATGCCGCAACAGTACCTTCGGCGTTAGTAAAATTCCAAATGATGCGCTTAGTTAAAAAGCCCATTAGCCCGTGTTGCAGGTAGTACTTTGTAAAAGCATCAAATGT
Organism: uncultured Mucilaginibacter sp.; assembly: GCF_946481715.1. The sequence continues at coordinate 4,657 of NZ_CAMLOV010000031.1, read as the reverse complement.
CCAGCTACGGCCCGTCCTAAACATACGGTCGATCCTGTCGCGCTGGGCGGTGGTTCCCTGGTCGGTTTGCTTTTGCGTGTCTTTTATCTTCTTTAGCTTCTCGGCAGACTTATCTTTAACAACCGCCGGCACCGATTTTTGCTGCGTCCCATCGGCTTTAAACCAGTTTAATTCAGATTTGCCAACCCCGGTAATGTTTAAAGTGCAGGTAAAGCCTTCAAATTGCCATTCCCGGCTGCCGTTTTCCAGCTTCAGGTCATCCACGGCCATATCTTCAATAACATGGGGTGATACACCTTGCCCGGCTGCAGCTTCGGCAATGTATTTCTCTATCAATTGCTGCGTACTCGATTGCTTAATGCGCAATTTAAGCCGCGACAAGTGCCCGATACCATCCAGCCCTTTCGAGCGGTAGAGGGCATACAGGCAGGCGTTGCCAACAGCGGCGGCAGCAGGGCCCTGCCCCGGTATTTTCCTAAAAGCCCTTTCGGCCAGTTTGGCTAAGTTGTTAAGCGTTGCATTATCATGAAAATTGGAGCACATCCACACAAAGCCCTTAATAGCTTCCACATTTATAGCGCTTAAAAAGGTAGACGACGAATAGCGGTACTCGCGGCCGCCGTAGTTTTCGACAGTAACGGTGGTTTCCTCTTTCATGGCTACGAGGAAAAGAGCCCAGTCGTTTACCACAGCCTTAAACTTATCGGCACCGAGTTGGGTAAACAATTCTTTGCCCTCTGCCAGGAATTTTGCTGATGGTTTTGCCCCGGTTGCTTTGCCTGCTTTTGCTATCAGTTTATACCACAGGGGTTTTGCAGCTGCGGGCATCCCCTCAATAATTTGATTAGCATAGCCCGAAAACTGGTCTTTCCCTAAAAACAAGGTGGGCTTTACTTCCTCCGGCGCGGCGGTGGCACTAAAGAGTAGCTGATCGATCTTCTCCATCAGCTTTAGCCTATCCTTCTCAAAATAAGCCGTATCGACCTGGCTGATGGCTTTCCTCAGTATACCTACTGATGCATGCATTTGCACCGGCAACCCGGTGCTGCCGTGTAAGCGCGAAAGCTGGTTTAGCAGGGCGCCAATAGGCCACTGGTTGTAAGTGCCCCAACCGTGCTTTAAATCTGCGGTTAAGGCATTTACCATTTGCTCCAAATCACCTGCATCAATAACCAATTTGGTTTTAAGGAGCTGTGCAAGGTAGGCTGCCCTTACATCCCTGTCTTTAGCTTCGATGCTGCCGTAGTTGCAATTAGCCTTGTTGTTATAGCTGGTGTTTTTAGCTATGCAGTATAATATTAATTGGATCTTTTTTTTGTCGCCCCAGGATGCAACGTTATTGGTGTATTGGGTGCAGGCAGATAGTTTTAGGTCGTAAAAATAAGTGTTGTTTTTTTCCAGTTCACTTCGTGAGCTTGAAATTACCTTTTTGTATTCCCAACTGCTGTCCGTTTGTGCGCTATCTTCCTGCACGTCATTCTTCTGAAAAACGCCCAAAATTCTATCTAAAATGCCCATGCTTAACCGCCAACTAATTGCGTTAACTTTATAAAACTCACGCTCATGCCGGGGTGCAGGGCAATCTCCTCGTCCAGGTTTTCAGACTGCATGTTATCTATCAAAACAAAAAAGCCATTGTTTTGAAAAGCATGCAGGGCAACGTATGCCTGTTTCTCGGCATCAATTACCTTATCCTTTTTTTGCTTATAGCCGTTAAGTGTTTTTTCGGCATCGGTAGGCTGCACCAGCCCTTTAAAGCCGAGGTGTACTTTTTCGTTGTATTGCTTCACCTCATCATACACCCGCCGCATAATAATATCGCGCACGGTCACCATTTCGGTTTTAAACTCCATTTCAAACTCGTGCAGTAGTTTACCTGTTGCACTTTCGTCTTTAATAATAATGATCATTTATTTTGATAGCTTTTGGGTAAGGGTTTAGTATACCACTAAAGATATAGAAAATCCGTTTAGCCGGTGCTTAATTGCAGATTATTTTATTGTTAATCGGGCTGCTCAACCTATGCTATTTCAGCGCCATTTCAATGGTTCTTAAGTACCCGCCCACCCGGGCGTCCACGCCCGGAAGCTAAAAGCTTAAGCGTCCGCGTTTAAAATACCCGAAACAGAAACTCCTTTAATTTAGTACGTCATACACGTCAGCGTGGACACTTACAAAGGTTTACAGTCAGGGCGAAGACGCCTGACCCGGCGGAATGGACTAATTGAAAAATTTGGAGATAAAAACGGCCTATTATAGAAAGAAATAATACGCCTAACAAAGGTTTTGCAAAATTGGCCGAAAATCTTCTTCCAAATGTTACATTGCATAATAAATAATGTAACCGCCAACATCGGCAAGCCCCGGGCGTGATGTGCGATTTTAGAGCGACTGTACAGCAACTAACAAGAAAAAATAATGAAAAGACTTTTAACTTTTTTACCACTCGTTATTGCAAACTTGTCTTTTGGACAAAATTGTAATTGCGACAGCTTATTTTTGCAAGCTCAAAAAATTGTAGAAGCCAATTACGCGGGTTGGTTTGACAAAGTAACTACAAGTAATCAAACAGCTTACAATGAGTGGACAGTTAAACATTATTCATTATCAAAAAAAATTAATGCTGACAGTTCATGTGCAAAACAAATACAAGAATGGATTACGTTCTTTAAAGACAAGCATTTGCGAATTAAATACAATAAACCAAAAGAATTTTCGGACAACAAAACAGAACCAAAAGAATTTCAAATTCTCACCACTAACTTGACACAAAGTCTAATAAATAATTACTACTCAAAAGCAAAAAAACTTGACCCAATAGAAGGCATTTATGAAAGTTCAAGCTATAAATTAGGTATTACACAAGTGAAACCCAATTTATTTTATGCAACCATAATTAGCACTAAAAACGAAAATTGGAAAGTAGGGGAAGTTAAATTGGTGATTAAAAAAATAGGAACCAAGTATGAAGGTACATTTTATGAAGGCGATAAATCAGACATTTCTACCCATAAAGTTCAAGTAGTAGATAACATTCTTGATTTTGACATTGTGTTCTATGAAAAAACATTTCCAAGAGTTAAAACGAAAAGAGATATTACAGAATATGAAATGTCAAAAGACAGATATGCACCAAGTTTAACTTTTAAAAACGATGTTGCTATTTGGAGATTTCCTTCCTTTGAAAATAATGCTTATGAACAAACAGCATATCTTTTGAAAAAATATAAAGATAAGTTAGAAGCAACGCCATATTGGATATTAGATATGAGCAACAATAGCGGTGGCGATTATAGTATTGGGCTTCAATTACTGGAATACATTTACACAAACCCAATTATATTTTACAATGCAGAAATGCGGTTGACAAAAAGCAATTTTGACATTTGGTATAGGAGTTACATTTCAAATTATTACGAGAGTTTGGATAGTGCCGGAAAAAATAAATTAGATGTGAGGTTTAACAAAATGAAGGCCAATTACGATAAAATGTATAACGAAGATGGCAAACCTACCGACACATTAAAAATGGAAAAAGCAAAACCTTTCCCCAAAAAAATTGCGTTGCTAATAAATGAAAATACTGTTAGTAGTGGCGAATTGTTTACAATGGTAGCAAGGCAAAGCAATAAAGTTGTAGTTGTTGGAGCAAATTCAGGTGGAATGATGGACTATGGAAATGTTGTGCATTATAAAACAGCCTGTTCAACATTTCGCCTTCAATTGCCAACCAACAGGCAACTTTGGTTAGACACAGGATTTTCAGTAGACAAAGAAGGGATTAAACCTGACATTTATCTTAAGGGAAGTGAATGGACAGAACAAGCAATCGAGATAATTAAGAAATAAAACAGCACATAACAGGCGTTGGTATGTAAAGCAGTTTTGCTATAACCAGGTTAATAATTCATTTTAATTATTCCACTAAATGGATCCTTGAGGGCCAAATTAATGCTCCTCAAATGCCTCGGTAATCAGTAAAGCTCAGGCTCCTATTTGCGGCCGCCCCTCCGCCTGACCCGGCGGGGATTAATAGAGCTACTCAACATCGCTATTTCAGCGCCATTTCAATGGTTTTTAAGTACGCTTCCTTATTTGTTTTTTTAAATTCAATATGGTGGCACTGATTAAATTGCGTAAAGGCTTTTAGCGCCTCAATAACCTCTTGCAGCATGGCTTCGCTCAGTTCCACCTCTTCAAAATGCAGGTTATGTACAACCAATACCTTTTGTTTCCTTTCTGCCTTGGCATCCATGCGGGCAACAAAGGTATCCCCTACCAGCACCGGCAGCGAGAAATACCCGTATTTACGTTTGGGTGCCGGCACAAAGCACTCCACCTGGTAATCAAAATCAAAAAAATCGCGCAGCCGATGCCGGAAAACGTTCAGTATATCAAAAGGGGAAAGAATAAATGCTTCGCCCGATAGCTCAACTTCGGTTTGCTGATTTGCCAGCATATACAATGCTGCACTCTTCAGGCTTTCAACCGCAACGGTAACAACTTCGCCGGCTGCCACCATCTTTTCCAGTTCTTGCTTTACTAAATTCCCTTTAACAAAACGGGCGCGCCAGCTCATTTCCTTTAAGTAAGCTATGCCCAAAGCACCAAGCGTTCGGCGGATAACGTACCGGGCAAACTCTTCGGGGCCGGGCAT
>NZ_CAMLOV010000030.1 GCF_946481715.1 uncultured Mucilaginibacter sp. | reverse complement strand
CTCGCTCGAAATGACAACGTTGTGAGTTTATTGTTTGTCTCAAATCAACCGTAACAATGGCGTATTTGCCCGTTTACAAAAGCGCCGCGTGAAGGTATATTTGTAATACATAACACGTGTAATGAACCTAAATGACAATGCCCAAGCCGCTACTGTTGTAATCAACGCCCCGATTGAAAAGGTATGGGAGATATGGCACAATCCCGCAGACATCGTCCATTGGAACAGCTTCTCGCCCGATTGGCATACCACGCATGCAGAAAACAACCCGCAGCCCGGCGGCAGGTTCTTGTTTGTAATGGGCCTGAAAGATGGCAGCTTCAGCTTTAATTTCGAAGGTATCTATAATGAGATTATCCCGCACCAACTCCTCACCTACACATTAAACGACGGGCGCAGGTCCGCAATAAAATTTAGCGGCAGCAACCCCGTCACCATCACCGAAACTTTCGAACCCCAAGATTCCGACCCTGCCGAAGGCCAACAAGCCGCCTGCCAGGCAGTGTTAAATAATTTTAAAACGTACGTTGAGGAAAAATAAGATAAGTACAGAAAAGCAAAGAAAAACACCGAAAAAACTCGGGGAATTTACGGGTTTTTAGCAAAATGTTACCTATATAGCCATCCATCGGCATCAAAAAAAACGGCCCGGAAAATGTTTTTCGCATCTCACCGGGCCGTTTTTGAAACACGTTGCAATGCGCTACTTCGCCGGCGTGATTACAATGTTACGGTAGTCGATAGGCCCGTGGTCGCCTTGTATCATCAGCGGGCCGGGCTCCCCTTCGCGGCTGTTTAGAGCGCCGCCGGTAATGCCCGGTATCTCTGCCCTGCAGATCACTTCGGTGCCATTGGCCACAATGGTAACCAGCCGGCCCACCAGCGTAATATCATAAGATTGCCATTCGCCCGGGTTCTTGGCCATCATTTTTGTTGGAGGTAAAAACCCATAAACGGAACTGAACTGGTTGTTAATAGGCTCTGGTTCACCACTTTTGGTGTCTATTACCTGCACCTCGTAACGGCCGCGCAGGTATACCCCGCTGTTGCTGCCCTGTTTATAACGGAACTCGATATGCAGTTTAAAGTCGTTAAAAGTTTTGTTTGTAATCAGGTTAGCGCCCGACTTAAGGCTGCGCAAAACGCCTTTTTCAACAATCCACTGGTTTGGCCTTCCATCTGTATGCCAGCCTTTTGTGTCCTTGCCGTTGAATAAAACGATAGGCTTGCCCCAAACAACTGGCTTGTTAGGCAACATCCTTGGCGCACGTACGCCGGTAAAGTTGTAGGTTTTGCCATCGGTATAAACCATAGTGCCTTTCAACACATCGCCGCCAACTTCAAACTCAAAATCCATGTTGCGGTTGCCCTCTTCCCATTGCGGCGGGATAGAAAAACTGAATTTGCCATCCTCCGGTTTTACCTCCGATATAGGGCGGGCGCTGCCAAAAGCATAAGTAAAGCGACCTATAAGTGTATGTGTGCCAGACTTCTGCACTTCCAGCCATGACGGTTGGCTTTTACCGTCTTTCTCCATCGTCAGGTCCCAACGGCCTATTACATCAGGGTCTTTTTTCAATTCATGTTCTTGCGCCGATAGTTTTACAGTTGCCGAAAGCAGCAGCATTAAAACAGCTTGTGAGCCTAAAAAGCGACGAATACGTTCGCCGGATAAACGGGGTGAGAATTTCATATTGGTTATAATTAGATTGCTAAAGCTACAAAATGCATACGAATTTCACGAATGCATGAATTTCAGTTCGTTCTAACCGTAAAAAAAAAGACGCGAAATATCGCGTCTATACAAATCTATCTAATAAACTTATTACCGTTCGTACAACTCCAGTGGTAATCCATCCGGATCTGCAAAAAAGGTAAAGCGTTTGCCCGTAGTGTCATCTATCCGGATAGGCTCTGTCACCACATTATGCTCGTTGATATGAAAAACCGCTTCCTCAATATTATCCACTTCAAAAGCCAAATGCCTTAGACCCGCAGCTTCAGGGCGCGATGGGCGGCCCGGGGGGCCTGGAAAAGAGAATAGCTCTATCTGATATTGCCCGCCAACTTCAAGGTCCAGTTTGTACGATCGGCGTTCCTCGCGGTAGGTTTCCAGCACTACTTTCAAGCCGAGCACTTCCGTGTAGAAGTGCTTCGACTTTTCATAGTCAGCACATATAATAGCAATGTGATGGATTTTATTCAGCTTCAGCATTATGCTTCTCCAAGGCTAACGTGCAGTACATTGCCATGTACCATTTTAATATCGGTGATGTTGCCAAATAACTCGTCATCAATATTGGTGTTACCAATGCCGTTAACAGTACCCAACAGACTGAATTCTACTTCGCTGGTGGCCATCATCTCAATAAAGCGCTCCTGGTCATCAGGTGCGATACTTACCACTACCCTTCCCTGTGCCTCGCCGAAAAGGAAGGCATCTTTGCGGATATTGCTATCTGTTTCAATGTCGAAGCCTAAGCCGTTTGGCAGGCAAGATTCCACCAAAGCAACATATAAGCCGCCATCAGCTACGTCATGGGCAGATTGCACCACTTTATGTTTAATGAGTTGCTTAACTACCTGGTGCATCGCATATTCTTTATCGATATCGAAATATGGTGCAGGGGCTTTTAATATTTTATGGTACGACGCTAAGTATTGTGAAGAGGCGATATCATTTTGCGATTCGCCTATCAGGTATATCAGGTCGCCGGGTTGTTTAAAATCAAGCGTCATCAAGTTATTTTGGTCGTCCATTACGCCCAGCATACCAATGGTTGGTGTTGGGAATACGGGGCCTTCATCTGATGATTGGTTGTAAAAGCTCACATTACCGCCGGTTACCGGGGTCTCAAATTTACGGCAGGCCTCGCCCATGCCTTTTATAGCACCAACAAATTGCCAGTAAACTTCTGGCTTGTATGGATTACCAAAGTTTAAGCAGTTGGTTATAGCAACCGGCTCGCCGCCGGCGCAGGTAATGTTACGTGCAGCTTCGGCCACAGCAATGGCGGTACCCTTTTGCGGGTCGGCGTATACGTAGCGCGAGTTACAATCGCAGGTTAATACTATAGCCTTGCCAGTGTCTTTTACTGCCACAACAGCCGCATCGCTTGGGCGGTTGGTAGTCATAGTAGCGGTGCCTATCATTGAATCGTACTGGTCGGTTACCCAACGTTTTGATGCAATGTTTGGATGCGCTATCAAATGTTCGGCAACATCTATTAGATCGGCTGGTTCGGCAACGTCTTCTATTTTAAATTTTTGGTTTTCGGCAAAGTAAGCAGGCTCTCGGTATTCGCGCTCGTATATCGGGGCGCCGCCGCCCAAAACTAAGTCGTCCGCCGGTACATCAGCTACTTTTACGCCGTTCATAAAGTACTCCAGGCGCTGGGTATCGGTTACCTCGCCTATGATGGCGCAGTTGAGATCCCATTTATCAAAAACAGCTTCTACAAGCGCTTCTTTACCTTTTTCAACAACAATAAGCATCCGCTCCTGAGATTCAGACAGCAATATCTCGTAAGGTTTCATGTTTTCCTGGCGCATCGGTACACGGTCCAGGTGAATGATCATGCCGTGCTCGCCTTTAGCGCTCATTTCGGAGTTGGAGCAGATAATACCTGCCGCGCCCATGTCCTGCATACCGATAACGGCACCGGTTTTAATTACTTCTAAGGTGGCTTCCAGCAGTAATTTTTCCTGAAAAGGGTCGCCTACCTGTACGGCCGGCAAATCGTTTACCGAATCTTCGGTGATATCTTTCGACGCAAAAGCAGCACCGTGGATACCATCTTTACCGGTTGCCGAGCCCACAATATAAACCGGGTTGCCTACACCGTAAGATGTAGCGGAAACGGTTTCACCAGCTTTAACAATACCTGCCGAGAAAGCATTCACCAATGGGTTAATGTTGTAGCACTCATCAAAGAAAAGTTCGCCGCCAACGGTTGGTATACCGAACGCATTGCCATAGTGGGTGATGCCTTTTACCACGCCTTTTACCAGCCATTTGGTTTTATCAAGGCTAAGGTCGCCGAAGCGGAGGGAGTTCATTTGGGCTATGGGCCTTGCACCCATGGTAAATATATCTCGATTGATGCCGCCTACGCCAGTTGCTGCGCCCTGGTAGGGTTCCAGCGCCGAGGGGTGGTTATGCGATTCTATTTTAAAGGCACAGCCTATGCCGTCTCCAAGGTCAACCAAGCCGGCGTTTTCTTCACCTGCTTTAGCCAGCATACGCGGGCTGTCTTTTGGTAATGTTTTTAGCCAGGTGATAGAATTTTTGTAAGAGCAATGCTCGCTCCACATTACTGCAAAGATAGACAGCTCGGTAAAGTTGGGCACGCGGCCCATTATTTCATTTATTCTTGTAAACTCTTCGGGTAAAAGGCCAAGGTCTTTGGCGGTCTCAACGGTAGTTAATTCCTGGTTCTCCAATGTTTAATTGTTTATGTTGAAAGGATGCGCAAAATTAGGAAAAAGTGCGGGAATTTAGATAGGAGATGTGAGATTTGAGGAGTAAGATTTGAGACATGAGATTTGAGATATGAGACAACACATCTCTTAGTGTTCCACTTTTATGAGTGGAACAACCTGTTTTTGTTAGTAATTGATTATTAATGTTTTAGCAAAATATGTGAAACACTTTGGAACATCCCTACCCTTTAGATAATCTTAATATAATGCTGATTATCAATTAATTATTAAAAATAGAAGTAAAACAAAAAATTGAGGTACAACACTTTTTTGGAACACCTTGCCTAAACGCCTTTTATTACAAATGGTGCAATGGGCTGCAAGATACTTTGCCGGGGTACCCGGCAAATTTTATGAAATCTTCACCTCCAGGGTTTGTTAGGCGCGAAATTACTTCCGTGTTTTTATTGTTTTTTATCAAAAAATGGGGCTTTTTCTGTGCTTTTTGGATTGAAAAGAGCCGTTTTTGGGGCATAAAAACACCGTATCTACCATAACAAATTGTTCGGCGTTTTGGATCGCAGCCGTTGTTCCGCCGGGCACCTGTAGCAATACCCGGAAAGCAAAAACCCGCAGATAATATCAGTTATCTGCGGGTTTCATTAACCAATTACCTTTTAACCATTTTAACCTTCAAAACTACTCTGCAGGCAATTGAAAGTTAATTGGTATGGTATACCGCACCCTTACCGGCTGCCCGTTTTGCATTCCGGGTTTCCAGGCCTTGGCAAGTTTTAATACGCGGGTTGCTTCCTGGTCGAATCCGAAACCAGCTTCCCGGATAACGGAAATATTCGATATTTCCCCATTTTTTTCAATTACAAAACTCATGATAACTCGGCCGGATACGTTTGCATCCTGCGCCTGTGCCGGGAAACGCATATTTTTCCCCAGGAATTTGCCAAAGGCAGCCATACCACCATATGGCTCTGGGTTTACTTCTAAACTTCCATCAAATGGCACAATTTCGTCGCTATTGCCTTTTACCGCTGTGCCACCTCCGCCGCTGGATGGCTCAGGTATATTGCCCCCCTCGCCAGGATCTACCCCTTTAACTGTTTCTGAACTGATAGCTGCGGTTTGCAGGTCAATATTCTCAACAGGTTCTTTGGTAACCTGATCATCTGGCTTTACGACAGTTGATAGATGCTGTATAGTGGTTACTTGGGGTTGCGGCTTTTCCGGAGCAGCTGGCTTTGGTTTTTCTGCCTTTTCTTCTTTGGGTTTTATGGGTGGGTCTAATTTAAAGTGACTCAAATCAACATCCCGGATAATCCCTGTCTCCACCGGAACTGTTTTAAAGGCAAAGCTCAAAGCCACAGCCCCGCTAATTACTACCGTAAAAGCAATGGCCATCGCCTTATTAAGCGTGCCGGCATAATGCGACCGAAGGTCGTAAGCACCATAAGCCTTGTTGCGGTCGTCAAATACAACATCGAGCCACTCGGCGTTGTACAAATCAAATTTTGTGTTTAGCATAACGTTTAGAATTAAATTTCTTTATATAACGTTATAACAATATAAAATGTTGTGTAATTTTGAATTATTGCCAAATAATTATTTGGCAAAGGGTAAAATTGCCAAATTTATATTGGCAATCGTATCTTATTGCAAATTATGTTCGGTAAAAACTTGATGTTGCTACCACTTATCAGTCGCAACTTTCTTTACGGTTTCTTCTGCCCGCAATACCTGCACCTTATCCATCTGCTGCGATAGCCTGGCTGCGCTTGCCTTGCAAAATGCACCCACCTGGTCAAGGTAAGCGTCGGTATCTTTAACGCTGTATTTAGTCCAAACTTTCTCCAGCGGTATTTCTACGCCAGGTATTACAGCCATGCTGCCGTAGCGGTTTATTTTATATGGCCTAAATACAAAGCCGGCAAACTTGTAACGGTACTTTTGGTCTTTTGTATCGATGGTTAACGTATAGGCAACCTCCCCTGCTTCCTTTTTAGAAACAAGCGAATTGCCGTAAACCACTAATTTATGTTTCGCTGCAATTGTACCTGCCGCCGCTTTGCCATCGGCCTTAAACCCCTGGGTTTTGATAAAAACGAGGGCGCGGTTGTACAGCGTATCGGCACTCATGCCTTTCTTATCAACCACCTGGTAGTAAACATATTTATTGTCCTCATCAAACTGCAGCACGTCTTTTTGTGCGCGGGCGGTATTAATTAACAGGATGCATGCTATACTGAAGAATAATTTTTTCATATAATAAAGATAAGCCATCCATAAACAAATATGGATGGCTTATAAGAAATAATTAATTGTTGATTTTCGTTAGAAAGAATATACAGCTGCTAATACAAACTGAGAAGCTTTTTTAGTACCAAGCATGTCGCTATTTACAAAAAGCTCATCGTTAGCACTGTCAAGCCTCAACTCCGGGATGATAGTTAATGGGCCAGCTTTGATGTTTGAAGTTAAAGTGAATGCTTTAACACTTGGGCCACCATCTTTCCATTTAAAGTACTCGCCTCTTAAACCAAAAGTTACGCTCGAGCTGGCAGCAATCTGTGGATATAAAGCAATACCCTGGAAACCACCCGGGCTGTTTGGTGCATTAAAATCAGCAGCGTTTAAGCCTAATTTAAAGGCATCGGTAATTTGGTAAGCAGTTGTGATATCAAATTCGGTACCTGATGTTTTGCCGCTAACTACGTTGAAGTAGGCAGTCCAGCCTTTTGCAGGGCTTAAAAACAACTGGGCGCCAAAAGTAGATACATCTTTAGTAGAGGAATAGTTATTCCATCCGTCGTTAAAGATACCTGCCATTAAGCTTGCTTTGTCAGAAAAGGTGTAGGTACCTTTTAAACCAGCATTTTGGAATGGGCCGTTGGTGAACAGGTACGAAGTTGAGTAGTTGAAGTTGCCTACCGGAGAAATTACTTCGTAACCAACAAATGTTGCCATGTAACCCGCAGTCATCGTAAACTTATCGCTCAAATCGTACGATACGTATAAGTTTTGGATGTGGTAAGAATCGCCGGCCGGTTGTGGGATTGATTGGGCCTGTCCGCGGGGGCCAAAGCTCATTTCGCCTACAAAAGCTGCTTTACCAACTTTTTTCTTCAAGCCAAGGTCTATCATACCGATGGAGATAGAATTTTGGTCGGTAGCGAAGCTGGTACCGATGTTTGAGCTACCTGTTGTCGGATTCTTAAAGCCCGAGAAATCGTTTTTGTAGTACGTGTCTACCGATCCAAAAATAACCAAAGGCGGGTCTGCTTTAGGTGCGTCCTGCGCGCTTGCGGTAAAAGTTGCTGCTGCTGCCAAAAATGTTAAGAGTAGAAATCTTTTTTTCATGATAAGGAATTAAATAAATTGTTTTTGTTAATTGTTGTGTTGTTCTTAAATATCTTTTGAGCCTTATTTTTCCGTTTCGGCTAAATTTTCTTCATTCAATTTCTTCGGTTTACTAAAACCACAGTTCAATATAAACCTTGTGCAGCAGGCGCCGGCGAATGGCAGGCTTCCCGGGCCAACCGCACAAGGGGTAATTTATTCTTTCAAAACCTTAGGCGGGTTGCTTAACACCGTTATCCATCAGGTCGCTTAAGCTAACGTCATCAGCATCAGCCGGGTAAATTTCGGTACCGTGGTCAAACACATCCAAGCCGCCAACACCAAGTTCGCCATGCGCTTCTACACGCAGTTTCCATGGGTGTGGTAGTTTGTTTATGATGTACATCATTACAAACGCTATTATAAATGTGGCAGCAGTAATAATAAAACTGCCTAATGCTTGCGACGTAAGTACTGCACCGCCGCCACCATACAATAAACCTGTAACCGGCGCAGTGTTATCAGCGCCTGTTGGCGTGGTAAAACCGTATTGGCCCGATGCAAATAAACCTAACGATAAGGTTCCCCAGATACCGTTTAAGCCGTGTACAGAGAATGCGCCAACCGGATCATCTATACGGAACCACTCGATAATATACACACCTGCGAAGATGATGAAGCCGCCTATGGCACCTATCATGATAGACCCGAACGGGCTAACCCAGTAGCAAGGGCAGGTAATAGCAACCAAGCCGGCCAGGAAACCGTTTACGGTAAATGCCAAATCGAATTTGCCTTTGGTAGGGCCCCACCATAAAGCGGCAAGCATAGCGGTGAAACCACCGGCGCAAGCTGCTAAAGTAGTGTTGGTAGCTACGCGGCCAATACCTTGCACGTCCATTGCGTTTAAAGTACTGCCCGGGTTAAAGCCGTACCAGCCAAACCACAGGATAAAACCACCCACGGCAGCTATAAGCAAGTTGTGGCCTGCAGGCAGGCCCCCTTTTTCTTTATTATCGCGGGCAAATATGCGGCCTAAGCGTGGCCCCAAAACTATTGCGCCGGCCAATGATGCAACACCACCTATAGTATGCACTACGGTTGATCCTGCAAAGTCGCGGAATGGTTGGCTCAATAGTTTTGCGAATACGCCCGAAGTTCCCATTGTAGCAAGGAAACCATCCGGCCCCCAGGCCCAGTGGCCAATTATCGGGTAAATAAATCCGGTAATACCAATAGAGTAAAGTATATCGCCACGGAAGCTTGTGCGGCCTATCATAGCGCCTGATACGATAGTTGAGCAGGTATCGGCAAACGCAAACTGGAATATCCAGTGCGCAATTACCGGTACGCCGTACGCCAGGTAGGTATCAGGGATATTTTGCAAGAAGAACCAGGTTTTACCGTCGGCACCGCCCCAGCCAATAAAGCCGTTGCCCTGGCCAAACATAAAGGCATAACCAATAGCGTAAAATAAGATACCGCAAAGGCAAGTATCAAAAATACACTCCATAAGTACGTTAACAGTTTCTCTTTTACGGGCGAAACCAGCCTCGAGCATTACAAAGCCTGCCTGCATACCAAATACAAGGAAAGCTGCAACCAGTGTCCACATCGTGTTCACGGTGTTGATCATTGATGTTTCATGCGCAGTGTAGGTATCTGCGGCATGCGCCGGCGTGCCGAAAAAATTCGGCAAAACCATCATCGCCATCACTACCAGGAACAGGCCTGTCATTTTCCCAATAAAAATAGTAGCGCCGAGCTGCCATTTTTCCTTTGATAGCTGCCGGAAGGAATCCAGCAGGCTCATTTTTGTAGAATTACTCTTCATTCGTTGTTTAATTAAGTGGATTGATATGATAAAAAAAGTCTTTTTAACAAATGGGGGCGTATAATCATTTTATTAAACACTAAATCAATAATAAAATCTATAGAATAGGTATGAATTACTAATTTTTTATGAAAATATGAATGAATTTTAATAAAAACAAATTAATAATGATATATTTTCAATAATAACGGCTAATTTTTCAATTATTAACATCTTAAAACAGCATTTTTATTTATAAAAAACGAAATATGTCTTTGATATTTATAAACTTTATAATTAATGAGTTTAAAAGAGGATATTTTTTAAATATTTCGTAAATTTTACAAAGATTTAAACATAATTTAATTTAAAACGTATGCTATGCATGCATAAAATTTAAATAACCCGGTATTTTATTGCGCTTTTGCTATTTATAACCTACAACCGCTTGCAATTTTGCAATACCTTGCCAATTTTATATTTACTGTCTATTTTACGCGATATTTTAAATCATTTTCTAATTTTGGCAATACCAATTAAAAAATTTATGCCCAATATTCGATTCCAGGCTTTAAGGGCCGTGCAAAGCCGGGAGATACCGGAGGTAAAAACCCCATCCAACAAAATCTCCGATTATTTCGGTGCGAATGTTTTTGATAAGCATAAAATGAAGGACTACCTTTCTACAGAAGCTTACAATGGCATTGTAAACTCTATAGATAATGGCGTAACAATACCGCGCGACCTTGCCGAGCAGGTAGCCTCGGCTATGCGGTCGTGGTCGATGGGTAAAGGCGCTACCCACTACACCCACTGGTTTCAGCCGCTAACCGGCAGTACAGCAGAAAAACACGACGCTTTTTTTGAACCCACTGCCAATGGCGGCGCCATTGAGCGCTTTAGCGGCGATGCTTTGGCCCAACAGGAACCCGACGCATCCAGCTTCCCGAGCGGTGGCTTGCGCAACACCTTTGAAGCACGTGGCTATACGGCCTGGGATCCGTCCTCCCCTGCCTTTGTTATCGGCCGTACCTTATGTATACCAACCGTGTTTGTATCGTACACCGGCGAAGCCTTAGATTATAAAGTACCTTTATTAAAGGCATTAAGCGCGCTTGACAAAGCGGCGGTAGATGTTTGCCACTATTTTGATAGAAGCGTAGAAAAGGTAAATGCATCATTGGGCATTGAGCAGGAATATTTTTTAATTGATACCGCCTTATTTAACGCCCGGCCCGATCTTTACCTTACCGGCCGCACCTTATTCGGCCACATGTCTGCCAAGAACCAGCAGTTGGAAGACCATTACTTTGGATCGATACCGAGCCGCGTGTATGCTTTTATGCAGGATATGGAAACCGAGGCATTGCAATTGGGCATCCCGCTTAAAACACGCCATAACGAGGTTGCGCCATCGCAGTTTGAATGCGCACCTGTTTACGAAGAGATAAACCTGGCCATAGACCATAACCAACTGCTGATGGATATTATGGACCGTGTTGCCCACCGCCATAACTTTAAGGTGCTGCTGCACGAGAAACCTTACGCAGGGCTCAACGGCTCGGGCAAGCACAATAACTGGAGCCTAATAACCAATACCGGTAAAAACCTGCTATCGCCGGGTAAAACACCAAAAAACAACCTGCAGTTCCTGGCCTTTTTTGTAAATACCATAAAAGCAGTACACGACCATGCCGACCTGTTGCGTGCTTCCATCGCATCAGTAAACAACGACCACCGCCTGGGTGCCAACGAGGCACCGCCGGCCATCATATCTATCTTTTTAGGTAGCCAGCTGAGCGAGGTTTTGGATGAGATTGATACCTCGCGCCTAAGCAAAAAAATAAAAGACGAAAATTCGTTATGGCAGGGCATCCCTAAAATACCGCAGATACTGCCCGATAATACCGACCGTAACCGCACCTCTCCTTTTGCCTTTACGGGTAACAAGTTTGAATTGCGTGCTGTAGGCTCGTCGACAAACTCTGCCAGCCCCATGACTGTATTGAATTTGATTATGGCCGATCAACTAAAGAAATTTAAGGTTGATGTAGATAAACTGATCAAAAAAGGCGAGAAGAAAGATGTGGCCCTGATGATGATCATCAAAAGATATATCAAGGAATCGCGCAATATCCGTTTTGAGGGCAATGGCTATAGCGACGAGTGGGAACGCGAAGCCGAAAAACGCGGGCTGGCGAATGTGAAAACTACGCCAAAGGCATTGGATGCCCTGCTATCAGAAAAGGCTGCCGAGCTATTTGCCGAAACAGGCGTTTTTACCCGCCGCGAAGCACATGCCCGCCACGAGATATTATTAGATAGCTTTTACAAAAAACTACAGATTGAGGCCCGTGTAATTGGCGAACTGGTGTTGAACGTGATCATCCCCGCGGCAATAGCTTATCAAAGCAAGCTGGTTAACAGTGTAAAAGGGTTAAAAGAAATAGGGCTTGACGAAAGCAGCTACAAAGCCCAACTGGACATCATTAATAATATAGCCGAACACGTTAATTTTATTAAAGGTAATGTTGACGAGATGGTAGCCGAACGCAAAAAAGCAAACGCTATAGAAGATATACGCCAACGAGCCATAGATTACGACGAAAAGGTAAAAACTTATTTCGCCCCGATACGCTACCATGTAGATAAACTGGAGCAACTGGTGGACGACGCCTTATGGCCGCTGCCTAAATTCAGGGAGATGTTGTTTACGAAGTAAATGGGCAAGAATTGAATTGACACGAGTTTTCACGAAAGAAGGCTAATTTTTCACGGTTGTTTATTTTTTTAAGGAGTTCAAGAGAGCTGCGCCGTTTCACGAAATTTGATTTGCAAGCGCCTGCTAAATATATCGCAGGACGAAGCTAAAATTCGTGAAATTCGGTTCAATTAGTGAAAATTCGTGTTCACTCACATCGGTTCATGCGGATCATACTCCCGTGGCAGGTGCTCGTCATCGGCTTTTTCGGGTAGCCCCAGTGCGTATTCCGGGTCGGCTTTTATAACCGCGTTGTACTGTATAACGGCTAAAATGTAGCACAGCAAAAACGGAACTACTGTTAAAAACCTGTCGGGCTCTATCAAATACTCAGGCAAAAAGTTCAAAAAGTAGCTTAATAAAAACGCAACAGGGAAATAAACAATAAAGTACCTGTAGGATGGGGATTGCTTCATGGTAAGTAAAAACAGGAAGAGTACATGAGCCATCAACAGTACAAATACTTTTGCGGCAGCAAAAATATCGGCACTGCCTGCAAATTTAAGCGCCAGCGAAGCCTCCTGCTCGGCACAAGTATTTGGCATGCCCAGCGTAAAACTAAAAACTATTAGCAGGAACAAATAAATCCTAAAGCCTATCTTCATTTACGCCCTAATATAGGCTGTTGTAAACCAATAAAACTAATTACGGGCAAATAAATCGGTTTCGTTATGTTGTTTTATTATTATTTCGCGGTACTTATTCAATAAAGCCGATTTAGATACAAAACCAATAAACTTTCCATCGTGTACCACCGGCAACTGCCATACATCCAGCGTATCAAAAAGCGCCATCACCTGGCTAACATTATCACCCTGCCGGATAACTGCGGGCGGCGCTACCATAATATCGGCAACCTTTTCATCTGAGTGCTCCGAACTAAACATTTGCTTCCGTATCTCATCTATCCAAATCACCCCTTCCAGCTGCCCGGCATTGTCCAACACCGGGAAGATGTTGGCATTTGTATTGGCCAGTACCAGGGAAAGGCTGGCAAGCTGTGTGTTTTTGTCGATTGCTGTAAATTTTGTGTTGGTTATGCTATCCAGCGGAATGTTATTAAGCATATGGTAATCTTGCCCGGGATGAACGTTGTTCTCGTGCACCAGGTGGTGCCAGTACATATTATGCGGATTGGAAAGTTTGGCTATAATATATGATATGGCCGAAACGATCATCAGCGGGATAAACAGCACATACCCACCGGTAATTTCGGCTATCAAAAATATAGCGGTTAAAGGCGCATGCAAAACACCACTCAAGGCCCCGGCCATACCTACTGCAATAAAACTACTTGTATTTAAATGTATCAGTCCCGTTTGGTTAATTCCAAATGCCACCAATAGCCCTAAAAAGGCACCCGTAAACATGGTTGGTGCAAATGTACCGCCGTTACCACCCGATCCAATAGTAATACCTGCGGCCACTATCTTCAGTAAAACCAATGCAGCAATAAATAACAGCATTACCAGGGGCTGCGAGAGCCAGCTGCTAAAAAGGGTTTCCTCCCTTAGGGCTTCGATGTTCCCGTTAAATATTTCCTGAAGGTGATGGTAGCCTTCGCCAAATAGCGGCGGGAAAACCATAATCATTAAACCTAAAATTAAACCTCCGCTTAAAGCACGCACGTAACGGTTTTGATTTTTAAAAATCCCCTTCTCTAAGTTACCGCCTACTTTGCCGATATATACCGATGCCCAGCCGCATAATAAACCCAGCAGCATATAAAAGGGTAAGGCAGTTATTACCCAGCCGTCGGTAACTAAATGGAATAACTGCCCCGAGTACAATATTTTTGATACCACCACACCCGTGGCCGAAGCGATAAGCAGGGGGATGAATGTTGGTATAGCTATCTCGCCTATTAATATTTCAAGCGAAAACAATACGCCCGCAATGGGGCTGTTAAATACCGCGGCAATACCTGCGGAGGCCCCGGCAGCAATCAATACATTTTTTTCGTAGGGGCTCAGCTTAAAAAACCGGCCCAGGTTTGAGCCAAGCGCTGCCCCGGTGCAAACTATAGGCGCTTCTAAACCCGCTGAACCGCCAAACCCAACGGTAAGCGAACTGGTTACCAAATGCGAATAAATATTATTGGCCCTGATATTTGAACGGTTTTTTTTGATGTTTAGCAGGATGCTGCCTATCCCTTTTTGCATCTTATCGCGATTGATAAGGTGCTGCCAGGCAACCGTGAGCAAAATACCGAACGCCGGCAAAAACACATATATAATATGGTACGGTAAATGCGAGGAGATGTTACGGCTTAATTCCTCCATCAAATTCACCAAAAATTTTAAGGCCACGGCCGCTAAGCCACCAAAAAGGCCAACTACAACGCTGCAGTAGATAAGAAAATTACGCCGTCCGTTTAGATTGAGGCGCAAACGGTTTAGTTTATAAATGATAGATTTCAGCATAGATGCAGTAGATATGGCAAATTAACAATTTTGCCGCTCAAAAGGGTATTAAGCAGTATATTTGCCCATGATTTCTCCGCAAAGATATGATCAACGGGGCGTATCTGCATCAAAAGACGATGTACATAATGCCATCAAAAACATTGATAAAGGTATTTTCCCTAAGGCTTTCTGCAAAATTGTACCCGATATATTAACTAACGACCCGGATTATTGCAATATTATGCATGCCGACGGCGCTGGCACAAAATCATCGCTGGCGTATACTTACTGGAAGGAAACCGGCGACATCTCCGTTTGGCGCGGCATTGCACAGGATGCCATTATCATGAACCTGGACGATTTGCTTTGCGTAGGCGCGGTAGACAATATCCTGCTCTCTTCGACCATTGGGCGCAACAAAAACCTGATACCCGGCGAAGTTATTGCCGCGCTTATAAACGGTACCGAAGAAATATTGGCCGAACTGCGCGATGCCGGAATAGGAATTTACAGCACCGGTGGCGAAACCGCCGACGTGGGCGACCTGGTGCGCACTATTATAGTAGACAGCACCGTTACCTGCCGCATGAAACGTGCCGACGTAATATCCAATCACCGCATACAACCCGGCGACGTTATAGTGGGGATGGCATCATACGGGCAGGCCACTTACGAAAAGGAATACAACGGCGGCATGGGATCTAATGGCCTAACATCTGCCCGGCACGATGTTTTTAATAAAACCATTGCCGATAAATTCCCCGAGAGTTTCGACCCTGCTGTACCGTACGACCTGGTATTCTCGGGCAGTAAAAAGCTAACCGACCAAATTGAAATAGGTAATGGCGAAACCATCACCGCCGGCAAACTGGTACTTTCTGCCACGCGTACGTACGCACCAATCATTAAAACTATATTAGACAAATACCGCAGCCAAATAAACGGCATGGTACATTGCAGCGGCGGCGCGCAAACCAAGGTGCTGCATTTTATAGATAACCTGCATATCATCAAAGATAACCTGTTCCCTATCCCCCCGCTGTTTAAGCTGATACAGGAAGAGAGCAACACCACCTGGCAGGAAATGTACAAAGTGTTTAACATGGGCCACCGCATGGAGCTTTACGTGCCGCAGGAAATTGCGGCGGACATCATCGGCATATCCGAAAGCTTTGGCGTACCTGCCCAAATAATTGGGCGTGTGGAAGCAGCGGACGTTAAACAAGTAACGGTTACATCGCCTTACGGAGAGTTTGTTTATAATTAACAACCTATACGATCTTGATAAAAAAGCCTCGGTATGCGTATACCAGGGCTTTTTTTATGTCCGTTTTCTTAGGAAGGCTTCGAAACGCCTGCAAACAAAAAACCCCGGCATTGCTACCGGGGTTTTAAATGTTATGACTAAAGCTTCGCTTAGTTGAAGATATACCTCAAACCAAACTGAGCTTGCCAGCGTGACGCTTGCGAAACACCGCTACCCCATGTAGAGGTAAGTGGCACTTGATTAGTATTATCAAGATAAGGGAACGAATAAGTTGGTTTGCCGTTGTTAGGGTCAGCTGCATTCGCG
This sequence comes from uncultured Mucilaginibacter sp., assembly GCF_946481715.1. The sequence goes on along the minus strand of NZ_CAMLOV010000030.1, from coordinate 24,359 downwards.
GCATTGTTGTAAATACCTTTGTATGACAATAGCAGAGCCCTATTGGCAAATTTAAAGTTACCCCAATTCCTGTAAAGGAAGTTACCCAAGTTGATGATGTTAAATTCAAACTGTAAGGTATTTTTGATTTTACCTGTGGTTTGGTACAGATCCTGGGTAAAGTTAAAGTTTACCAAATGGAAGTATGGTAACACCAAACCGTTACGCTCGGCAACTTTACCACGGCGTTTGCTCAGGTAAGGATCCTGGCTAATGTAGGCGTTTAACTGTCCGTATAACGCACCACCATTAGTAGCGCCACCCGGGTTAAGGAGTGTTTTAGTACCGGTACGTAAATCTGCCGAGTTGTCAGCAACTAATATAATGTCGCTTGCATCTTTAGGCACGTACAGTAAATCGTTGCTTGTCTGTCCGTCTCCGTTTACATCGCCGCTATATGCATAAGAAGTAGAACCCGCGTTAGCTGCTTCGTAAGTTAAACCTACAGAAGTTGATAAGTGGCCTAAGTATGCTTTCTTGTAAGAGAATGCAGCAATAACACGGTTTGGCTGGCGGAAGTTGGTGTAAGAAGCAACATCAGCATTCGGGTCGCCTGATACCGAACGGTCTCTCCAGGTTGATTGTGCAATAGAACCACCATCGCTAACCGAACGGGAATCAGAGTAAGTATAAGCTACCATGAAGTACAGGTCTTTGAAAGTACGCTGTAACTGGCCTGTAACGGTGTAAGCATAACCTTTGCTGGTGTTTTTTAACAATATCGCATCGGTAATGTTTGGCAATGCAGCTGTGTTACCACCTTGCGCAGTAGGAATAGAAGGGTAAACAGTAGTATTGCTGTAACGGATACGGTTATCGCTGCCTGCCAATGCAGTACCTGTGGTAGGCAATGCAACGTTTTGGTAAAGGATAGCGTTGATATCTTTAGAGTAGCTACCTTCGATGGTACCCAAAATACCCAATGGCAATTTCTGGTCAACACCAATATTGATCCTAAAGTTCGATGGGAATTTAAAGTTTTTGTCGGTGATAGCTAAGTTGTAATTAACATTAGCAGCAGCAGTTGTTGGCCTGTTTGCATTCACATTTGGGTTAAAGATCAAACGTGGGTCGGTTGGCAATACACCACCAGAGCCAGGTACTAATGTGTACGAACCAAATTGCACACCGTTGTTACTTGCCTGGTTAGAGATATACACATAAGGAACAGGGCCCTGGAATATACCAGCACCACCACGTACCTGGGTTAAGCCTTCGCCGTTAACATTCCAGTTGAAACCAACGCGCGGAGATATTTGCAAAGCAGCTTTAGGGAATTGTGCAGTATTTACTTTGTAACCATCACGGAAACCTGTTAAAGCAGCAGCGCTTGCATTAAACTGGCTTTTGGTATTGTAACCCGGCATATCCAAACGTACGCCGTACGTTAACTTAAAGTTGTCTGTTGCTTGCCATTTATCCTGTAAGTAGAAGCCAATTGTGTAGGCTTTAGTAACAGCAAACGGGAAAGTGCCATCAGGCAATGCAGAGTATTGCAAAGCGTAACGAGCGGCCGGTTTACCTGTTTTAAAATCGTCTATGCTGTTAAAACGGTACAAACCATTGTAGTTAGGCGCAAAACCGTTTGTGTAGCTGTTAAATTCGGTGGTTACACCAATGTTAACCTCGTGTTTACCGGCAAACCAGGTAAAGTTATCGCTTGCCTGGAAAGTATTAGTGTTAAGCACGTTATTGGCAGTAAATGGCTCGTAACCAAATGAGGTTAAAGTACCTGTACCTGCTGCGTTTAAGATATCAACAAGCGGGAATGCACCACCACCCGGTGATGAACGGAAATCGCGCAGCGCCTGGTAGCCAACGGTTAATTTGTTAGCGAATTTGCTGCTGATGCGGGTGTTTAACTCGGCGATACCGATGTTGAAGTTGTTGTTGATGGTGTAGTAAGATGAGAAAAACGGTAAACCAGCAAAGCCAGCGGTACGTGTGCCTTGAGCACCGGAGCTGCTTGGAGGTACGTCACGTAAAGATTTCAGGTAGAAATACTTTAACGATAAGGTGTTGTTCTTGTTGATGTTCCAGTCTAACTTAGCAGTAACTTTATCAGAACGGGTACGTAACTGGTAGTTTTCAAACTCGCCTGCATTGTATTGATATTTAGTTTGCAGGTAGTCTTTTAAGTCGTTTAACTGATCGTAAGTAGCTTGCGAAATAGTACCGCCAGCAGTTTGGCCTGCACGTAATGCAGTGTAGGCAGTAGCCGGGTCGCTGATGCGCTCTTGCTCGCCAGAAACAAATAAGAATAATTTGTTTTTAACGATAGGGCCACCTAAGCTGATACCGCGCTGCGTGTAATTTACAGTTGGTTTAGCAACATCGGAAGTCAGGGTGTGTAAACCTACTAAACCGGCAGTACGTTTGTAAAGGTAAACAGTACCTTTAAATTCGTTGGTACCAGATTTGGTTACGGTGTTAACGCTCGAACCTGCGAAACGGCCCTGGGTAACGTCAAATGGGTTCACAGCTACCTGTATCTGCTCAATCGCATCCAACGAAATTGGCTGTGAGTTTGCTTGGCCGCCCAGCGTGCTCGCCAAACCGAAAGAGTTGTTGAACAAGGCGCCATCCACGGTTACGTTGTTACCTTTTTCGTTACGGCCGCCAAAGCTGTTACCGTTAGCAGATGGGGTCAACTTGGTGTAATCGCCGATAGACCTATTGATAGTTGGTAACCGGTCGATTTGGGTGCGGGTAATGATCTCCTGCGAGCCTGTGCGTGAGTTATTGATAACCTTGTTTTGTGTGCCGGTGATCCTTACTTCGCTTAACGAAGTGCTGGTTGGCAATAATTTGGCATCAATTTTAAACTCCTGGCCTAATGACAAAGTAACGTCATTTTCAACCTTCGATGTAAAACCGATAAACGAAAAAGTTACCGTGTACGGCCCGCCTATACGTAAGTTGGGCAAGTTGTAACGGCCATCCACACGGGATACGGTTGCGTAGTTTGTACCGGTTGGGGTATGCAAAGCCGTGATAGTAACACCCGGCAATGGTAAACCCTTCTCGTCAACTACGGTTCCTGATATACTACTTGTTGTTTGCTGTGCAAAGCCAACAACAGCTGTAAACAGGGAAATAATTAATAGAAGTAAATGCTTCCTCATACGCTGTTTTTTAATTTTAACTGTTAAGTGATTTAAATTTTGCACAAATATAGGTAATTGCCTCATCGCCAATGTTAAGTTAGTGTTAACAATAATTATATATTTTTCAACATTTTATACGTTATATAGCTAATAATGAAAAATTGATGAATTTTTGCTATAATATTTACATTTGAAAGACAGTCCTACAGCTCCATCGCTTGTAATTATAGCCGCCCGGCATCAATTATCATGGTAAAATCCTAAAAAGCCCGTTTTTTTTCATTTCCCCGCTTTTTACTTAGCTTTGGCGTTCAAAATCAAAAAAGATATATAACTATATGGACTACGATTTAATTGTTATAGGTTCGGGCCCGGGCGGCTATGTGGCCGCAATACGTGCATCACAGCTGGGTTTAAAAACCGCTATAGTTGAAAAAGAATCATTGGGCGGTATATGCCTTAACTGGGGTTGTATCCCCACTAAAGCGCTTTTAAAAAGTGCGCAGGTTTTTGATTATTTAAACCACGCGGCAGATTACGGCATAAAAACCAGCGGCGGCGAGGTTGATTTTGAAGCAGTAATAAAACGCAGCCGCGGTGTAGCCGATGGCATGAGCAAAGGCGTGCAGTTTTTAATGAAGAAAAACAAGATCGATGTTGTTATCGGTTACGGTTCGTTAAAAAGCAAAGGCACGGTAGCTGTAAAACTTGCGGATGGGTCTACAAAAGATTTTACTGCAAAACACATCATTATAGCAACAGGCGGCCGCTCGCGCGAATTGCCAAACCTTAAACAGGACGGTAAAAAGATAATCGGCTACCGCCAGGCCATGATATTACCCGAAAAACCAAAATCTATGGTGGTGGTAGGCTCAGGCGCAATCGGTATCGAATTTGCGTATTTTTATAATGCAATAGGTACCAAAGTAACTGTAGTTGAATTTCTGGATAACATTGTGCCCTTAGAGGACGAAGAAATATCAAAAGGCCTTTTCAGGATCCTGAAAAAACAAGGCATCAACATCATGACCAGCTCTACCGTTGAATCTGTTGATACCAATGGCGACGGCTGCAGGGTTAACGTTAAAACAGCAAACGGCAATATTGTATTAGAGGCGGATGTAGTATTATCTGCAATTGGCATTTCTACTAATATAGAAGGCATAGGGCTGGAAGAGAACGGCGTAAAAACCGATAAAGGCAAAGTACTGGTTGATGATTATTACCAAACCAATGTTGAAGGCGTTTACGCCATCGGCGATATTGTAAAAGGCCAGGCCTTAGCACACGTTGCATCTGCCGAGGGCATCATCTGCGTTGAAAAAATTGCCGGGCACCACCCCGAGCCATTAAATTACAACAACATACCGGGCTGTACCTATTGCTGGCCGGAAGTTGCTTCGGTAGGTTATACCGAGAAAGCAGCCAAAGAAGCCGGTTACGAAATCAAGGTGGGTAAATTCCCGTTCTCAGCATCGGGCAAGGCCAGTGCAGCGGGCGCGAAAGACGGTTTTGTTAAAGTTATCTTCGATGCTAAATATGGCGAGTTCCTGGGTGCACACATGCTGGGCGCCAACGTTACCGAAATGATTGCCGAGGTAGTTACCGCACGCAAGCTGGAAGCTACCGGGCACGAGATCATCAAATCGGTACACCCTCACCCTACCATGAGCGAAGCAGTGATGGAAGCTGCGGCCGATGCTTACGGCGAAGTGATACACTTATAATCGTAATAAAATTTATTTAACCCTTAGTTATCAGGGTGGCATCACATTTGTTTTACAAATGGCGCCTTATACAAGGCCTTCCCAACAAAATTGGGAGGGCTTTTTATTTACCCTTATGCTATGGAAAAAAACAATACATCACCCCGTAAACAAACCCTTCGCGACAGCAAACTAATAAGCCCATGGCAAAAGGGCCCGTTTGCATTAGATAATGCCGCCGATATTTTTGAAGAAAGTAATATATACGATGCCCTTGTAATTGGCGGCGGCATCACTGGTTTAACTACCGCCCTGCTGTTGCAAAAACAAGGCAGGCTGTGTGTGCTTGCCGAGGCATATACCATAGGCTTTGGCACCACAGGCGGCACCAGCGCACACCTCAATACTTTTTTTGATGCCACATATGCCGATGTAGAAACCGATTTCGGGGCTGACGCGGCTAAACTGTTGGCCCGGTGCGGTAAGGAATCGTTTAAAATAATTACCGAAAACATTAAGGAGTACGGCATTGATTGTGATTTTGCATACAAGGATGGTTACCTGTACGCCGAAACAGATGAGGAAGTAAAAATGCTGGATGATGTCCTCGCAGCATCAAAGCGTGCTGGCATTGAGGTTGAAGAAGCTAACGGGAATGGGCTGCAAGTTCCGTTCATTAAATCCATTGTATTCAAAAACCAGGGGCAGTTTCATCCGCTTAAATATATTTTTAAACTGGCTAAGGCCTTTATTGATGCCGGCGGCGTAATTTTAGAAGATACCTTTATTCGCGATAGCAGCTATGAAGATGGCGTCCATATCGCCAATGGCGATACTATCACCATAAAGGCAAAAAACCTGGTGTATGCCACTCACCTGCCTCCGGGCATAAACATATTGGATTTTAAGTGCGCCCCCTACCGCAGTTACGTGTTAGCGCTACGGCTTAAAAATGAATCTAACTATCCTGACTGCCTATCCTACGATAGCAAGGACCCATACCATTACTTCCGCACACACTCAATCGATGGCAAAAAATACATGCTGGTTGGAGGGGAAGACCATAAAACAGGGCACGAAGCCCCGGAGGCCGCCTATGAAACGCTGGAACAATATGCCCGCCGGTACTATGATGTAGCTGATGTAAGTTTTAAATGGTCCTCGCAATACTACATTCCGGCTGATGGTTTACCCTATATTGGCCAACTGCCTGCGGGCTACAACAATATGTACATAGCAACCGGCTTTAATGGCAACGGCATGATGTTCGGCACTATATCCGGCAAAATTATTAGCGATGCTATCCTGGGTAAGGATAATGATTATGCCGAATTATTTGGCCCGGCCCGCATTAAACCCGTGGCCGGCTTTGTGGATTTTGTAAAGGAAAACGCAGATGTGGCCTACCACTTTATTTCCGACCGGTTTGCCGTTGATGAAATTGATTCCTTAAAAGAATTAGAGAGCGATAGCGGCGCGATTATTAAATATAAAGGCGAAAAACTGGCAGTTTATAAGGATGCGGAAGGTAAGGTTACTGCCCTTAACCCGGTTTGCACACACGCCAAATGTATTGTAGGCTTTAACCCCGCCGAAAAGAGCTGGGACTGCCCTTGCCACGGCGGCAGATTTAACGCAGATGGCAAAGTACTAACCGGCCCGCCAAGGACCGACCTGCAAAAAGTAAACATCATTTAGCACAAAAGCCGCCCTCAACTAATTAAGGGCGGCTTTAAACGATAGTGTCGGCAATTATTTTGTATACTCTTTATCGAGGAACAGGTACCTGCCTTTAAGTTGCGGGCTTTCCTTTTCCAATATAGTTTTAGTATTTATATTGATAAACGATACGGGGCTGCCTTTAGTATTTGCCGCCCACTTTGGCACGGCAGCCCCATTTGGGTTCCCGGTTTTTATAAAGTTGGCAAAATAGGTTTCCATGATTGCAGATACCCGGTAATCCTCCGGAGTCCACCCGTAGGTTAAATTGGTGGCCAGGTTGCCCATAGCGTATTCAATTTCTGCGGCATGCGCGGCGCCATTATAAGGCTCGGGACCTTTTACAGCAGGTTTGGCACCATCGTCTTTAATAATACCACCAGCAAGCCCGGCTTTGGCATTGCCCATTTTGGCTGTCATGGCCGGCCTTGGTTTCGAAAACAGGTAACGGTATACCGCTTTGCCGCTTGTTTGCGCATGCAAATCTGCCCATTTCCAGGTGCTGTAGGATATAAAGCGGTCGCTGGCCAGTTCGGTTGCCGATTTGATCACCTCCTGTTCGGTAGCACCGGGGTAAAGTTTCAGCACCTCGTCGGCTTTGCCGGGATAAAGCATATTTAGTTGTTTCAAATAATTTTCGGGTGTTGGGGGCAAACCGTACATCACCGCCTGGTACGGTATCTCGGCAGAGTTCCAGCCAACCAGCAAGGGCACTTTTGCCTGTTCGCCGGCTGCAAAAACGTCTGAAGGTTTTTTGTTGAAAAAGTACCCATCTATATTGCCAACAGATGTTGGCGGCATGCCTTGCTTTGAGGCCAGCTCTAACAACTCCGCAGCGGGTATGGCACGTAATGCAGTTAAGTTGGCTGCACCCGCTTTTTCGGTAAACTTTAGGCCATTGCCTTCGGCCTCGGTTAATGGTATAGCGGCAAGCGTTGGTTTTATCATAGCGCCGCTCTCGCCTATCGCTCCGGCAATTAGCCCTTTGGATAGTGGCGAGGCCATTTGTGCCGATACTGCTATAGAACCTGCAGACTCGCCTGCAATGGTAACCCGTTTAGGGTCGCCGCCAAAGGCGGCTATATTTGCCTGTACCCAGCGCAATGCTGCGTTCTGGTCCATCAACGCATAATTGCCCGATGATTTGTGCGGCGATTCTTTGCTTAATTCCGGGTGGGCTAAAAAGCCGAATACGCCCAACCTGTAGTTTACCGTAAGTGCTATAATGCCCCGATTCGCCATGCTTTCACCATCGTAGCGTGCCTCAGACCCATCGCCGGCCACAAAACCGCCGCCGTAAAAGTAAACCAGCACCGGCATTTTAGCTGCCGTTTTTTTTGCGGGCACCCATACATTAAGGTAAAGGCAATCCTCGCTCATGCCCGGCGAACGGAAGCCCATATCGCCAAACACTTTTTTTTGCATGGCGTTATAGCAAAAAGCATCGCATTTGCGTATGCCGCCCCAGTTATTTACCGGCTGCGGGTCTTTCCACCGCAAATCGCCGATAGGCGGCTGGGCAAACGGTATCCCTTTAAAGCTAATAACGCCAGATTTTTCGGTTACGCCCTCTACCTGCCCATTTACCGTTTTTACGAGCCTTTGGGCAAAAGCAATGGTAACAACCATTTGCACAAGCACAACAAGTGTTAATTTTTTCATTCTGATTTTTGTTTATTGGTGGTTAGCCGGATAAAAAGGGCTCGATACTATCACCGAATCCATTATTGTAACATAATGTTACAATAATAATTTGTAATATTGGCATTATCAAATTTATTTGTTTGCGGCAGGTTAATAATGAATAATAACCCTACACCAAAAGAAGACAGCCCCGCCGGCGAAGGGTTTATCCCTCACCTGGCGGTTGATGCCGTGATATTTGGCTTTCACAATCAGCAGCTAAAGGTATTGCTGATGCGTTACAGCAACACGGGGCTTTATGCCCTGCCGGGCGGCTTCGTCCGCCTCAACGAGAACCTTAACGATGCCGCCAAACGCGTAGCATCAGAAAGGACCGGCTTAACCGATATATTTTTAGAACAATTCCACGTATTTGGCGACCTGGCCCGGCACGATCCATCCCCTTTTATTGCCTTCGCTTCGGCCGATGGGTCAGAGCCCGACCCAAACCACTGGCTGTTTCAGCGCTTCATCAGCGTGGGTTATTTCGCCCTGGTAGATTTTACCAAAGTTACCCCTATGCCCGATAAAATATTCGATAGCTGCGGCTGGTACGATTTAAACGCAATACCCAAATTGATACAAGACCATACGGCCATCGTGGGCAAAGCGCTGGAATCGTTAAGGATTATGCTTGATGATAAGCTTGTTGGTTTTAACCTGCTGCCGCAGGATTTTACCATGAGCGAACTGCAGACCCTCTACGAAACCATCCTCGATAAAAACTTACTTCGGCCGGCATTCCAGCGTAAAATGCTCAGTTTGGGCATACTGGAGCGTGTAGCAAAAAAATATAGCGGCGGTGCCCATAAAGCACCATATTTATACCGCTTTGTATCTAAATAGTTTGCTATTTTTATACGCGATGAAACCTACCGTTATAATAGAATACTGCCCAAAATGCAACTGGATGATGCGCGCGGCCTATATGGCGCAGGAATTGCTTACAACCTTCAGTGATGAACTTTACGGCGTAACCCTGCAACCAAGCGAAACCAGCGGGCGCTATACCATCAGGGTAAATGACGTGGAACTGTTCGACCGGAAACGGCAGGGGCGTTTCCCGGAGGTAAAAGAGTTGAAACAATTGGTGAGGGATGTAGTTTGCCCTGGGAAAAGTTTGGGCCATTCAGATAAATCATAATTTTTTACTTAATTTTCAGCCGTTAGCTTAACAAACTTTGTTTACGTAACTTTGCAGCTTAATTTTTAAAATGCTATCCAAAAAAACTAAATACGCTATAAAAGCGCTGGTAGCCATGGGCAAAAACATGGATAAACCGCCCATGCAGATATCAAAAATTGCCGAAGTGGAGAAAATCCCTAAGAAATTTTTGGAACAGATACTTTTAGACCTGCGAAACGCGGGCTTTTTGTACAGCAAAAAAGGTGCAGGCGGTGGTTACAGCCTAAATAAAGATCCGAAAGAGATTTTTCTGGTAAGCATTATGCGTATTACCGATGGCCCTATTGCTATGGTACCCTGCGCCAGCCTTAATTTTTATCATCGTTGTGATGAATGCCACCAAGAACGCACCTGCGGCATCCGCGATGTGTTTATTGAGGTACGGGATGCTTCGCTAAAAATTTTATCAGAAACCAGCATAGCTGATATTATAGCCAGGGAAACGAGTTTGATAAACCTATAAGTTGAAATTCTAAAGCCTAAAGCCTGAAATTCTAAAACCTAAATCGCGAAATTCTAAAGCCTATAATATTTTATCGGCAAACTGCGGCCGCCTATTTTACGTTGGTTAACTATGCGTAATTTAAAATATGCTTTACTAATTGTTTGTGGCCTGGTGTATTCGCTTTACTTATCGGCGCAGCAAAACAATACTGTATACACTTATAAAAAAGCTACCGAAGGTGGCACCGGCAAGTTTTACCTTGGGCGCGAAACAGCACAAGTTATGAGTTTTGATGGCGCGGCCTGGTTAGAACGCAACACCCGCCAGCAGGAAGAGAATGCGGACCTTGCTATAGCAAAACTGCCAATTACAGCTAACAGCATAGTGGCGGATATAGGCGCCGGCACAGGTTATTATACTTTCCGTATTGCACCAAAAGTTAATAAGGGTAAAGTTTACGCCGTAGAGATACAGAATGAAGCTATCAATTACCTGAAATTTAGGAGCCGGAAACTGAAGCAAGATAATGTTACCGTTGTAAAAGGCGGCGAACGTTCCCCAAACCTGCCCGCTAATACCATAGACCTTGCGCTAATGGTGGATGTTTACCACGAACTGCTTTATCCACGGGAAATGCTGCAGGCTATCCGCGCAGCCTTAAAGCCAAACGGAAAACTTTTATTGTTGGAGTACCGTGCGGAAGACCCGGATGTGCCGATAAAGAAGCTGCATAAAATGAGCATTAAACAGGTAAATACAGAAATGGCCGCAAATGGCTTTCACCTGGTGCAGGATGGGGAGTTTATGCCCATTCAGCACTTTTTGGTGTACCAAAAGGACTAAGCGTTACTCATTTATTTTCTCGGAGATATTTTTAATGGCCTCATCGAGGCGTTTGGCAGAGCTAAGCAGGTATTCTTCGCATTGCTTGTATTCCTCTTTGTTATTGTCGCTATGCTGAATGATATCCATAATGCCGAGGATATTGGTAAGGTGTTTGCGTACTTCGTGCGAGTTGATAAACGCAAGTTCAGCCTTTTTTGTAGCAAAAAGCAGTTGCTCGTAATGCCTTTTCTGTTTTACGTTACGGTATATAAGCGCAATAGCCACAATGATGAGAGCCGAAACCACCACCATAAATATTAGCCATAGCCTTTCTTTTTCATAAACGGCCGTGCGTTGTACGTACAAGTTTTCCGCCTCATCTATTTTTATTTGGGATGATATATCCCCCACCTGGGCCAGCCTGCGGTTATTCTCCTGCGATTCTTTCAACGCCATCATAAAATTATCGGCTGCCAACTTATTATCGCCTTTTTGCTGCGCTATTTGTGCCAACAGCTCGTACAGGTGGTATTTAATTTCGGGGTGGTTGTTTGCCGCCGCAATAGCCAGTTGCCCATCCACTTTCTTCTTTGCCGAATCGAGTTGCCCGTTCATAAAATAAGCGTCGGCCAGGCGCTGATCTTCCAACTCGTTGTAAATATATTTAGGGTTTTTAACCAGCGTTTGTATTTGTTTTATGGCGAGGGGGTAATCGTGTTTCAGTAGCGTTATATAATAAGCAGTACGCTGGCGGTAATTAAATATCTTATAATTCTTATTGCGCGGGTCATTCAATTTAGCATGATACGCCTTTAACGAATCGAGGTTGTTTTTCCTAAAATAGTTTTCAGACTTATTATAATATATTACGCTTGATAGCAAAGTCATATTTTTTTCGTCGTTGCTTATTAGCGCCAAAGCCTTGTCCAGGTAGTTTAACGACTGGGTATAGAACCCCGATTTGTAATAAAGATCGGATATATTGATATTAAGCGAGGCTTGCGGCCTGTTATCTTTCAGCTTATCCTTCAATTTTAACACCTCTTTTTTGGCCAAACGGTAGTTATAAATGGCATCAATAAAGTTCCCCCGGTCGGTTTGAATAAAGCCTAAATGTGTATAAAACTGAAACAATAAATAAGGGTCGTTCCGCTTATCGGCCAGTTGAATGGCCTTATTCATATAAACTTCTGCATCCTTTAAATTGTGCTGTTTATATAAAGCAAAGCTTGCCATAAAGGTAGAAAATGCATCCTTATCAACCATGCCGTATTTTATAAACGCCTGGTTAAAAGTATCTTGCACGGCAACAAGCTTAGTTTCTATCGATGCCTGTATGTAATTTTTTACAAATACAACAAGCCTTTTTTGCCTCAAAAAATCATCTTTTTGCTGCAGTATATCTGCTAAGGTATCACGGTTAATTTTTGGTTGATGCGGCGGCACAACTATTGCATCAGGGACAGATGCCCTTAGTGAAATAGTAATTAGGAGGGTAATATTTAAAGCAAAAAATAGCTTTCTGAGCATGAAGTATATTTTCCATAAATTTACGTTTGCCTTTGATAAAAACAAATTATACCTGCTTAAAACTTTTTAAAAAAAACCGGGTAATAATACGTGGTATGAAATGAGCAATAATCAAAACTTTTTTAAATTAACTACGTATTAATACCTGATAAACGATCTGTACTTATTAAACTTTTTTTTTAAAAAAAAACACGTATTTATACTTGGTTTACAAAATAATTATTATTTTTACACAATAAAAAAAGCGACAGCCGAAAAAACTACTACGAATCATGAAAAAAATTATACCTTTTGTTGCCCTGGCCCTTATTGCCACCAGCATTTATTCTTGCCAAAAAGACCATTCCGTTGCACCAAAAGGCACTATGGGCGCGTTATCTAAATCTAAAAAAGACACTACGCCACCGTCTTTCAAAGTATCAAGAGATACTACGCCACCTGCAGCTTCAACATTTACTGTACAAAGAGATACAACTCCTCCATCGAAATAATAACATTTCGTTGAGCTGTTAAAAATAAGTAGGCCTGTGCATTTTATGCACGGGCTTTTTTGCGTTGTATTAATCTCGCCAGTTGTATGTTAAAGTATGTATTATTATTTTGCGCCCTTAGCCTCGCCGCATGCCAATATCCTTCTACAAAAAAACCGGTTGACCTTAAAAGGGCCGCAGTGCCGGCTAAGCAAAGCTTGCCTTACGGGCAAGCCATATTAAATAAATACTCCTCTTATTTAAATGGCTTAGATACCACGAAGATGGAATCGGCAGTATTAGGTGCAAAAAAATATGCCCAATGGTTTGCCACTAAGGATGAAGCCACCAGGGATTCTGCATACCTTTTATTTGATGGTTTTTTTGCAAAGTTGAATAACGGCCTTGACCAATTGGACCATCAAGATCTCCACTTAGACTCCTTAGTGGTAGCAATACCGGGTAACGATACCGTGGCAAAACCCAGGCTTTCGGCAAAACTTTCGGCCTATGCCTATAAACTCAAAGAAAACGGCTTTTACGTATACATGTCTGAAGGAGATACCTATATTGGCCGCGACTATGATTTTGTTGCCAAATGGTTTTACCCATATGTTTCGGCTGTTTTAAAAGAATACCTTGCCCAACTTAATAAGGAAGAAAAGGAGGGTTTCCAGGAGGATGCAGGGCTAACTATTAGCCCCGTCCAACTCGCCGACCGGGCAATATGGTGGGAGAAGTTCACTTTTGAACACCCTGGTGCTATTATTTCGGGCGCGGCCAAAGCCAACTGGTCAGCGTACATGGGTACGCTATTAAACGGCATGGATAATACGCCGATAATGGATTACGACCCGGCCAAACTATCTGACTACTACAGCGAGGCTTATACATACCTTGAGAAGTCATTTCCAGCCAGCCAAACCAACAAACTGGTAAACCCTTATTTTAAGTTGCTTTTGAAAAACGACCGCAAGCAAGCCGATGTATTATTAAAAACTTATGAACAGAAACAACTGATCTAACTATCAAACTTATCCAGCAATTTCAACAGCGTTTCAAAATCTTTGGGGTATGGCGCGTGGATGGTTACCTCCTCTTCATTGGGCAATTTAAAGGTAACCTCGTATGCGTGGAGGGCAAAGCGTTTCATGATGGGCAACTCCTCCTGGCCTTTGCCCAATTGGTATTTCCGTTTTAGTTTAGAAAGAAATACCGGCTGGCCTTTATACATTTCGTCTCCCGCTATTGCGGCCCGCTGCGAGGCCAAATGGATACGGATCTGGTGCATACGGCCCGTTACCGGGCGGCATTCTACCAACGTATAATGTTTGTAGTACTTTAATGATTGAAACCACGTTTCGGCACGTTTGCCTTCCTGGCGGCTGATGGTTACGTTGCCTTTGCCCACGTTTAATATAGGCAAATCAATAAACAACTCTTCAAAAACATGCGTGCCATCAATTACCGCGTGGTACACTTTTTTAACCTTGCGCCGTTCAAACTGCATACTTACCGTGCGGTACGCTTCGGGGTTTTTAGCTATAATAAGCGCACCGGATGTTTCTTTATCAAGGCGGTGGCACACTTGGGCATCGTCGCTGTATTGTTTGGCCAGGCGCAGCATATTTATCTCGCCGCCCTCGCGCTCATCAAGCGAACTGATAAACGGCGGTTTGTTCACCACAATTACATCATCATCTTCAAACAGTATCAGGTCGGCAAATTTTGGAAACTTCATATTTTATAATAGCCCGCAAAAATACGGTTTATAAATTTAATACCGTCTATTACAGGGAAAGTGCCTGTACCGGGGCTAAAACAAATTTTATTTGCCCCTGTTATTACTCTGAAAAACAACACCATCTATCTACCTAAATAAAAACAACATGAGCACAGAAAACACACAACCCGAAGAAAAGGGCTTTTTTGAAAAGATAAAAGACACCATTGAAGAGTTTTGGGAAGGCACGAAAGATACTGCCGAAGACCTGAAAGAAAAAGCGGAAGACAAAATTGATGACATCAAGGAATCTGTTACGGCTAAGAAACAAACCGTAACTAAAAAAGCATCGGCAACAAAAAGCACCGTTGCTAAAAAAGTTGATGCTGTTAAAGCGGATGCGAGCAAAAAAGTCGCCGACACCACGGCGAAAGCAAAAAAGGAAACTGCTGCCATTAAAACCGCAGCGGCCGAAAAAGCAAAAACAGTAACCACAAAAGCCAAAGAAACTACAGCGGATATTAAAGCAAAAGCCGACGATAAAGTAAAAGCGGTAACAGCTAAAGCCAAGGCAACCACTGGCGAGGTTAAAAAAACAGCAACTGCGGCAGCAAGCAAAGCTAAAGCAAGCGCTGCAAAATCGGTGCCGACGGCCAAAGCAGCCGCTAAGCCGACAACCGCTACCCGCAAAAAAACAGCGGCAAAAGCCTAAAAGCATTGCGTAAAAAGAAAGCGGCGTCTGTGTGTAACGGACGCCGCTTTTTTGGATTTCCGACTTCGTACTTTCGGACTTTTGGACTCAATTATTGCCCCTGCGCCAAAGTATAGCCTATTTTGCCGCCAAATTTCATCAGGAACTCTACCGAGCAAACCTTAAAATCTTCGGACAGGTCGGCTGCGATATGCAGGATCTCTTTTTGGGTGATAGTAGTACCTTCCTTCTTTTCGAAACGGATGCGATACTCGTTCACCAGTTCGGTAAAAATAGAGCCGGTTGGCCATACCTGGGTACCACGGTTTGATATCATCACCAGCTGAAAATTATCGGTAGTTTTACGTTTTGCCAATTCGGCAAGTTCGGCCGGCTGCGCGTTCGATTCTACAAACACGTCTACCCCTACCATTTCCTCCTGCACATTGGTGCTTACAGTTAGCTTATTTTTTAAAGGGTGATCGTGATTGGCTTTATATTCAAAATCAGGTTGTGCAATCACCACGCCTTTTTGCGGCAATTGGCCAAGGTTTGCAATGATGGCATCTGCAAATTCATCGGTATTGGCGGATGGTTTGCTCCTGTCGCCAAAATCGCCGGTGTGGATACCCTGCTCTAAAGTATACAACAATGCGTTCTCGATGGTTGCGGCAGTCGTGGTAGCGCCTAAATAACGTAGCATCAAAATACCCGATAGTAATAATGCCGTAGGGTTGGCCACGCCGCGCCCGGCAATATCAGGTGCGGTACCGTGTACGGCCTCGAAGATGGAGATGTTATCGCCAATGTTGGCAGATGGCGCAAAGCCAAGCCCGCCAACTAAGCCAGCGCAAAGGTCTGATACGATATCGCCCTGCAGGTTAGTTAATACAATGGCCTGGAACATCTCCGGGCGCGAAACCAGCTTCATGCAAAGGTCATCTACAATAATGTCCGATGATTCAATATCCGGGTATTCTTTGGCTATTTCCTGGAAAGTTTCGAGGAACAACCCATCAGTAAGCTTCATGATATTTGCCTTGTGGCCGCAAGCCAGCTTGGTATAACCTTTACGGCGGGCCATTTCAAAAGCATAGCGTATCACCTGTGCAGAACCCGGGCGGGTGATTATACGGCGGCCAACGGCTACATCGCTGGTAAGCAAGTGCTCGATGCCTCCGTAAGTATCCTCAATATTTTCGCGGACGATAGTTAGGTTGATAGGGATGCCCGCTTTAGAAAAAACGGTATCTACACCGTTTAACGAGCGGAAATCGCGCTGGTTTGCATACGTGTTCCACACTTTGCGGGCGGTAACGTTGATGCTTTTTACGCCTTTGCCTTTTGGGGTTTCCATAGGGCCTTTAAACAAAAGGCCAAGGCGTTCTATAGTTTCTTTGGCGGCGGCTGTCATGCCGGTAGAGTGCCCTGCATCAAAGTAGGATTTGCCCATCTCTACGAACTCATACGCGAGCTGTACGTTTGCGGCATCAAATATCCTCAGCACGGCGGCCATAATCTCTGGGCCTATCCCGTCGCCTTTTGCAACTGCTATTTTGGTTTTCATAAGAACGGTTTATTATTTTAAAAACGGCGCAAAGGTACGGTTTTTAAGCCCGGAATCCTATGCAAGCATAGCTTATGGCTTATAAAACGATTGTAAAATCGCTGTTATGAACTTCACATTACAAACTTTTACGCGCATTTATAAATACAAACAAATGCCTATATTGTGATATGCTGAAACGGCTTTTTGTTAACTTGTTTAAAACGTTTGTGTTTTCATCACTTGTTGGTGTTATTGCGTTACGACTGAGTTATGCTATTGATGAAGGTTTTGTAAGACAACGGTTAGACACTAATTTTAAAGATTTGCCTCAGTTTTTCATCATCGTAACTGCCACGGTGTTGTTGGTATCCCTTCCGGCATTACTGCTGGCTATTTCTAAAGTTTATAATAGCTACCGACTAAGGTTACTATGTTATTTTGGCCTACCTTTTTTATTATTTTGTTACTTAACCTATTTGCTTATCCGGTCAGGCTCCTATTGGGTTTACCTGCCTGGTTGGGTGGTGACAGCTGGCCCGACTGCGATATTTTTACTCTTCCACACTTACTTTTATTTCCGCCTCGTTAAAAAATCACCGCCCTCAAATATTGCTTTACCCAGTTTAAAACATTTAGGTTAAATTTGCGGCAAACTATGAAAGCATTCTACGGCGATTTACGATTAGGGATTTTAGGCGGAGGCCAGCTGGGCCGCATGCTAATACAGCAGGCCATTAATTATAATGTTACCGTTAAGGTTTTAGACCCCGACAGGGAGGCACCCTGCCGCCGCCTGTGCAACGAGTTCGTTGTGGGCTCGCTTAGCGACTATGAAACCGTTTATAACTTCGGTAAAAAGGTTGATCTGCTTACCATCGAGATTGAAAAGGTAAACGTAGATGCATTGGAGCAATTAGAAAAAGAAGGCGTTGCGGTGTATCCGCAATCGCGCATTATCCGCCTCATCCAGGATAAGGGGCTACAAAAACAATTCTTTAAAGAGAACGAGATCCCAACTGCCGAGTTTCAGATCATCTCCTCCGCTCAGCAATTAAAAGAAAGCCATATCCCTTTCCCATATATTCAAAAGCTTCGGCGCGACGGGTACGATGGCAAAGGCGTTTATAAGGTATTAGACCAAAGCTACCTCGCCGGCGCTTTCACCGAGCCCAGCCTGGTGGAACGCATGATAGATTTTGAAAAGGAAATTGGCGTGATAGTGGCCCGTAACGAAAACGGCGATGTAAAAACATTCCCGCTGGTAGAGATGGAGTTTAACCCCGAAGCCAACCTGGTAGAATTTTTAATATCTCCCTCTACCCTGCCCTTTGAAGTACAGCAGGAAGCAGAAAGCATTGCTAAAAAAATAGCCGAAACGCTAAATATCGTAGGCTTGCTTGCCGTAGAGATGTTTTTAGATAAGCACGGCAAAATATTAGTTAACGAGCTGGTCCCGCGCCCCCACAACAGCGGCCACCAAAGCATAGAGGGCAATGTAGTATCGCAGTTTGAGCAGCACCTGCGCGCCATTTTTAACCAGCCATTGGGCGATACCGCCTGCCTGAGCAACGCCATTATGGTAAATATTTTAGGAGAAGCCGGTTACGAAGGCCCCGCCGTTTACCAGGGCATAGAGAAGATATTGAAATGCGCCGGCGTTTATGTACACCTGTATGGTAAAGCATTAACCAAACCCTTCCGTAAAATGGGGCATGTTACTATTATTGATAACGACAGGGAGAAAGCAATAGAAAAGGCAAGGTACGTGCAGGAAACTTTGAAGGTAATTGCATAACCAAATAACCTTAACCTGATGATAAAAAACCTTGGCGCTTTAATCGTTTCATTCACGTTAGCTACTACCGGCCTATCCTTAGGGCAAACACCTGTTAAACAGAACCTTGCCGGCATTGCAACAATCGATTTTCCCGCCGCAGCGGAGGAAGGCGACGTACCTAATGGTTTGGGTAAAATTTTCAAGTTAGTTCAATCTACCCAAACCTATACAGCTATCACCATTCATATCGATACCGCGCAGGTCGTCATCAAAACTTCGTCAGACCTCGACCTGTTTTATTCGGGCGTAGTTGAAGGCGCGGCAGATTCTACACAACACCGTAAGCGTATTTATACCAAACAAATTATGGCAGGCAAATACAAAGCGGTGGAGTTTAAATATTTGGATGAATCCACAGCAAAAAAATTCACAGCATACCAGCGGATAGTTTATCTTGAAGCAACCTTATTTATATACAGTTTTAACGTTTACGATGACCAACCCGCAATAGCTACCGAACGCGAGCGGTTTTTGAATTCGTTTACGGTTACCAAAACAACTGCACGGCAGTTATAAATAGCTGCGTTAGTTCGTCACACTATTTTGCCATTCCGTCACTTTTACTTTCGAAACCCCTCCCGGTAAGGTAATATTGATTTAAAAATCAAAACACCTTACCAATGATCAGATCTAAACTCTTTTGGGCCGGCGCTATTTTGCTGGCGCTCATCCCCCTCATCGTACTTGATATCCCGAAGCATTATATCGATTGGGTGAGAGAAGTGCACGATGAAATGATAGAAACGGTTTATAACAGCTATCATTTAAACCAGGCGCAAAAAAAGCAGATCCTTGATCACATATTAGCCAGCAATACCAACCTGATGGCCATGATGTATATCAAAAGCTTTTCGAGCATCATCCTTTTATTTGGGGGCACCTATCTTTTACTACGTTATAAAAAACAACCCCGGTTCGATTTTTGGAAAGCATCGGGTACGGTGATCTTGCTGTTGGCGGCAACAATTGCTATCAAGGTGTTTTCGTGGTATAGCTTCGCAGGAGACGATAAAATAAAATTGCTGAATACCACGATTGCCGATACCACCCTTCAAAATATTTACAACACAAACTTTAAAGGGAAAGTAGTGTACGTCGACTTTTGGGGTACCACCTGCGGCCCCTGCCTGGTGGAGTTCCGTAATTTTACAAAGCCGTTAAAGGCCCGTTACAAAAGCCGGAAGGATATTGCCTACCTATACATATCCGGCGGGCACGAAGCGGTATGGCGGCAACAACTAAAAAAATACAGCATTGCCGGTAGCCATATTTTTCTGGGCCAAAACGAATATGCAAAGCTTTACAAACGATCAGTAGCTGGGAGCAAAGACACGGTAATTACCATGCCGAGGTACCTCATAATTGACAAGACGGGTAAAATTGCAGAAACAAACGCCCAACAGCCAAATAAGGGTAATGTTTTGTACGCACAGCTTGATAAATATTTAGCATTTAAGTAAAATTTGAGCATTTTTGAGCTTTAATAATCGCTATGGACTATAGTCTATAGACTATCGACTAAATTATGAGCCAAGCAAAAATAGCCATCATCATGGGCAGCAAATCCGACCTTGTTATTATGCAGGATGCTGCGGATGTTTTAAAAGAACTGGGTGTTGATTACGAAATTACCGTGGTATCGGCCCACCGCACACCCGACAGGATGTTTAGCTACGCCCGCGCGGCAGCCGACCGCGGTATTAAAGTAATTATAGCCGGTGCAGGTGGTGCCGCGCATTTGCCCGGCATGGTGGCATCGCTAACGCACTTGCCGGTTATTGGGGTGCCGGTAAAATCGAGCAACTCTATTGATGGCTGGGATTCCATCCTCAGCATACTGCAAATGCCAAACGGCATCCCCGTGGCAACCGTGGCGCTTAATGCGGCCAAGAACGCAGGCATATTGGCCGCGCAGATTTTATCTACAGCAGATGAATACCTGGTAGCTAATTTAAAAGCTTTTAAAGAGGAGTTGGCGAGGAAGGTAGAAGAATCGGCTGCAGAAATGAACCGGGATTAAACGGATTGAGCCGATTTTTGGATTAACATCGGGTTAATAACGATAGACGTCTCTTAAGAATCCAAAGCCCTAAATCTTTAGTCGAACCGACTCAAAACTTAGGGCTTTTTTTATGCGTTCAACTTAAAACTTACGCAGTTACAACATGCTCTTTACCAGCTAAGTAACGCTCGGCATCAATAGCGGCCATACAGCCTGTGCCTGCGGCAGTTACTGCCTGGCGGTAAATATGGTCCTGCGCGTCGCCGCAGCAAAACACGCCTTCTACGTTTGTTTCGGTTGAACCAGGGCGGGTTAAAATATAGCCGGTTTCGTCCATGTTGATCACGCCACGGAAAATATCGGTATTTGGTTTATGGCCAATGGCTACAAAGAAGCCGGTAACATCTAAAATGGTGGTTTCGTTAGTAACATTATTGCAAACTTTAACGGCATTCACGCTTTGCCCGTCGCCTAATATTTCGATGGTATCGGTATTGTATAATATCTCAATGTTCGGGGTATTCAGTACGCGGTGTACCATGGCTTTTGAAGCGCGGAACTCATCGCGGCGAACGATCATGTAAACCTTACGGGCTAATTTAGCCAGGTAGGTTGCTTCCTCGGCAGCGGTATCCCCTGCACCTACTATCGCAACATCCTGCCCTTTAAAAAAGAAGCCATCGCAAACGGCACATGCCGATACGCCAAAGCCACTATATTTTTGCTCAGATTCTAACCCAAGCCATTTAGCAGAAGCTCCTGTAGATATAATAACGGTATCAGCTAAAATGGTTCTGCTTTCATCAACTGTTACTTTGTGCGGCAACGAAGAAAAATCAACCGAGCTTACGTAGCCAAAGCGGATATCTGTACCTAAACGTTCTGCCTGTTTGCGGAAATCTTCCATCATCTCAGGGCCCATAATACCGTCCGGGTAACCGGGGAAATTCTCTACATCGGTAGTTTGAGTGAGCTGCCCGCCGGCCAGCATGCCGGTGTACATAACAGGTTTAAGGTCGGCGCGCGAAGCGTAAATAGCGGCTGTATAACCGGCCGGGCCAGAACCTATGATGAGGCATTTAACGTGTTCAGTATCTTGTGGCATTTTGTTCTAAAAATATGATGCGAATTTACGGTTTATTGAAGAGTGGGGCAATAGTGAATGGTCAGCATATTGCCATTGTTGAGGTTTAGAAATAGCTAATAATCTTCCCCTTTATATTTGTAGCGTAAAATAAGGGTTATGTGCTGGTCCACTGTTTTATTCTTAATATGAGCGGGATGCCACTTAGGGCTGGCAGCTATGGCTTCCATTACGGCAAGGCTTAGTTTAGCATCATCAACATCGACTTTAGTGTCAATCAATTGCCCTTCGGGAGTTACTGTGAATGTAAGTGGGACAAATCCTTTTATCTCGGGGAATCCAGCTTTTTTTAGGTGATTAAAAACACGAAGTGTGAAATTGTAATTAGGATACGCGGTATGCATTTTGTCTGTCAAATCGTAATATTTCTCTTTAACAGAATGCCCGTGACTATATTTATTAAAAAATTTAAGTGTACTATCCTGGTAGTACAAATACCAATCCCCCTCTTTTAAGCCTTTTACATAATTTCCTTCAAGATATTTGGTGCCATTAAGATAATAACCTTCCCATGGCCCATCCAGTGTATCAGTAGCATATGTTTGTGAACGATACTTATTTCCATTATCAAAATAATCAATCCACGTACCCTCCTTACGGCCGTTTAAATAATAGCCCGTTTTAAGAACAAACAAGCCCGTATCGAGAAATGAACCTTTTCCCTGAACTATATATTTATTTACAACAGTGTGGTAATAAGTGGCTTTACCATGAAGCATTGTTAACTCTTCATCTAAAAACGTCCCCTTAAACAGAAGTTTATTATTCATATCATATTCAACTGCAAGCCAGGCAGAATCTGTGAGCCGCTGATAAAGCTTATACGATACTGCTTTAGATGAATCTTTTGTTACTTCACCGCGCTTGTTGATAAGTATTTTATGCACCTGCGCTGTGGAAGCGACTGTGAGCAAGGTAAATAAGATTAAGGTTAGGTATAGTTTCATTTACTTACTTCCCTTTATTCGCTTTCAACACCCTAATAAAATTCCCACCCAGTATTTTTTCTACATCCTTTTTTGAGTAGCCTATTTTAAAGAGTTCCGCAGTGATCTTTGAATAATCGGTAACGCTGTCCAGCCCTAAGGGATATGATTCTGCACCGTC
Organism: uncultured Mucilaginibacter sp.; assembly: GCF_946481715.1. Next base: position 1,596 of record NZ_CAMLOV010000030.1, on the reverse strand, counting down.
GAAATCGGAGCCGATGCCTACGTGGTCTACCCCCATCATTTTTACCATGTAATCGATGTGTTTGATGAGCATACTTAGCGGTGGGCGCAACTGGTCGGCCTCGGTTTTATTAAGAGCGTTTAGGCGGATACTGGCTAAATCGTAATCTTTATAGATAACCCGCAACGAATCGAACTGTGGCTTATGCTTTGCCATAAAAACGGCGTGTTTACCTTCGTACGTACTATCAATAAAGCCGCTGTAAAAGTTAATGAATACTACACCCCCGTTATCTGCAATGGCTTTTAGCTGGTAATCCTTCAGGTTGCGGCGATGGGGGTTTAGCGCGTATACGCAGCTGTGCGATGCTATAACAGGTTTAGTGGTAATAGCCATTACATCCTTAAACGTTTGTTCGCCGGGGTGCGACATGTCTATCATTACGCCCTCTTCGTTCAGTTTGCGTACAATTTGTTTGCCCAGGTCGGTTAGTCCTTTGTGTTGCAGGCTATCGCCATGTAAGGTTTCGTCGCGTGCCGAAGTTGCCCAACTTGTACTGTTGTTCCAGGTGAGGGTGAGGTAACACATGCCGCGTTTTACCAGGCTGTCGATGTAGTCCACCCTGTCTTCTATCATGTGGCCGCCTTCTACCCCTACCATAGCGGCAAGCTTTTGTTGCTTAACCGCTTTCTTCAATTCCTTGGCATTGGTAACCAGCACCATCTTATCCGGATTGCGGTTGATGAGGGCTTGCAACGAATCTATTTCGCGGTTAGCATATGCATAGGCAGTGCCCTTGCCATATTGGTCGCCGCACCAGATGGAAAAAACCTGCACATCCAACCCGCCGGTTTTGGCGCGCACCAGGTCAAAATTACCTGTCGACTGCAATTTGCCAGCATCATTACCGGTTATCAATTCGTTGGATAAGATATCGTTGTGGGTATCAACCAGGATGGCTTTGTGATGGATCTTCTCCACATCCTGTGCTGAAAGTTTGAAGGCAGCGAGTAATAAAAACGGGAGCAAAAGTTTTTTCATGGCAGGAAGATAGCAATAAAAGCAAATTATCAAAAACGGATGTAGCTGTCGGGGTCGAGAATATAGAATATTACAGATGCAGACAGGCTAGCCAAACCTAAAAGCATAAAAACAAAGCCAATCATTTTGCTACTGAAATTATCCAACATAAAATTTTTGTGGTTAGCCGGATCGTACACAACCTCCACCTTTTCCCAAAGTGCATAGGCGGAGGGGTTGCTTGCAAACAGATCGTAATCGCCTGAGATAGGCCCGGAGTCGACCGTTTTAAAATGAATAACGGGATAAAACCTCGCCTGCCGGCTGTTAGTGCCCCAACTCCATCGCTTTACTTTTATTTCTACAACCTGCCCTTGCACACGAATGCCGGTTCTTAGCAATTTGCTGAACTGCGCACGTTTACCGTTGCCTAATACAAGCGTGTACAGCCCCGCAATTGCGCCGAGCAATTCACCATAGGTACGGTCGGATATATCAATGTTGATCATTACGCAAATTATAAAAAGAGACGCACTGTATTGCGCCTTTACCAAATTACGTCTGTATAATCCCCACGTTAAACGCCTTCTCAATGGG
>NZ_CAMLOV010000029.1 GCF_946481715.1 uncultured Mucilaginibacter sp. | reverse complement strand
ATTAAATATGTAAAAACATATATAGGCTGGTTATTTTGGCAACCCCGCAAAAATGATGTGGTAAGCACTGATATTTTTGGGGCGGGTTTCTTTGCCGCCTTTACTATCAGAGGCAATTGACCGTTCTACGTTAGCGGCATCTTCGGAACTACCGGCATTGTCCGTACGTTTATTATCATTTTTCCAGGCCTTGGTGGTATGAAAGTGCTCCTTAAATTCATCCGCCTGGTAGCTGCCTACTGCATCGCCTGCCTTGTCGGCAGTGCCCTGCCGGGTCCTTTCAGCTTTATCAGGGTCCTGCCCCCTGTCGCCATCAACGCCACGTACAAAAACGCCGCGCATATCGGGCAGGTTAAAATTTGTACCGCTGCCGCCACAACTATAGCCTATCATTTCAAACAATTGAGGGTATTGGTCTTTGTTAAGTTGCGCGCCATTGCAATAATGCCAGCCGGTTGCGGTTAAACCGGCAAGCTTATCAAATTGCCCCATAAACGGCATCACAGTGCCTACGGGTACATTAAATATGCTGGCGGTAACAGTTTTAAATTCTTCGTTATCGTTTTTCATTGGTCAATCTATTAGTTTTCAATTCCTATTTGCCCGGTATGCCCGCAAAAATGATGTAGTTTACCGATACGTTTACCGGGCGGGTTTCCCTGCCACCGATATCAGATGTTTCGGTTCGTGCCCCCTGTGCCGGTTTTTCAAACCGTTCAAACCAAACTTCATCATCTCCTTTCGCTCTTTCTACCCTAACGTATACCGGGCCTGCGGGTACCGAGTGCGTATGCTTGTAAAGTTCATGTGCCTGGCGTGTTAGCACGTTGTTGCCTGTATTACCACCCGCTTGCTGGGCCGTGCGGTGAGCTGAGTCCGGGTCACTGTCTTTTGATCCAACGCCATCTACTCCGCGTAAAAACACGCTTCGTAGATCGGGTAAAAAAAAATGCGTGCCACCGTCTCCGCAGGCGTTCCCAATAACATCATGAAGTTTTTTATAATCGCTGATGCTTTCCTTTCTTCCGTCGCATAATAACCAGCCCTGGTCCTTCAGTTCAGAAACTTTGGCCCCCGAACCGCCAAAAGGCATGATGATGCCAATAGGTAAGTTTTGGATGATGGCCGTTACAGATGCGGTTGTGACTTTTAGATTTTCGTTTTCCATGTTTTTTAACAAGTAATTATAGATGAATGAAGTACTCGGGACGGTAGCCGGACAAAACGTTTTAATTAAAAAATAAGTTTACACAAATTAATGCTCAACCGCTTTTATAACAGGCTGTTGTTGATGCCTGCAAAAATTATATAGTTTACCGATACATTTACAGGGCGTGTTTCCTTCCCTCCCGTAGCTGCTGTAGTCATGGTATCGGGGTTCACTGGCTTATAGAACTTGTCAAAAGTTACAGCGTCGCCCTTCATTATTTTTAGCGTTTCATTATATCGTGTCCCTTTTGGCGTGTCGTGCCCGTGGCTTATAAAAGCATCAGCCTGGCGCGATAAAACCTGGTTACCAACCACAGTATCAAGAATGTGGCTTTTGCGCGTACCTGCATCCGGGTCGCGGCTACGCTCCTGCCTGTGGCCGGGTACATCCACTCCCCTTAAAAACGTGCCGCGCAGGTCGGGCAAAAAAAACCGGCCAGGTTCTTTTTTGCATGTGTCTTCCAAAATGGTAAAAAGGCGTGGATAATCTTTTTGCGGCAGTTCGGCACCGTCGCATAAAAACCAGCCGTATGTGTTCAACTCTTTAGCTGTATCGGCATTGCCTGCAAATGGCATTATTGTACCTACCGGCAATAAATTTATAGAGGCAACCATAATGGGTTCTGCCAGTGCCTGCGGCTCTTTATTTTCCATATTTAATCGTTTTTTCAGGTTTAACGGCCTTAGCACCGCTTACGGCCGGGAATCAAATCCGCTCCCTTATCTTCTTTAACTATAAGAGTTTAATTTTTCGGCAAGCCCGCAAAAATGATATAGTTCACCGATACATTCACCGGGCGGGTTTCCTGGCCGCCCGCATCTATTGTCGAAATCATCTTTCCTGCTTCCAGTTGCTTGAATGTGTCAACCATAATTGCGCTATCATACGGGAATTTCGAAACAGATACGGCGTCTGTATACCACGAACCTTCCGGTGCGGTGTGTGCATGCCCTTTAACTGCGCCGTCCTGGCGAGATAACAGCTTATTGCCAACCACAACGTCACCAATATGGCTCTTACGTGTACTTGCGCCCGGGTCTCGGCTAACCTCTGTATTGGGGTCGGGCACGTCTACCCCTCTCATAAATACACCACGCAAATCTGGCAACCCAAAGTTTGGCAATGTTCCGCCGCAAGTATTCCCTAAAATATTAGCAAGAAGCGGGAACTCAGTATCATTTAAGATTGCGCCGTTGCATAAAAACCAGCCTATTTTATTTAGTTCTGCTGCCGCTTTGGCGTTGCCGGAAAAAGGGACTACTGTGCCTACCGGCAATAAATTCACAAGGGCGGCTACTGCCATCTCTGCCTGCGGCTCCTGCTTTTTATTTTCCATGGTTTATCAATTTATGAAGTTTAATGGCGTGAGTTAGCTGCCGCTTATACGATCAGATCGTTAAGCAGCCTATTTGACGCTACTTTTGCAGCAGGGCCAGCAAAAATGATATAGTTTACCGATACATTTACCGCACGGGTTTCATTACCGCCGGTTTCCGTAGTAGAAATCCTTGCTCCGGGCCTTTCGAATCTTTCAAACGAAACCGTTGTAAGCCCATACTGAATACCACATGCCTTTTCTACACTTACGAACTTTGTGGTATCGGGCGTGATATGGGTATGCTCTTTTAGCTCACTATCCTCGCGCGAAAGCACTTGGTTCCCAACTATATCTGCAGATATATGGCTTTTGCGTGTAGCCGCATCCGGGTCGCGGCTTATTGCGCCTTCGCCGTCAACCCCGCGTAAAAACACGCCGCGCAGGTCGGGCAAACAAAATTTTGGCCGGGTTCCGCCGCAGGTGTTCCCTAATATTTGAAAAAGGCGCGGGTATTCATTTTCATTTAATTCCGCCCCGTTACAAAAGAACCAACCCTGAGCATTCAAACCGGTTATTTTTTCAACGTCCCCGGTAAAAGGCGTTATCATGCCTATTGGCCAAATATTTACGGGGGAGCTTGCCAAAGCGGTAATTGCATCAACTATGGTTTCCATATTATTAGCTTGGTTTAAATCAGGATTTTGGCAACCCTGCAAAAATGATATAGTTTACTGATACATTTTTAGGCCGTGTTTCTTTGCCGGGAGTTTCGTGGGTTGTTCCTTCTATCGGTGCAATGTTTGCGAAATAATAACCACCGGAGCCGTTTGTTTGAAACACACTATCGTAATGCGCACGCTGGGGGAAATTATGTGCGTGTTTTCTTAACTCGTCCTCCTGCCGGGTTAAAACCCCGTTAGGTACAATCGTTGTAGAGCCTTGCCTGGTTCGCGACCCATTATCCGGATCGTGGCTGTCGGTATCGGCACCGTCTACGCCGCGCAGGAACATACCGCGCAGGTCGGGCAAACAAAAATTGGGGTCGTCTCCCCCGCAGGAATGCCCGATAACGTCAAAAAGATCGGGATACTGGATTTTGTTTAATCGTGCGCCGTTGCATAGCATCCAGCCCTGTCCGCTTAACTTTGCTATCTTATCCGTATTGCCTGCAAAAGGCATTATGGTTCCTACCGGTAGCAGGTTTATAGTTGCAGTTACCGTGGCTGAGTTTGTTTTTGGTATATCTTGCATAATGTTTTTATTATTTAACTTTAAGCCCGCTTAGGCAGCCCGGCAAAAATGATGTAATGCACATACACGTTCCTGGGCCTGGTTTCCTTTCCCCCAAAATTATCGCTGTCTTTATTTTCCCAGTTGGTAGGTGCCGAGTAGTGATCGTTTGAGCGGGGAAAGTGTATATCCTCGCGTGTAGTCATCATATGCACGGAATGCTTATGCGCTTTAATTTCGTCGGGCTGGCGGCTAAGAACCAAAGGGCCGGAGTTTCCTCCCGGGTTTTGCGCCGTACGGGTATTGGCGTCAATTTCATCGGCCTGGCTTACGCCCCTCAAAAACTGCCCCCTAAGATCGGGCAGGTAAAACGTCTCAAGATTGGGGCTGTCGCCACATGAATTTGTTATCAGGTCATACAGGTCCTTAAACTTCGCCCTGGACACGAGGGTGCCCGTACAAGGTAGCCAGCCCTGGTTTTCGAGGGCTGTAACCGAAGATTGGGGGCCGCCGTAAGGTATTATAGTGCCTATCGGCAGCAGGTTTATGGTTGCTGTTACAGATGCTGTATTTGCTTTAAGTGTATCTTCCATAATTATTACGGCTTATTCGTGTACTGATTCCTCTTCGCTTTTTTTCAACGCGCTTTGTGCTTCCAGTTTATAGGTAGTTTCTGAGTGGGTTGGATACACCGAGTAACTTGTTACCCCTTCAGGTATAACTAACTTATGCGGATCTGTTTGCCCTGCGTAATGCTCAGTTATTTGGAAACGGGTGGTGTTTTTTATAACCCAATCTAATCTAAATCTCACCCGTTTGCCCGGCTCCAGCGGTTCGGCCGTTATATTGAATGATTCCACGCGGGGCGGTTTAATTTCTACCGTCTGCTCCTTATTATGTTCGCTTCGTACGGTGCCCTTGGTTGCATACGCCTTAACTTTTGTAATACGTTTAAAAGGCCCTATGGTAATATTATCAGAAAAATCTGCCTGCGCCCTATCGCTTGTAAACGCGGGTATAGTTGAGTCGTCAAACTCCAATAATACCCCAGTAGCTTCTTCTGTTTCCCATGCAACTTTCACGTTGTCGCCCTGGTCTACACCAGGCACTTCTATTCTGAAACTTTTTATTACCGGGTTAAGTACATTAACATGATACTGCAACTGTAAATGCACCTTTTTCTCAAAATTTTCGGCATCAAGCGTATAAACCGTATACACTTTTGGCTGGTGCGTAAAACTGCCGGCAGCCCTGAACTCTTCAGATTTTTCCCCGGTAGAAAAACTGAGGGTATACTTATCAATAAATTTACCTTTCCAGCTTAGTTTAACGGCAGTACCCGGATGAACCCACTTATGGTCACCCGTAAATTCAAAAGATGCATCCGTATTTTCCACCTTGGTAACAGCAGGCTTGTAAACAATTGGAGTGCCTGCCTCCGGGATTATCGTAATTTCTACTTCTGCAATGCCAACTACACTGCAAAGCGGTACTTTGGTGAATGTAAAACTGAACGATGCATCCGTTGGAAACGGCACTACAGTGCCGAAAGCGGTATTTGGAGTTGCCTCGTACGATCCGGCTATCGTTGCATTTGTGAACGACCATTTGTCCGTTTCGCTTACTTGCCTTGGCAAATCCTTGCCTTTGTTTTTTAAAACCAGGTCCGTCTCCTTGTCACCTACAGGCAAACTGATCAGCACACCTGATAAATTTATCTCCGGGCCTTTATTTACTATAACTATCGTGAGAGGACTGTAGGCTATTTCGGATTGTATTTTTGTGATCTTTACAATTTTCGGGGTCAGATCAACCGTAATTGGATTATCTGTTTGTATTTTACTCATGGCTCTTCAATTTAGGTTGTTATAATTTGTTAATTAAAGTGTTGCAATATTGATGGTAACCGGTGTTTCACCTTTGGCATTTTTTACAACTAATGTGAGGTTCCGCGTGCCCGAAACAACATACGGATACGCCCCGGCATTTACCGGTACAGGTATAGGTTCATCTTCGCCTAACTGCAGGGTAGCCCCGGTGGCACTTTGCGACGCCCAACTAAGCTGCACCGTTGTACCTGCCGCAAACTTGTAAGGCTGTTTTTGCCCCGGCACTTCAAAAAAGAGTATTAACAATTGATCGCCAAGTACGCCGGTTAGTTTCAGCCGGCCCTCTACTATGGTTTGGGGGCTAAAGCTCAACTGTGGTATGGCGTTGGCACTAACCAGGTTGGCCACTTCAGACCATTCCAATTTATCATCGCCATCCCTATAAGGCTGTAGCCAGCTCCATTGCTGCCCCACCCCTGCCGGTAATGGCAGCCACCATTGGCTTTTATCAACCAGGGTTGGGCCGCTTTTAAACTCAACCAGCATATCATCCAATACTTTGCCTATATAAAGTTCGGGCAGTTCGGTTTGCAAAACGGGCAGTATACCGGTAGTGCAATGGATAGCACCGCGCGGGTCTAAAAGCAGGGTGATATATACCGTATCGCCGGCAGGCTTTACATCGGTGAATTGATTTACTACATAGGCGGGCGACAATGGGTCTTTTACCCCGGCAGTGTGTACCGAGTTAAATGCGGAATAATCATCGTTTGCAAAATAACCCATCACGCCATCCTGGCTCAACTCCAGGCTACCTATCTGTACCGGAAACTCAAAATCTTTTACGCCGCCGGTATCTTTCGAGCCGGTGTGCGCCCAAGCCATATTAGTGCCCGGTTTGCCATAAAGTTCCAGCGATAAGGCTGCCCTTACCACCGCTACAGGCCTGCCTACCAATATCGAGAGGCTTTGGTTATTCCGCTCACCCATCGGGTCAACCGTCCAAAGGGTTTCATCTATCGCCTGCAAAAAGTTCTTAAGCGCCTTGCCACTGCCGCTGCCAGCCGCGCCGCTCTCTCCTTGTTTGGCGTTTAGTATGCCCAGCACAAAGCCTTTTAAGTGCTCATTTGTTATCCCGTCTACATTGCAGCCGTCAAAAGGTGCGCGTACCCATTGCGCATGGTACGCACCTGTTGCGCCCATTTTCATCAGTTCGCCAATAAATACCCCACCATTATCGTACACCATCAGGCTATCGTTAAGGTGGTTTGGCAGCAACCATCCGCATACCGGGCTGGTTTGTTGCGATTGGCTGCTTAACACTGCGTCGTTGGCAGCCGATACAAAATCAAAGTTGAGCCTTGAACCCTGTATCAACCTGGGTGGTAACTGAAAAGACGTAGGGAGAACCAGTTCTATTTCATAATCTCCGGGCCTTACGCCTATACCTGGTATCGGGTTAAACACCCTGGTAGAGTCATCGGGCATCAGGTTATATATCTGCCCAAAATCATCAACTATCCATAAACGCTTAAAGCTTACAAAGCCTGCCCTTACCGGGAAAAATATATCGTCGTTGCCGGTTAATATCATACCATGTGCCTCGCCGCCGATGGCTTTGCTGTACGTGGTATCCTGCGGCTGGTAGCCAAACTGCTCCATGTCCCATTGCATCAATTGTGCGCCAAAACCTGTAAGCGTTTGCGAAAGCACATCCCAATTTCCAACACCATTTAAAACATCCTTAAGCGGCGCAAATTCAGGCCTTACTTTGCCGTCAAAATCGTTTATAAATCGTTTCAATTGGTCGCGCATGGTCACCGCTTCTTTAGGGGTAAGGATGGAGCGGCCTTTAAAAAGCATATCGGCAGGCCCGGGCTGGGGGATGTTGTCCGCATCTTTCCATTTAAAATCGCGCCCGTCAAACTCCCACTTATCCAGTTCGTGCTCGGCAATATAGCCAACCTCCCATTCCAGGTAAAGGGGCGTCCACGGCTGTACCCATTTCCATACCCCAATTTTCGACGGGATATGAAACAACTTATCGCCGATGTTAAAGCCCGAAAGTTCTACCAGGGTACGCTGGTCTATCGGGGTATTTGGCCCAGCGTTCCATACAAGGGTTTGCTGGCGTTTTATATTTTCTACAAATGCCGGCGGCGGCGCAAGGTTTTTGGTAACAACCTTAGCTATTGCCAGGGCAAACCCCGGGTCGAGCAGGTAAGCTTCGTCCAGCAGTGCAGATACTTCTACAGGTACATCGATATTTGCAGGCAGCGGGGGGCACAAATCGCGTGCAGTAACGGTGTTAAGCGCAAGCCCGCGGCGTACGCCTATGCTTTTGATTAATTGTCCGCTAAACCGGGTGAACAAGAAGTCGTCGAACTCGCTGTAAATGATATCTTCCCCGCGTTTAAAACTACGCTTGGCGTTGTTTATCAGCACTACAGGGTCGGTAGGGCGGTAAAAATTATTAGCAGGTTCCTCAGATAATTCAAATTTCTTATCGAATTTAACTTTAAGTGCTGCAACAGCGCTATTGATAGCCGTTTGTTTGCCCGGCAACGTATTTTGTATAGCCAAAACATCGTCCAGCGACTTTTCCATCACCCGTTTCAGTTCGGCTTCGGGCACCGGTTTTTGCAGGCTTTTTACAACTATGTTATATTTAAGCCAATCGGCATACAATTGTTTTTGGCGGCTGATAAGATCGCGGTATTGCTCATCATGACTATATTGCAGCGTGTTTAGGGCAGCCAGTTCATCTGCCAGCGCATCGGGCAATTGCACCAGGCTATTGCCTGTATCGCCCGGTTTCAATTCACCGCTTTTTGGAGGGGCCTGCGCCACCCACTGTAAGCCGCCCGGCAACCTGCCAAACCAAGCTTCGCGGATGGCGTTTTGCAATTCAGGCGTATCAAATACACCGCCTTCCTGGTTCAGCATATTATGGCTAAAGGCCTCCAGCATTATTTCTACTTCGCTGTCATCATGCGTCTCTATGGTTATTGGTTTATTAAAATTAAGCTGCCACTGCATAAATGCGGCAAGGCAGTCGGTAGCCGCGTTAGCTGCGGAGATGTAGGTAGGTGTATCGGCCTTAAAATCCGGGTCGGGCACGTTGCTCGGCGGTTCGTGGGTAATGCCGGGCCATTTAACATCAAAAAGCAAGCCATGGCAAAGGGTTTGAGCAGCGTACCTGCCTTCAATATTCGTTGATGGCGTTATACCCTGCTCCTTCAAATATATTTGGCCCGCCTCTATTGCATTTTCCAGGTCTTCGTTTTTCTCCACCTTTTGGCTGCCAACGCTCCATTGCAGGTTATTCATGGCTTCCATCCAGCCTTTCGGCGTTTCCCAGGCCTTGCCCCTTACCGGCTGGTTGTAAAGCACATCATAAGTTTTATTAGAATACCAGCCCGATACCATATAACTAAGGCTATGCGCATCGCTGCTGCCATAAGCATCTAAAAAACTGAACACGAAAGAATTATTTCCCACGTAAGCGGTAAACAGCGGGTCGGAGTTCCCTACGGCAGTTAACACCAGTTCGCTGGTTTGCCCGGTCTCTTCAAATTTATCAAGGTTGTACCATTGCCCTATGTAGCGGATCTCGGCAACCCCATTATTGTTTTTAATAAACTGCGGGTTACCTTTTTCCCGCATCGGCTTATCGCTTACTTCGTCGCTTTTAACTACCCAAGCCATCCTTTTTACAGTTGGTTTGTTATCGGCATCCACATCGGCGCTAAACCGGGTTATCATCCAGCGGTTGGGCAGGTATGGGTACTCTACCTTGCCATCCTCATTCACTTTTCCCTTGGTCATACCATCGGGCAGTGCCCAGTTGAGGTGTATGCCCGGGTCTGGCAGGTCCTTATCCTGCTCTCCCATAAAAAATAATTCGGGGCTAAGCGGCTTAAAGGAATTAAACTTTTGTTTTAACTCTAACGACTGGATGGAGAATTTTGTCCCGTTGTCTATCCGTGTTACCACCAGTGCATCTATAGTAATAGGGACTAACAGCCTTGGCCCTGCCCATATCGATTTATTGCTCATAACCAGTATCTTGTTTTTTTACTACGTTATTAAATTCCACCTCGTCGGGCGTGTTAATTATCTGCATGGCAAACTGCGGCGAAATTATCGGCACCACCGGTGTGGGGTATGCCGCGGCGCTTTCCAGGCTTTTTTGGATGATCGATGAAAGGTTTTCAAAATCAACCACCTGTTTGCCACCTCCGCGGAAAAGCTTGTCTGCCGGGATGTCTGCAAGTACTGCATCGCCTTTTGCTGTGGTTACCTGTTCGCCGGTTTTTGGGCCGCTAACATGGCGCAACCTGGCTTGATAACCGCCCTCGTTAGTTTTAATTAAGCCGAACTGAAGCCCTTGTGCCGGTTGCTGAATTTTTACCGATACAGGCACGGACGGGAAAATAACAATAATGAAATCATCGTTCAGGGTTTCGTAACGCAGCGGCGTTGGGATAATTTTCAAGCCAGGCGCATAAGTTGGGATGATTTTTAAGCCGGGAAATGCACGTACAACATCCGACCGGAGCAACAACCCTGCTACCAAATTATCCTGTTTGGGTTCGTTGGCTGCAGATAGCGTATCATGCATTCCTAACAATTTTGTGCGCATACGGTTAGCCGTAACTGATGTACGGTCGCGAATGGTTTCGGCCATTACGGCGGTAAACTGCTCTTCCAGCCTGGTATTGTTGCCAACGCTTAAAGCACCGTCTACCAAGGCGTAAAGCCAGCTTGGGTCTACGTAAAAAAAGCGGATAGAATTTTGCGGCAGCAGCCGTGTATCGCCAATCAAATTCTGAAACGGTACATCGCCGAGCAAGATCAAACGTGCCAGCCAGTTATCAATAGCAGCGTCAGTAGCGGCTACATCCTGTAATAAAGCCTGTGGGGCCTTGTGCTGCAGTATGCTTTTAATTTGTGTTATGCCTGTATCCTTAATCATGGGTGTGGTTATAAAGGTTAGGTAATTTTATTGTTCGTCGGTTAAGCCGTAGGTTTGGTACGCGACCTCCATTTTATCACTTATCAGTATGTGCGGATCGATACCATTTTGCAGGGCGCTAAGCAATTCTTCCTTGCCAAGTATGCCGGGCATCTCGTTTAGATGCTGTTGCAAGCCGGTTGGGTCCAATACATTGATAGGTGCCTCGTCCTTATTTGTATCATCAAGAATGCGCTTGCCAAGGCTGCGGCCGAGGTAATTCATAAAAATGTATTTACCGGCCTGGTCGTCCATCAGGTCATCGCGTACTTGTTGCCAGTTAAGATTATCTAAAAAGGTATTTAGTTCCAGCGTTGCGCTTGCACCCAACAGCTTGCGTTGCTTCTTTTGCTTATCGGCTATTATGCGGCCAAGTACCTGGAGCTTGCGCAGGCCTAATTTTTTCCATTGCCAAATAGCAATAGCAGCCGGCCGGTTGGCCAGTGTAAGCATACGCCCAAGCTCCCAGGCCACGGCGTAACTTTGATCGAACAGCCCTGTTTTTTCATCGTAAATAACAGCTTCATCGGCGCTGGTAATTTTTGTGAGGTATCCGGCACGGCTTATTTCGGGCTTTATATTTTTAACAATTACAGGTACTACCGGCGTAAACGGGCCACGGTACCAGGCAAAACCGTCCTCGCCCGTGCGGGTATTATAGTTAAGCGCTATGTAACCATTTGCGTATTTTTCCTGCACTTTCTTCTGCGCATCGGTGTATTTCGTATCGTCCTTACCCCATGCTTTTGGCGCAACAAATGGCAATTGCAATGTATTGGCATCCATTGCCACCAACGTTTTACGGAAATTAACTCCTTCGCTTTTATTATTGAATTTCCAGCTGTAAAGGCTTACCAGCCGAAATTTTTGGGCTGCATCAAAAGTTACCGGAGGAACAGCGCCCGGCAGGTATTTGCCCCAACCTTCTAATGATACCAGGTGGGCAATATATAGGGCATTGCTACCAGGCTCGGCAAACCGGTTGGCCAGCAGGTTGGCGTAAGTACGCTCGCCGGTATGGCCATCAGCCGCCAAGCCGCCGCTGTTTATTTTACGGATGTGGGCTAAAAACGGCAATTCGTTGGCTCTAGGGGCAAGCTGCTGAAACGTGCTGGCTAAAACATCAATGGTAGTAGCACGCAATGGCGGCAACAATTTACCTTCAATGGCATCCAGGGTTATTTCCGGGCCTTTTATTTTAGCAACCTTATCATCCAGGCCTGCCACGTCGGTTTTTACTATGCGCACGGTTGATTTTGTAGGGCTTATTTCACCGTTTAATGGGTCGTATACAATTTCATCCGCCTTAAATATCATTAGCGCCAACCAGGGGGCATCGCCGGCGGTACCGCCAATTTTGCGGCACCAGGGCAAATGGCCTTCGCTCAGTATAAGATAAGGCAGCGTGGTTTCGAAATTTGTTTGGCTATCCGGCGTGGGGTATTGCCCCTGCATGCTGTTTGGCGGTAAACTAAAGTGAGGTGCCTGTACTATAAATTGCTGGTCTTTATCGTAATTGCCTTTTATATCATACGAAGGTTCCTGTATGTTATGCTTCACCTCTATTTTGTAGGTACCGGCAGCCAGATGCGGGATCTCGCTATCCAGGAACTGCATTTCGCCTGGGAGTATGGGATCTAAGTTGCTCATATCTTAAAAGTTAATTGGTTTTTTTAAGCCAACAGATAATTTGTTTTTTGCGTTGCCTGCATTCACGTTGGCATCATGAGTTTTTAGCTGGGTGCTAAGCGCTGCTGTCCAGGCGCTAAGAGGCTCTGCTGTACCGGCTACGCCCGCCAGTTGCAGCCCGTTTACCGATGAGGTTGCAGCCCAGATACTAAAGTGGCTATCCCCGGCAACTTCCGGTATGGTGTAACTTGTCCATTGCTCGCGGCCATTTGCGCCCGCTAAATCGGGCACCAGGGCCACCGATGTTTTATTGCCTCCCTTATCCGTATATATCAGCCTTACCAGATTATCAAATTCCGGTACATCGTTGGTTGCATCTGCATCCGGCCTTGCCAAAACAAATACTTGCTTTATGCCTGCACCAAAACGCGTTTCTATCCAGCCTTGCTGTGTATCATTCCCATCGCTGTTATCAAGCACCAACGAGCGGCCCTTTACCAGGCCTGTATCGTACAGGTATTGCTTAACGCCAACGCTATGCGATTTTTTTGGCCGGATGAGGCAGCCTTTGCCTACCAGGTATTTTGGGTTGATGAGCGCCAGCGACGATTGTTCGTGCCAGCCTGCTATCATGGCATCCGGCGATGACAGCCCCTGCAAGCACATTTGAGAGGCACCTGCGGGAACATTTTCGGTACTTACACCAGCACCACTCAACACCCTATCGCTTATTACCCGCAAATGCTCGTCGAACAATATCATCCTCACCGGGAATGCACCGGCATGGTACAAATGATCGCCGCCTGCGCTGGTATCCAGCTCCCATACCTGCAACAAGCCCGGGTTTAGGTTAAATGTATTGACATCGCCAAATGACCCGAATGTATTAATGATAGGAGATGGGTTGTACCTGCTTTTTGATGCGGCGGTATTGTTTACGCCTCCGCGCAATACCAGCCCTGTTTGGCCAACCCTGCCAAAAGCGTATTTAATAATTGTGGCTTTTAACTGGTGGCCGGTAACTAACACAGCATCCCTCCTTAAAGTGCTGCGTGCAGCTGCAAGTACACGTTCTTTTGCTTGTAAGGGTTGTGCTGTTGCAGCAGCATCGGCCAGCATTGGCGAACCCTGGAAAATGTTCCCCGGCGCCTGGGCCATGTGCTTCATATCGCTGTTGGCATTTGCAAGGGAGCCAATTGCGCCCAGGGCTTCAAGAATATTGCTACGCTCTTTCTTCACCGCCTCGTTATTCAACGTTGATTTAATTTTTTCCAGCGACCCGGCCGACTGCAACGAAATTTCGCTTGCCTGTGCGGGAACAAGACCGTATTTTTTGTGTGGCACCATAGAGTAGCTTATATTGGTTACCGGGAATTGCTGCGGTCCTTTAGACTGCTGTACCGGGGGTGCAATGGTAGCAAGCCCTTTGGTAACGCCACCAATAAGTTTTGCTGCCGGTTTTTCTTTCACATCTTTAACCTCGCCGTACATGGCTTCGGGTACGCTTTGTTTGTTAACCTGTAAGGTCCAGTCTTTTAAGCTATATGCCTTAAAATCGTTGCCATCCCATTTGTTAAGGCCGAAAATGAAGTTAGATGATTTACCTAAAAAGGTTATGTTACCGATAGGCTTCGCACCAAACACCTTGCCTTCAACATCGGCAGGTGCATCAGGCCCTACAAACGAGATAGTTGATACCGGGAATACCGAAAGCGCATTAAAGCTGAAGGTGCCTGGATCTACCAGCCATACATCTTCTTTGCCATCCTTCACGGTAGTTTTTAAACCGGCGTTGGTGTTGATAGTGATGATCTTTCGTACTGCACCCAGGTTTGGCTCCTCTGCGCCGGCTTGCACCTGTGCTTTGGTATCGTTTGTAACCAGGAAGTAATCGTAAAATTTCTGCCAGTCCACGCTTTCAACCGCCCTGTTGTTTGCACCAAAGCCAATCGTGAAGGATATGATCCATAAGTGCACCTCTGCCTGGCCGCCAAATTCGGGGCCCCACATTTGTACATCAACCCCAAGTTCAACCGAGATGGTTTTATGGATAAAAGCAATATTTACACGGTAAGATACGCCTACGGTTATGCCTATGCCAATATCATAGTGGAACGGTTTCCAGGAGATGAGGAAATCGGCTATGGCTTTAAACCATGCTTTAAGGTCGCCTTCCTCGTAGGTTAAGGATAGCTTCCCTCCTGCCATTACGCATGATGGCGTAAGCGCAAAATAAGCATCGCCGCTAAATTTTATGCCTCCCGGCATGTTCCAGTTAAAGGCCAGGCGTGGTACCAAAGGGTAATGAGAGTGCGCAGCCAAATCGAAGTTTTTGTTGTAGCCACCAAGGGTTACTACAAAATCGTCGGCATGTTCGCCTTTAAACCACGAGAAGTAGGCAAAGCCACCGGTTATTTTACAATCGGGGTGTATAACATAGGAGTTATCGGTTAATTGGGCC
Source organism: uncultured Mucilaginibacter sp. (assembly GCF_946481715.1). Next base: position 26,094 of record NZ_CAMLOV010000029.1, on the reverse strand, counting down.
TGCACGGCGAGTATGCCTTCTTCAGGGTCAAAAGTGGCCTTAATGGCCATCTGTGCGTTAACATAAGGTTTAACTGCTCCGTCGGTGCCTATTTTTGGCAACTGCAGGTTACTAAGCCCCAATATGCCCAACTCTAATTTTTTGCCAAATTGTATTATAAGCAGGGCAAAAGAGTTAAGCAGTTCAAACGAACTGAATTTTACGCCGGCCGCAAACCAGTATTGCCCCAACTCCGGCGGAATAACTTCCGACATGCTTGCCAGTACGGTATCGCTATCCTTTCCAGTAAATAATTCGGGGTTAACCGCAGCTTTTACAAAGGGGAAGTTTTGCACATTGCTGATACCGGGCATTATAATTTTACGGTTGTAACCAAAGCCCGCTGCCAGTGCAGTAACAAAAAATACCGGCGGCCCGCCCAAAGCGGCATTTAGCACGCCGAAAATAAATAAAGACGGGCTGCCCTCTGCGGTGCCGAACGAGCCTAAAGCGGTAATACCCCAACTGCCTGCCTGTATGGCTACTGCACCATTGTATTGCGGTTGCTCCGTTTCGCTCGCGGGGTCCTTCATATATTTGAGGAAACCGCCGGCCATACTTACCGCACCGCTCTTGAAAGCGAGGTCGAATCCTTCGAGGCCAAGCGAAAACAATTCGGGTTTGTCGGGCGAATCCACCGGGATGCCTACAGTAAGTTTATCCAACTCGAGTTTCAGGGCGTTTAGGTTTAAACCGCCGCTTAGCTGGAATAAAAGCGCTTTTTCTGTATCGTTCCATCCTATGCCTACGTCTTTAAGCGCTACAGGGCCGAATGATTTATGCAGCGGTATGCTTACAATATCCTGCGGCTCGCCGTCTTCATCAAATAATTGCAGGTAAAATTTGCTTTGGTAAGCAGTTAATAACGAAAATGACGGGTTTACCGATGGCTTTTTATCGCCTTCTTCCGTAGCCTTCGCTTCCTCAGGCGCGCTGCCGGATGCAAGTAGCGTTTGAGCTACTCCCTCCCCTGTTGCAGGCGGGCCAAGGGGAATGGCAACGTTATTAAGGGCCGCAGCAACGCCCCATGCATTTGCACTATTTTCGTCGTTGCTGATGCTGGAGTAATAGCCGCGTAACTGCGCTCCCTGCAAGGTGTATCCATTTACATCAAATAAAGGTTGTTCATCTACATTGGCAATGTCAAAGCCAACGTTAACCGCCTCAAACTGCGGGTCGAACGAGATACCCAGCCCGTTTGAATCGTCGCTAAGCAAATAAAAGCTGATGCCATTTGTATCAGGCGCCGTGCCCTCTGCGGCGGTTTTTTCCAGCCAATCGGTATCATCGGCTGTAGCGTTGCCTATCTGTAATTTTACTATCTCGGGGCCTTCGCGCAGCACAACATCTGCAACTTCTATATTCACCCCGTAGCGGCCGCCTTTTTTTACCAGCGAGATCTTCCAGGTTGGCTCATCTTCTTCACCATCAGCCTTCTGCTCCATCAAAACGAATTCATGGTCCTCTTTAATGAATTTCTCAAAGGCTGTTTTAATGCTGTTGATCACATAATCCAGCACTTCTTTACCCGGAGGTATTTGTATTTTACCTACCTTGTAAGTACCGTCGGCTTCTTCTACCAGCCAGCCAAGCGTTTTAAGCAGATCGGCCCAAGTGGTGGTGATGGTTTCATTGTCGGCAATGATTTTTTTCTTGAGGAAATCTTTTACGCCATCTATTCCAAGTACTTTATTAAGGATCTCTTCCGGGGAGGGAATCTCATTGCTATGGGTTTTTACCGGGTCTATCAGCTCTATCTTAGGGGTTATGCTATTGTCTTTCAGGTCGAATACTACCCAAAAAAGCACCGCTTTACTACCAAGGAATTTAGCCCGCTCAATATCAACGTGCAGTTTGAAACCGATCTCGATGGGGCCATTTTTTGCTGCAGCGAAAGGCGGCTCGGCAGTACCGGCCTTATTTGGCATCTGGAAAACAGGAGCAAATACAAAAGGGTTAATGGTGACCGCGTCGCGGAATTTGAACTCCTTGTGCAAGCCCAAACCCAGCAAGGCAAGTGGGTCCATTGTTTTTTGAACGATGTAAAAGCCCGACTTTTTTGTGCCGCCTTTGCCATCATCTACCTTTACGGGATACCAGCTCTCGTTAAAAGTGCTGCCATCATTATCAATGGGATTTTCGCCTTTTTTGAGGAAAGACTCGAAAACGGGCTTGAGATGGGGCCAGTTAAAGGCCTTTGTCAACTCGTCTTTAGGATGGGGAAACCATTCCAGGTTCGGCGCGGGATTGGGTTTGGTGCCTTTCAGCAAACCAATTAATAGCCCAAGGTCAATAACCTCGGAACCTATTTGTTTTAGGTCGGGTGTACTCATAATTGTAATAAGATGATGAACTTAGATGGAGATCAGAACACTTATATTAAGAGTAACAGCCCGGTTTAAAAGCTGTTACAGGAGCTTCCTTTGCAAATCGGTACCCCAGCGATAGCTGATGCTTACCTCGTGCGTGGCGTTATTATATCCGCCCAAATTTGATGATGATGTACCAAACTGGTAACTGTAGCCCACTTTAAAGCTGTTGGCGTTTACCGATATGATGCCGGCCACTTGCTTATTGGTGCGGTAGTTTACCCCAAGCCCCAATTGCTCTTTTAAATAAACGGTGCCCGAAAAATCTGCAATTACGGGCGACCCCTGCAGGTACGACACCAGCGACGCAGGCTTAAATTGTACGTCGTCGTTCAGTTTTATTAATGCACCTCCGCAAAAATAGTAGTGGCTGCGCAGGTAGTTGGCCTGTTGTACCGATGCGTTGCCCAGGTTGCGGAAGCTGAGCTCGGGCACGGAAACACCCACGTAATAATTATCGCTGTAGAACATTATGCCAAAACCAATATTGGGCTTGGTTTCGCGCACATCCTGGCTAAACACCGGGTCGTTAGGGTCAAGCGTAGAATAATTGGCCAAGTAGCTACGTATACCCGCGTTTAACGAAACCGACAAATATGCCGAATTGGCCAGCTGTATAGATTTGGCAAAGAAAGCGTTTACTTCCGTTTGATTCTCTACCGCAAACTTATCGTTTACTAAAAACAAACCTGCCGACGCGCCAATAGATTCTAAAGGGACGCTTAGGCTCATAAGTAAGCTTGTTGGGGCGCCATCAAGCCCCACAAACTGCCTGCGGCCCAATATATTTACGTTGCCTGCCTTATCAAGCAGGGAATAGGCCGGGTTTACAGGGGTAAGGTTATCTGCGTATTGGTTATAGCTAAACGTATTTTGCTGGGCTGCTACCCTGCTGCCTGTTAAAAGCAGCAGGATAATGCTCATTAATTTAACGTTTTTTACTATAGCCCCAAGGGCGGGTTTTATTTGTTTATTAGCCATTTTGAACATACTGGTGTATGTGCTAAATATATCGTTTTATGTGTTACGGCCGATTTATTTACCGTGTGTTTTAATATTTAATTACGATATACCCAGTTTTGCGTTTTGTTTCGTCGCCTTTCTTGTATTCTACCGAATAGAAATAAGTACCCGGCTGTTGCAGCGTACCGTTGCTGGCATGCCCGTCGAATGCTTTGCTTTCGTTATCATAGCCTTTTGCTTCGTAAATCACATCGCCGTTACGGTTCATCACCTTTACAGTATTAAGCGGGTAAGCGTTTATGCCGGTTATTGTAAAACGGTCGTTAATGCCGTCTCCGTTCGGCGATACCGCTTGTTTAACAATAAGTTCTTCCTGTGCAGGGATTTGGTTATCGGCGGGCTTTTGTAGTACGTCTAATTGGTTTTGGTTTTTATTTGGGGTAGCTGCTATAATTACAGGGGCAGCTGCCTTATTTACCGTTAGGGCGTAGGTTTTAGTGGTTACCCCGTCTTCTGCCGTTACCGTTACAGTTATTAGCGTGCTGCTACCAGTAAGTGGTATGCTGCCTGATGGCACGCCACTTGCAACAAGGGTGCCGTTGGTACGTACCGTTGCGGCCATGTCTGATGCGGTGGCCGCTAAGCTTACCGCTGTTGTGCTTGCCGGAACGGTAGCCACTCGGTTATAGTCGGCCGGGCCTGTGGTTGCCGATATCGTTGCCGACGGGTTTAACTTTAGCTTGGTTAACACGGCGGCAGTGCGTGGCGCGCGGTTTACTGTTATGGCATAGGTCTTAGTAGTTATTCCGTCGGCCGCAGTCACTTCTATGTTTACCGCCGTTACCAGTTGCGGCAATGGTATAGCCTGGCTGGCTGCGCCACTGGCAACAACACTTCCGTTAACGCGGATGGTGGCTGCGGTATCTGCTGCTATGCTCGTGAAGCTTATTGTTGTAGCGGAAGCGCTTACCGACACCGAACGGTTAAAATCTGCAGGCCCGGCAATGGTTGTAAGGGTTGCTTTAGGGTTACTGGTTATCTTGGTCAGCAGCGCTTGGGCTGATTGCTGCCGGGTGATGGAAATTGAGTAAGTTTTAACGGTACCGCCTATTGCTGCGGTTACTTCTATGTTAACTACTACCGTTACGCCGATAGAAAGTGGTACGCTGGCCGATGGTTCGCCACTGGCTACCACCACCCCGTTTACCTTTATAGTTGCGTTAGGGTCGGCTGCTGTTGGCGTAAGGCTGATATCCGAAACGCTAACCGGAACCGAAATTGTGCGATTAAAATCGGCTGGCCCGGTGGTGTTTTTAATAGTAGCTTTTGGCGTAGTGGCTATCTGGGTGAGCAGGGCGCTTGACGCCGCGAGGTGGCTAACCGATAACGAATACGTTTTTATGGTTGTGCCGTCTTCGGCTGTTACTTCAATCGGGATAACTGTTGTACCACTATTGAGCGCTATGTTGCCCGAAGCGGTGCCGCTGGCTACCACGTCACCGGCTACTTTTATAGTTGCACCCGCATCGGCTGCCACCGGCGTTATGGTAATGCTTGTTACCTCTGCAGTTACGGATAACGAGCGATTAAAATCTGCGGTGCCTGTGGTGTTGGTAATGGTGCCAAACGGGCTGATTACAAGCTGGCTTAATAGCGCATTGGCAGATGGCTGGCGGCGGACAATCACTGCGTAAGTTTTGGTAGTGCCACCTGCCGACGGGGCTACCGTTACATTAATAGTGTTTTCGCCACTGTATAAGCTAATTGGCGCAGATGCCGCACCACTGGCAACAGTTGTGCCGTTTATGGTTATAGCAGCCGAAGGATCAACCGAAGTTGGGGTAAATGTTATGCTGCTTACGTTAGCCGCAACTTCCATTGCATAATTCAGTACATCGCCGCCAAACGCAGGGCTCAATGTGCCCACGCTGCTTGTCAAATTAACCAGGCTGGGATTAGTAGCGGAGGCACGTATAACCCGCACGCCAATGGTATTGGTTGCACCGCTTTCTGCAGTTACCTCAATTGGGTAATTGTTTACAGATGCGCTTACAGGCAAGCTTTGCGAGCTAAAGCCTTTTGCCATGGGTACTCCGTTCACTTTTATAGAGGCAAAGCCACTGGTAGCCACTGGTGTTAAATTAATGTTGATGGTTTCATCAGGCACCACTACGTCATAAGCGGTAGTTGCGCTGTTAAACGGCTGTGTAAAGGTGCCTATGCTGGTTGTAAGGGCGCTTAACGTTGCATCTGTAGATGTTGGGCGTTCCAGCGTGATGGTATAAATGGCAATGGTAGTGCCATCCTGTGCGGTACTGGTAAGGGTAAGCGTGTTGTAAAGGGCATTAACCGGCACAGTTATTAAATGCTGGTTTGGTATGGCCAGGTTGTGGCCATTAAGCCTTGCCTGCAGTACTGCCGTGGTATCTATAAGCACGGGTGTAATATCTACCGACTCGACACCGGCTGGTAAAGTTACCGAGTAATTAGGATCGGCAGTTGGGTTGAATGCCGGCGATAGGCTGCCCTGGCTAAGCGTTAAATTGGCTAAACCTGGTTCGTTTGAAGGTGGCCTGGTTATACTTAAGGTGTAGGTTTTGGTAACCACACCATCCTCGGCAGTTACTACAATGTAGTAATTATGTAGGCCAACGCTAAGGTTGTTAATGTTGAAGACGGCACCCGATGTTGCAGGGCTGGCGTTAACCGTCATGGTTGCATTGGCATTGGCCAATGTTGGGGTAAATGATATTGCCGAAACAGAATTTGGCAGATAAACATTGTAAGTACCGGTAGCGCTTTCGAACACAGGATCTAAAGTGCTCTCGCTTACGCTTATGTTAGCTAAATCGGCATTGCTTGATGCGTGTATGGCATTAATGGTGTACGTTTTGCTGCTTACGCCATCGCCTGCTGTAATTTTTGTGGTGATAACGGTTGGTACGCCATCCGCAATGGTTATTGGGGTTGATGCGGTGTTATTGCCAACATAATCGCCATTTACCAATAGCTGGTAAAAATCCTGCCTTGCCGATGGTGTTATGGTAACGCTTGGTACCGACTCGGGCACCTTAGCGGTGTAAGTAGTAACCGTTGGGTCGAAGGCCGGGCTAAGTGTACCTGCGCTAAGCGTAAGGCCGGCAAGCGTAATTGGGCGGTTAATAGTAAGAGTGTAAAAAGTGTTGCCGGTATTATCGGCCGATTTTACATTTATACTGATATGATTTTCGCCTTCGTACAAGAATACGGTTTTAGCACCATATACAACGCCGCCTTCGCCGCCACCACCGGCACCGCCGTTAACTCTCGCTTTAGCGGCAGGGTCATGCGTGGTTGGGGTGATAAGAACCGATTCTGTTTCGGCAGAAACGTTAAGCGTATACGCGGTAACCAACGGGTTAAACGATGGACTGATGATGCCCACGCCGCTGTCCAGGTTTGATAGCTTAGAATCTGACGGGATAGGGCTTACGTTAAAGTAGTAAGATTTTATATCGCCGTTCTCTGCCGTTACATGTACGCCAACCTGCGTGGTATTGTTGTTGCTAAAGCTGATGGTATAAGGCGTGCCCGGTGCAATTGGCGTTGCAACCGCCGGATAGGCGCCTATCGATAGCGTAGAAAGCGGATCGGTTACGTTTGCAATTAATGTTGCTGATGTAGAACCGTTAGGGATACTTACGGTGTAGAAGTCTGTTGCAGGGTCAAAAGCTTCGTTAAAACCGCCACCGTTCAGCGTAGCGCTTGCCAGCGTATTAACGGTTGATGCAGGTGTTACAGTTAAAGTACCTCCTACCGTGGTAACGTTGTAGTTGGGAGCGAATGCGCCGCCATTAACATAAATATTATAATCGCCTGCGGCTGAATTGATGTTCGCGTCGGTTGTTAGTTGGATAGCCGAGTTAAATGCTGTTGCCTCGGTATCGCCATTTTTATAACCGGTTACGCTATAGGTAAGCGCCGGGTTTGGCTTGGTAGCAACTTTGGTTTTATTATCGATAGTAAGAGTAAGGGGTGCACGGTCTATCTCGAAGTACCCGCCTTGGAAAGTCAGTTTATAATTGCTGTCGTTAATGGCTAAAGTACCGAGGCTTACGTTATACGGGCCCGCTGTTTCACCCGCATCGCGGGTTAATGCGCCTGTAATTTGGGTGCCGCCCAGCAGTGTGCCCGAGTAGATGCTGTAATTAATAGCAGGATCGGCATCGCCATAGATCTTAAAGGTAGAACCACCCGATACGATGATCTCCCGTTGTACGATATTGAACAGCCCGCTATGGAAGATCAGATCGTAGTTGGCGCCATTGCTTATCTGGAAATCACCTAAGGTGGTGGCGTAAGTACCCAGTGCAGTACCCGGCTGGCGGCCAAGTGCGCCTGAGAATGTATCGCCCGAAACCGGGGTGCCCGAATAAGAGTACCCGATTATGCCGTCGGGATCACCGTATGGCACATCGCGACTGCCCGAGTAAATATCAATGGCACGCTTGCCAATGCTTAGGTCTGCAGCTGTATAGTTTAATGTGTAATTGCTATTTAAAGCAAGCGTACCCTGGGTTATGGCATAAGTGCCAAAGGTTTCGCCTGCTGCGCGGGTTATTGCGCCTGTAAAGCTATCGCCGCCAACTAAAGCATCGGCAGAATAGGTTAAGGCTGGATCGCTGTCGCCGTAGGTTTTGCTTTTGGCGGCAGCGGTTACGTTAATAGTTTTCTTGTTAATGGTTAAATCAGCGCCAGTAAAATTCAGGGTATAATTACTGCTGTTGCTCAGTGCAAGCGTACCCTGGCTAATGGCATAGGTGCCAAAGCCTTCTCCTGCCGCACGGGTTAGCGCACCGCTAAAGCTGTCGCCACTGGCCAATGCATCAGCGGTGTAGGTTAGCGCAGGGTCGCTGTCGCCAAAGGTTTTGCTTTTGGCGGTAGCATTTACATTAATGGTTTTCTTGTTGATGGTTAAATTAGCACCAACGAAACCTAAGGTATAGTTGCTGCTTAGCGCTAATGTACCCTGGCTAATGGCATAGGTACCGAAGCTCTCGCCCGGCGCGCGGGTCAATGAGCCGGTGAAGGTATCGCCAAAGCTTAAAGGCGTGTTTACATAAGTAAGTGCGGGGTCTGCATCGCCGTAGTTTTTGGTCTGTGGGGCGATGTTAACAGTGATAGGTTTGGCAGTTATAGTAAGGTTATCAGATATAAACGATATGGTATAGTACTGATCTGTAAATACCCCGGTTGTAGCGTTCACCGGTCTTTTGGTACCGAGGGTCAATGCGTAAACACCTACATCCTCTCCTGCGGCCCTGCCGAATGTGCCCGTCATACCTTCGCCGGGCGCAAGCGAACCTACAGCAAATTGATAAGGGAAGCCCGGATCGGCATTGCCATAAACTTTTGTGGCCGGTACAGGGCGCAGGGTTATGAGCCTTTTGGTAATGGTTAAATACTCGGGTATATAAGTGATGGTGTAGTTAGCGCTTTGGTCTACCCCCGTTGTGGCGTTTACGGGGTACTTGGTTCCTAAACTTAAAGCATAAGTACCCGGCACCTCTCCAGCCGCCCGTACGAATGAGCCGGTCATGCCATCGGTGCTTGCCAGCGAACCTACCCTATAGTAATAAGGGTAACCTCCCGGGTCGGCATCGCCGTAAGCTTTGGTTGCTGGTGCAGGCTGGATGCTGATAGCCCGCTTGTTTACCGTGAACACGCCGCTTACAAAAGTGAGTGTGTATTTGCTGCTGTTTAAGGCTACAGTTCCCTGGGTAATATTATAATTGCCCGCGTTAACACCTGCATCGCGCGTTAAAGTACCGGTAAAAGTATCGCCGCTAACTACTGCGCCCGAGGTTACTGCATAAGTGAAAGCAGGGTCGGCATCGCCGTAGGTTTTGCTTGCTGCATTGGCCGTAATAGTTACTAAGGCCTTGTTTACCGTAAGGGTTTGGGTGGCATCACTCGCTGCCAAATAATTAGCATCACCCGCCTGCGATGCGGTGATGGTTGTGGTACCAGGGGCTACGATATGTATTTGCCCGCTTACGATTGTCGCAACAGCGGTATTACTGCTTACGTAGCTTATGGTAAGCCCGCTGTTTGTGCTTGCACCCGGTGCAAAGTCGGCATTGCCGTAGGTTTTGGTAGCAGTTGAGGCGAAGGTAATGGTTTGTACCGCTTTGGGGCGGGTTACCGTAAGGGTGTAAGTTTTGGTGCTTGCATCTTGCGCGGTTACCACCGTGGTGATGGTGTTATTGCCAATGGCTAAACTTAAATTGCCAGAAGCGGAACCGGAGTTTACAGCTACGGTATTAACTTTAATAGTGGCGTTGGCCTGGTTGCGGGTTGGCGTTACCGTAATGGATGTTGTAGCATTTGTTACCGATGCGGTGTAACTAACTGTGCCCGCTGCAAACGCAGGGCTTAACGTACCCGAACTAATGGTAAAAGCCGAAAGGTTTGCATCGTTAGATATTGTTGTAAATGTAACCACCGCGCCATAAGTTGTACCCGCTCCATTTACAGCATAGGCCCGCGCATAATAAGTGGTAACCGGTGTTAAGCCGGTAACACTTGCCGAATATGCGCCATTTGTGGTTACCGTGGCGTTTGCAGCTTTGGTATCGCTTACGGTTGGCGTGCTGTTGGTAGAACTATAAACAACGCCGCGTTCGGTGCTCATACCGTAGCCGTACACTAATGTGCCTGCCAGTGTTGCCCCCGTTGCTGTTACTGATGATGCAGCTGTGGTGGTTACCGTTGGCCGGTCAGGTACTCCAAAATCATATATCTGTGGAAAATTCTGGCCGGTTGCGAAATTGAGTGTCGTACTGAACGTGTTATTTGTGAGGTTTATGGCAACGATTTTTCCCGTGCCATAGTAAGCATCGCCAACGTAGAGGCGGTTATTGCCCGCATCCAGGCCTAAGCGAAAAGGGGAATTACAAACCGAAGCTGCTATTTGAACATCACCCGTACCGTCGATATTTTGTCTTCTTACCTGGTCGGTGGCGGAAAGTGTAGCAGCACTCCCCCCTTCGGCACAATAGTACAAATACCCGGTAACCTTATCTAAGGCGACGTCATAAACCGAGTTCAATGTTGTGGCAAATGCGCGCGAGGTAACGGCGTTGCTATTGGCCAGGTCGACGGTTTTTATGCTTCTGCCGCTAAAAGATACATCAACTACGTACACTTTATTATTAGCCGCATCCACTTCAAGCCTGTAAGGGTTTTTTGTTATCGATGCAGCCACGGTTTGCGTGCCGGTACCGTCCGGGTGTACCCGGTAAAGGGCATCATTTGCGGTAGCTTGCGTAATATCGCCGCCTTCGGTAATGTAATACAGCCAATTACCAACCACATCGTAATTTATATCCTTTATATAAGCAGAATTGGCGCTGGTAATGGTACTTGTCACCGAGCTACCGGTAATAACTTTGATAACATTACCGCTTAAGTTACCCTCGGATACGAAAATGCGGTTGTTATTACCATCCAACGCAACGTTGAGCGGTTGTATCAGCCCGGCGTTGGCACCTGTAATAACGGTACTTCCGTTGGTGCCGTCGTAGTTCATTTTTTTGATCAAATCGCCCGAGGTAGCGGCAGTCGTGTTACCCGGTTCGCCCATGCTGTAAACAACCTGCGCACGAGAAGCTGTGCTAATGCCCAGCAATACTAATAACAAAAAAGCAGCCGGTATAGCATAAGTCCCTTTTTGCAGGTTGCTTTTTAATAAGAGTAAAATTCTTTTCATAATGCTTACTTAAGTAGTAGTGTTTGTTTTACGGCAGCGCCGCTATACTTTAATGTTAATGTTTGCCCGTTTCAACCGTAAAAACTGCATGCCGGGCCGCGGTGCAGGTATTATATCTATAAAGTTTTGCCTGGCACCGTTTATTAATACGGGCGGTATAAAACTTGTTATTTGCGAGTTAATGGTACCGACCGTTTGGCCGGGTATATTATGGCTAAATTGCAGGGCTTAGGTGCCTCGCAACTAATGCTAAGTGAAAAGCAGCGCCCCATTATTTGAAGAAGGCGCTGCTGCTAATATTTAATTATGGCCTGCTCGGGTATATTCCGTCCCAGCAAATAATATAGTTTATTGCCAATACCGGCGATAAAATTTGTACCGGCTGGTTACCGCCGGTGAAAGAAACACTTTTTGGATTTAACGCCGCAAGCGCAAATACAGGATCAGTACCATCGTTGTAGGTAGAAAGAGGGTTACCACTGGTACCTTCAATAGGTACCGAGATAAAATTATTAAGCGGGTCCGACTGGTTGGCCGCGGTACTTACCCCCTGCAGTGCATGCGTATGAGAGGGTAGCTGCTGCTGGGTTAGAGTTACGCTTTCCGACCCGGCCATTTGCCCTTCATAGTAATTAGACAACCCCCTGCCCTGGCCCGGATGCACCGGTGCACGGCCCCTCAGATCGGGAAGCGCAAAAGTAGTTTGGCCGTCGCCGCCATATGTTGTACCGATAAGCGAGAATAGCGCTGAATATTGACTTATTGGTAATAAGGTTCCGTCGCAAAAGAACCAGCCTTTTGGTGCGAAGTTGCCCGCAAAAAGCATGAGAGAGGCCATGTATTGATCCATAGTTTTAAATTAATTAAGTGTTAGGGTTTATAGTGTTTAGTTTTAATATTAGTTACGGCCTGGAAGGGTAAATACCTGACCAGGCAATAATAAATTGCATGGCCAAAAACGGGGGTGTTATATTCAAAGGTTGGTTGCTGCCGGCAGGCAAAGCACTCGCAGTATTTAAGTTTACTATTGGCAAAGTTTTGTCCGAAAAGTCGTTATAAAGGCTATCCGGATTACCAGTTACGCCGTCTACATGGATAGAAAGATAATTGCCCTCTGGAGAAGCCTGGTTGGCAGCAGCGGCAACGGCCTGTAAAGTGTGTGTGTGTGCAGGCATTTGCTGCGCATTTAAAGTAACCTGCAGATTACCGCCAACCTGACCCAATGAATAAGTGCCGCCTATGTGAGAGCCGCTAATGTTACTGCACTGTGTAGGGAAAGAGCCGCGCAGATCCGGCAATTTAAAGTAAGTAACACCATCACCGCCATAAGTGGTGCCCAGTATACTAAATAAAGCCTGGAACTGGCTTATAGACAAACTCTGCCCTTCGCAGGTAAACCAGCCATTAGGCGCAAAGTTGCCGGCAAACATTTTGATCTCTCCAAGTAAGGGTTCCATAGTTTAAATTAATTAGGGTTATTGTTAAAGGTTTATAATTTTTGGTGTGTAAATGTAATATATTAATTTGTAAGTAAAAGAAATATTTAATATTAATTACAGCGTTCTTTCAATTTAATCAACTTACTACCAACACATTAGTAAATCAATGTAGATACTTTGTATACGTTTTATTAAACACTATTTATTCCATTTAGGAATATTATTTTAATCGGCAATTAAATGTTTAACCATGTAAATAGCACCGTGTTGTTGTTTAAAGCATCAACCAGATATAACCGGTACATTAATGTTCCCGGTTATGCCCCGGCTGATTCCCTTAACATTAATTATTTATTATCTCCCAAATGTAGGTTCAAGTTAAAAGCTGTAACAGGGCGTAATCAGCTTTTTTAAGGGGGTGTTTTAGGGGTAAAAAAAGGCTGCTTAGTTTTTGTGAATATGCTTGCAAATAACCACTTTCGGTAACCTTAAATAAATAACGTTATGACAATCAAACAATCCCTCGTACTAATGGCATTCGCAGGCATCGCCCTGGCATCGTGCCAATCAAAAACCACCCCGCCGGCTGCCGATTCGGCCGCTACCGTAAGCGGTATCGACCCAAAGGACATCCTGAGCGTTGACACCGCCAAACAGTACGTAGGCAACTATAAAGCCGGCACGGTAGATTCTATAGCGTCCGATGGCAAACCGGTGCCGGTACCAAACTCACGCACGGTTTGGTTCCCCAAAGCAAAACTGCAGGCAATGCTGGCCAATATGGAGAAAGAGAACGGCGACGGCGTACGCTTTTACTTTGCCGCATACCCCGCAAAACTTGGCGGTACCGCCAACAACCCTGACCCGCGTTACTTAGGTTACAACACACTCATCATGGTATCAACCGTGCCAAAAGATACCCTTGGCCAAAAAGGGCTGCATTGGGATAGCTATACCAAACAGGGTGTTAGCAATAGCAGCGGCCCGCTTATTATTGTAGGCGGCACCGCCGGCCCCGAAAACCGCGGCGAAATATGCCCGCCGCCAAGCAATTGCCCGGCATTAGGCGCAACGCTTATACAATAATATAACATGGTACCTGTACAGCTAAGCAAATTAATTACGCTAAATACGGCGGCCGAGTTTTTGTGCTTCCTGGCTGCGCTTATATTCCTTTACCGGGATAAAAGCGCAGCCTGGCGGCTATTTATGTTTTACCTGCTGCTTACCTTTTGCACCGAAACTACGGGGCTGGTAATGCGCAAGGTGTACGGCATGCCCAACTTGCAGCTGTATAATATTTTTGTGCTGGCCGAGTGCAGTTTTACAAGCATATTTTTTTACAACCTGCTTAAGCCTTATGGCTACAGCATAAAATGGCTGTATGGCTGGCTGGCTACGTTTGCGCTGATGTACACTGCAGAACTGTGGTTTACCCATTTTAAAGAGTTTGCGGCATTTTCTGCAGCGGGTATGTCTATAGTGTTTGTACTGGCCTGCCTGTGGTTTTATTACCTTAAACTTACCGACGAACGCTACGAGCCGCTGCTTAGTTCGGGCGAGTTTTGGTGGGTAAGCGGGGCCTTGTTTTTTTACTTTGGCAGCACCGCCTGTAATATTTTTTTCGATTACCTTTCACAAAACGAGGTATCAACGTACAATGGCTCTATCCGTTACATTATTTTTAATGTGCTTAATATAATACTGTACTCATTCTGGTCATTTTCATCAATATGCCGATATCGTCAAAGGAGATCGTTTCGTTAATAGGGCTAACCTCCATCATTTTCCTCATTGCCCCTATCTTCCTGATACGGTATGTGCTGCTATATAACCGAAAAAAGAAAAAACACGAAGAAGAAAAAACGGCCATGGTAAAAACTTTAGAAACCGAACTGCTGCGCACCCAGATGGAGGTACAGGAGCAAACCCTTAAAACCATCGCTTACGATCTGCACGATAATATTGGCCAGCTGCTGAGCCTCACCACTATTACCCTAAGTTCTATCGACCTGAACGATAAAGCCAAAACGGCCGAAAAAATTGCTTTGGTGGAGGATCTCACCGCCCGCAGCACTAAAGAGGTAAAAGCGCTATCGCGGATGCTGCACAGCGAAGAATTGCTTAGCCGGGGGCTGTTTTCGGCCATTGAGTTTGAGCTGGACTGGATGAAACGCAGCGACCGCTTTACCATCAGCTTTAAAAAACCAACGTTTGAGTCTTTTACAGACGATGCTGGTAAAGAGACCATTATGTTCCGCCTTTTTCAGGAAATTATAAATAATATCATCCAGCACTCAAAGGCAACAGAAATATTTGTTAATTTGGAGCAGTTTGAAGGAGCCCTGAAACTCACCATACGCGATAACGGCGTAGGCTTTGATGTTGATGCAACCCTGAAACGCAAAACCGGTATGGGGCTGTATAATATCAAGAAACGCGCTGCCATTATTAGTGGTACCGCCTCGATAGAATCTACCCGAGGCGCTGGTTCTGTTATTGTCATTACAGTACCTTATTAACGAATAATTACCATGTCCTCCCCCGACAAAATTGACATCGCCATTGTTGACGACCATACCCTATTTAGGCAGGGGCTGGTAAACCTGCTTACCGAGAGCGGCCGCATAAACGTTGTGTTTGATGCCAGCAACGGCGCCGATATGATACAGAAGATAGCCAAACAGGCGCCGCCGGCCGTTGTATTAATGGATATTACCATGCCCATAATGGATGGGTACGAAAGCACCAAATGGCTTAAACAAAATTACCCTGATACCAACGTGCTTGCCCTGAGCATGTTTGAGGAAGATAAGCCCATTATAGAGATGCTGAAGAGCGGCGCGGGCGGCTATATGCTAAAACAAAGCAAAGTGGCCGACCTGGTGAACGCCATTTCCGGCATAAACGAGCACAGCTTTTACATCAACGAACTGGTATCGGGCAAGTTGCTGCGCAATATCCAAAACAAACAGCAACTAAAAAACGATTACTCAGACCTTACCGCCAACGAGCTCCGTTTCCTGGAGCTTTGCTGCTCAGACCTTACCTACAAACAAATTGCCGACCAAATGTGCCTTAGCCCGCACACCATCGATAACTACCGCGAATCGCTGTTCCAAAAGTTCGAAACCAAATCGCGCACAGCACTGGTGATATCGGCACTGAAGAACGGGTTGATAAAGATATAGGGCAGGAAGCGGATATTTCTATGTATCGGCTGAATCTCAAAAGTTTGTGCAAACAATTCAAAAGTGTTCCAGTAATGTGATTCCGTCGTTTTTACCATTCGCTTTTCCCATGCGAACCAATAATCCGTGAAATTATAAGAGGTCGTATAGCAAGTCCCTGCCTATTTTTATGCAATTGCTGTCCGAAAATTAAATAATTATTCAACGGTCCTTCAGCAACTGCTCAGAGCCGAAATCGGGCTATGCACTGAACCGATTTCGGCACCCACGACTTTTCTATAACGAATAGCAAAATGCACCGGCCAAACCTAAACAGCTCCTTTCAACAAACCACCTTCGGCCCTGATGGCAGCACCATTGGTAGCGGAAGCCAATGGACTGGCCACGTACGTGACCATGTTTGCCACTTCGCTGGTGCTCAGAAAACGCTGAATGATGGACGTAGGCCGAATGGTTTTAAAGAAATCGGCTTCCACCTGTTCGGTAGTTTTGTTTTGATCTCTGGCCAGGTTGTCGATAAAGCCCCCAACGCCTTCTGATAAAGTAGGCCCGGGTAGCACAGAATTTACGGTAACCGCGGTACCTTTGGTCAGTTCGGCCAGGCCGCGGGCAACCGCCAGTTGGGCGGTTTTGGTCATTCCGTAATGTATCATTTCTTCGGGGATCTGTATTGCCGACTCGCTCGATATAAAAATGATCCGTCCCCAGCCATTATTTAACATTTGACCGAAGTAGGCACGGGCCAAACGAATACCGCTTAGTACATTTATCTCATAAAAACGCAGCCAATCCTCATCGGTGATATTGGCGAAAGCTTTGGGCTCAAAGACGGCCACGTTATTGATCAGGATATCTATCTGTGGTATTTGCGTGATCAGGTTGTTGATAGATTCAACGCTTGTAAAATCAGCAATTACGCCACTCACTTTATCGTTTGCACTCTCGGTTTTAATTTGTGCTACTGCTTTATCCACCCGTTCGGCCGTACGCCCATTAACAATCACTTCGGCGCCTTCCTTTGCTAATTGGAGGGCGATGGCATAACCTATCCCGGCGGTAGAACCGGTAACCAGTGCTTTTTTGTTTTCTAAGTGCAGATCCATAATATTTCAAGATTAATGCAATATGTAACTATTATTGTTATTTGATCGAGAAACCATAAGTCAGGTGAAACGCACGACATATTTCCTCTCTGTACTTAAGATTGTTTAATATAATTGAACTTTACTATTAAACACCTGCATTGCGATAACCACCACTGTTTAACAGTTGCATAAGGCAAATTGTTGATGTTTGAGATGAGTAATTACTTTAGTAAAAATGCCAGCAGGTCTTTTTGGACCTGCGGTGTGTTTTCCTGCACCACCCAGTGGCCCGAATCTTTGATGACCGATTCCTGCACGTTAGTAGCCACCAGCCTGGTGTGTGTTGCCAGGAATGGGGCGGCAAAATGATCTGAGCCCATGGCCAGTACAGGCATGGTTATTTTGTGTTTGGCAAATTCAAGATTATCTTTAGCGTCCTGGTTAAAATAGCCAAACCAATGGAATGCGCCGGTAGTTGCACCCGGCACCGAATAAGCACGAATAAATTCTTTACGTTCTGCTGCGTTAAATGCATTTTTTTTAAAACCTACCACCGGCCAAAAATCTGTTAAGAAAAGGCCTGCTTTGCCCGAAACCAATTCCCCGGCATGCGGCTGCGCGAAAAAGCCAAACCACCAGGCCTGCGCTTTTACCTGGCCCCAAACAGGCTCAATGCCCGGCAGCAAAGCGTCCAGTAAAGCGAGTTTTTTCACATCACCCGGAAATTGGGCGGCATATGCATAAGCTACCATCAGGCCGATGTCGTGCCCCACAACGTTTACATGCTGGTAGCCTAATTTCTTCATCAGCTCATGCATGTCTACCGCCATATTCTTTTTATCATAGCCAGCTGCGGGTTTGCCCGATTCTCCTACACCGCGCATGTCAGGAGCTATCACGGTGAAGTGTTTGGATAATTCGGGCAGCAGCCTGTTCCACATATACCAGTTTTGGCCAAAGCCGTGTATCAGCAGCAAAGGTTCACCTTTGCCACCAATCACATAATGGATCTTCACATTGTTTACGGTCGCGTACTGATGCTTAAAATTTGACGGGGGGTTAGCCGGAGTAACCGCTGCGAAAACATTAGCGATTAAAGCCGAGAACAGCAGGGTAACCAATAGCTGTTTCATTGTTGTTCTAATTTTCATGGTTTGATTGTTTTTGATATAGATTTATGATTATTTATTCTTGTTATTGCTAATGTCTTTGTATGCGTTAGGGAGGTTAAAATTGTAGTGCAGCCAATTGAACAGCACATAACCTTTATCGAACTCCTTCATTGTTACCGCCGCTTTGGTTTGTTCCAGGCTCAGTCCTTTATCTACCGCCGCTTCCACTTCTTTTTTCAGTTCTTCAACATAATCGATGGTATATTTTATACCGGCTTTGTTGGTAATACGGCCATGGCCGGGAATAATAATGGCATCGTCCGGCAAAAAGTCGTATACCTTTTTTAGGTTAACGGCAGGTTCCAAAAATATGCCATCAAATAACCAAGGGATAGCAGGGCTTTCCGCGATAAAAGGATTGCCTGCCCAAAACACTTTTTGATTAGGCAGCCACGCAAACAGATCGGCCTGGGACTGCGCGGGGCTGATATTCAGTAGTTCAACAATCTTGCCTCCGCCCATATCTATTTTAAGATTGCTGTTCTTGGGAATTACAATATCTGCCGGCCGGAAAACGGCATTTTCAATACCCCTGCCAGTGCCGAAAAGGCTTACCATGAATCTCTTGATACCATCATAGTTTTTGGACAGATTTTCTTTCGCGAATTCATTTTGAATGATGTGGGTAGATGGAGGCAGTAAATAATTAGTAAAACAATGGTCGCCGTGATCGCTGGTGTTAATGGCGTAAATGATGGGCTTATCGGTCACCGAGCGGATCAGTTTTACTTCCTGGTCGTAAAGACGCTTGGTCATCATTACCTCAATCAGCAACACTCCTTTATCGCCTACTATAAAACCGCCGGTCGTGGCCTGCGGGATACCTTTGGTAGTTTCTGATTCGGCAGTAGCCGGGATAATAGCATAAATATCCGTGGCGACTTTATGTAGCCTCAGGGTTACTTTGTTGGCGTCCCAGATAGGAATCGTGGGCGGCATTTGTGCATACGCACTACCGCTTAGCAGCAGGCAGGCAAATAACAGTTTCAAAATTGGATTTTTCATATGATTAGATTTAAGTTTTATTTTTGATAGCCGCCGTAGTAATTAATTGGCGACCAGTTTGGGATAGCACTGTTAATTGGCGGGCATTCGTTTTTATATTTACCAGCAGCGTAAACAACTTTCCCGTTGACTATGGTCATAAGGGAAGTAATGTGTTTAACTTTATCCGGGGCAGTATTAAAGTAATCATCGGAGAGGATAACCATATCCGCGTACATGCCTTTCACAAGTTTGCCCTTCACATTCTGCTCGCCCGAGCACCAGGCACTGCCCGATGTGTAGAGTTGCAATGCCGTAAATTTATCCAGCACCTGATCTTTCGGCCAGAACTGCATACCGCCGATTGTTTTGCCAGTTAACAACCAGTGCAGCGCCATCCATGGATTATAGGTGGAAATACGGGGCGCATCTGTGCCCATACCTACCGGGATACCCATCGCCAGCATTTTTTTGATAGGCGGCAACTGCGTTTTAGGCTGCCCGTACATTTTAGTATAAAGCTCGCCCTGGTAATACATCCGGAACTGCACGGCCACGCCACCACCAAGCGCTTTTACGCGGGTAAGTTCTGGGTCTGTAATGGTTTCGGCATGGTCGAAAAACCAGCGTAACCCGTTAAAAGGAGTGTCTTTATTTACCTTTTCAAACACATTCAGCATACGATCAATCGATTCGCCGTAGGTAGCATGCAGCCGGAACGGCCAGCGGTTTTTAACCAACAGCCGAATAACCGGCTCCAGGTCGTTTTCCATTTGGGGTGCCAGCACAATGCGTGGTTCCAGGAAATTTTCAAAGTCGGCACCCGAGGCGATCAGGTTTTCACCGGCCCCCTCCATTGCGTAGCCGTTTGCCATTAGAACATGGTCATTCTTATTGGGATAAGTTTGCCCAATCCATTTTTCATAATCAGCTAATTCCTTGCCCTTTTGCTGCGCAAACAAATAGTAGGCGGTACGTACAGTTAATTTACCCGCCCTGGCCAAAGCCAGCGACGCCTGATAATCGGCGTCGTAATTCTGTGAGCCCCCGGCAGCATCTACAACGCTGGTAATTCCAAAGCTGTTAATCTCGCGGTAAAAATGTTCAGAGCTGTTGATCCTTTCTTCTGGTGTAAGTTCTCCTGTAAGCGCAAGGGTACGGTAGATTGCCATTGGGGTCTCTTTAGCATATAAAAGGCCTGTAGGATTCCCTTCCTTATCCAGTTCGACCAGGCTACCCGGGTAATCGGTATGTTTATCATAGCCTAATACTTCGATGCCTTTTTTGTTTAGGAAAGCTTTGCCATACAAATAGGTAATAAATACTGGCTTGTCGGGTACAGCATCGTTAATCTCATCGATTGTCGGCTGCCTTTTCTCGGCAAACTGGAATTCATTCCAGCCCCCAACCACTTTAACCCAGGCGCCAGGCGGTGTCCTGGCGGCCTGCTCCTTCAGCATTTCCATGGCGCGTTTCAACGTTTTAACTCCGTCCCAACGTAGTTCCATATTGAAATTCAATCCTTCGCGGATCGCATGCATATGGCTGTCGTTAAGTCCCGGAATTACGGTTTTACCGGCAGCATTAACCAACTTAGTTGTATTATTTTTGTAGGCTTTAAAAATAGCTTGCGTACTGCCCGTCGCCAGAATCAAACCGTTTTTAACAGCAATCGCTTGTTTAAATTCACCCGGACGGGCCATTGTCGCGATCTTGCCATTATAAATTATCAGGTCGGCTTTTTGCTGGGCTGTAGCGGCAAACACTGCCGTTACGAATAATAGAGTTAATAAAGTTTTCATGGTTTTATTGCTTATTTAGCCAGTTTAAAATGTAGTCAGCTATCTCCTGCCAGCCGGGCTGGCCCAGCACAAAATGATTGCGGCCGGCAAACTCCTTATAGTCAGTCACCGACTGGCTATGGCTATATTTTTTATAGTTCTTATGATTGAGTGGTGCCGGGATAAAATGATCTGCACTCCCCGAGATGAACAATAAGGGTGCATGCGGCCTTGCAAAATCAACCTTAGCCGCAGACGTCGTCGCGTCGCGAACCAGTAATTTCGATTCCGGCACCAAGAGTTTGTAATAAGCTTCTTTTTGCACTTCGTAAGGCATGCCATTGGTGAAAGCGTATTGCCATTCGGAGAAAGACATCAGGTAGGTTTTACTGGTATCGGTAAAGAAACCCAGCGCAGGCCAACCTGCTTTATAAAAAGAGAGCCTGAATGTAAATATGCCCTGCGGCTGAAGCGAATGGATGGCGATACCCGCAGCAGCCAGCCCCTCCTGCAACAGTAGCTGAGTGATTAGTCCGCCCATAGAATGGCCAACCAAAATGGGTTTTTCCGGTAGTGATCTTACAAAGTTCCTGAAATACAAAGTCAGCCTATCCAGGCGCTGGCTGGCCACATCCGCATCAGGGTGCCGCTGTCGCAATGTACAGGCCGGGGCATCCTTAAAGGGCCAGGCCGGCGCAAATGTTTGATAGCCGCGTTCTTCAAAATAGCTTTTCCATTCGGCCCAGCAATCGCTGCTCACAAACGCGCCTGTAATAAATACGACAGTTTTTGAATTGATCGTCTTCATGATTGGTTTAGATTTAGTGGATTACCGGATTTACGATCAAACCACCGCCCGTCACGATTTCTGTACCGGTGATAAAAGAAGAATCATCGGAACCAAGGAAGGCAGCCAACCGGGCAATTTCTTCGGCCTGTGCAAATCGTTTCACCAAGATCTTATCGCTGAGTACTTTGCTGAACCCGGCGACCTCTTCGGTATTGAGGCCCGGTTTGATGATTGCTATTTTTTGGTTTAGCGTATTCATAATTTATGGTATTTGTTATGAACCGCCTGATACAAGTCAAAAGCCACTTATTTAACTAATTGAAAATCAAATATTTATTTTTTAAAGCCAATGCGCATTGGCGGTATGTCGTTAAAACGCAGGCATTGAACAACGAAATAAGGTAAGCATGGCTTGGACAACAGCATTTTCATTTACCAGAAACTGGTATTAAGCCAGCAGTACCAAGTCGTACATCTAAAGTTGTTTTTGGCTTAGAACTTAAGACTTTTGGCTAAAGACTACTGTTAATTTATCGCTGGCACGATACCAGGTAGTTTTAATCCGGCCAGCCCGAAGCTGCTGCTAAAATGGCTGCAAATTCATGGATAAACAGGGCGCAAAATATCAGTGTTTTTTTGTTATCCCCGTTTAATAGGGGCAAACCAGCATACAGGCGATGAAATTTGCCAACAACACTATGCCGGTCGATTGTATACATATCCAACCAGATTTGGTAGGCCAGTTTGATCTGCGGGAGTACCAAAACATTGTCAGTGTAATCGCCTATGATTTGTAGTTCCCCTCCGTAGCCGTCAATAGCCAGGTATTTACAGATCGTCTTATTAGCAAAAATAACGGCAAGGCGGTCTTCAAGCCGCCGGCGCAGATACGCGGAATCTATATTGCTCATTGTAGGTTTACCGTCCATCATCATATCCTAACTGCTTAATCCTAATATTCCGTTGGTAATTAACAACCCGCGATAACCAACCTGGGTATCAATGGTATGGATATACTGATAGGAACGGGTCAGCAGGTCATAACTGCAATCAATCAAATTGACATGCAAGTCCTTGATCGCGAAGTTCTCTCCATTTTGGACGCATTGTACCTCGCCGCTGTTTAAAGGTAAAAAATCGTTTGTGTACCCAATTTGATGTAGGCTGATCACCCAGTTGGTCAGGGATGTATTCAATTTTCTAAGTGATTACTTTTCCATGAATATAATTTCCTTCATTATGACAAGGTATATTCCATTCACATAAAACTCTACAAATCAATTGATTATAACATTTCAAAATCTACCAAAAAACGGCATATCGCAATTTTCTCGTGCCAGCAGCGATATACAGTTAAATTGACTGATAACCTGATAGTTATCGGCCTACTCAGCGGTTCCAGGACAGCAACGCTATATCGTAGAAAAACCAGCGAAACTCCGAAATAAAGCAATAGCCTTAATAGTAATAAAGCACAATGGATTGATTTTTAATTGATTGACAACAAGGCATTACTCTTGGTTGGTTTGCGAAATGAATAAAAAAAAATGCTGTTTCCTAACTCATCGATAAACCACCTTATGTCCTGATACCTATGAAAACCATTGCTACCGTATTTTTCAGTATGGCTTCCTGCATCTGCCTGGCGCAAGAGGTTCCTTTCAAACAGCTGCGGTATGATGAAAATTATACTTATCTCGCAAAAGACACATCAGCCAATTGGTACCATCGGTTAAAATTTCGCCCGGTATCTCAAGACAAAGCTACTTACCTTAGTTTCGGCGGTGAGGTCCGCTATCAATATTTTCATTTTGACAACCAGGACTGGGGTGCAGCGCCGGAGGATAAAGACGGGTTTATTTTAACCCGTTACCTTGGGCATGTGGATTTTCATGCCGGTAAGCACTTTCGCACATTTGTGCAGCTGCAAAGCAGTTTAGCCTGTGGCGAGGCGGAAAAGCCGTCGCCGGTAGATCAAAATCTGCTTGATCTTCATCAAGCCTTTGTTGATATTACAGACAACAATTTAACACTTAGACTTGGCAGACAGGAATTATCCTACGGATCGCAACGCCTGGTAGCGGTACGCGAAGCGCCAAACAACCGGCAGTCATTTGACGCGGCTAAGCTGATGTATGACAGCAAGAACCTCAAACTCGATTTGTTTTACTCCTATTATGTGCCTGCCAAACCAAATATATTTGACGATGGATTTAATAACGGAATACGGTTTTGGGGTGCATACGGCGCTTTCACCAAAATACCAATAATCCAAAATTTCGACTTTTATTATCTTGGCATCCACAAAAAGTTAACCGCTTTTGACGACGGAAAAGGATCCGAGACCCGCCACTCCATCGGTACACGAATTTGGAAAACTACACCTTCCTGGCAATATGACCTGGAAGGCGTTTACCAGTTCGGTGGTTTTGCAGCTGTCCCTATTTCGGCCTGGACGCTGTCTGCAAACATTTCCTATACATTTTATCAAACTAAACTAAAGCCGCAGATTGGATTAAAAACCGAAGCTATCAGCGGGGATAAAAATTACGGCGATGGCAGGCTAAATACATTCAATCCATTATTTCCCAAAGGCGCCTATTTTGGTCTCGCAGCGTTGATAGGTCCCTACAATTTACTGGATGCCCACCCATATATTCAGTTCAACCTGACCAAAAAACTGGTATTTTCGGCAGACTACGATTTGTTTTGGCGCATGGACCATAATGACGGGCTTTACGCGGTAAATGGCAAGATTATCTATAGCGGCAAAGCCGGCAATTCAAAGAAGGTGGGCCGCCAACTGGGGAGCGCGCTGGAATATACACCCAATAAGTATCTTTATTTCAGGCAGGAACTAACCTGGTTCAGCGCCGGTGACTTCCTGAAAGAGGCAGGGCCGGGTAAAAATATTTTAATGACCGGCAGTACCATCACCTTTAAATTTTGACAAGACGGATATCGGTATGATCATACACAGACATTTAGAAAGCGAACAGGTACTCATGGCCAAACAATACGGGCTGATTTCCGTACTCCTTCCCGGTGCTCTGATGTTGGGATGGTTAAGCTCAAACAAGCTATTAAAACCGGTTCCAGTTGAAAGCTAAGTGCCAAAATCCTTACGGATACCCAATTTTTTCATTTTGGAGTTAAGCGTTGTTGGCGGCAGGTTTAAAAGACTGGCCGCCCCGCCCTCGCCCCATATCTTTCCATTACATTTTTTCAACGCAGCCATGATATGGGCGCGTTCTCCTTCGCTCATGGTTGTTATCCCTCCATTTGATGGCGCAACGGCTGCGGGCTGCTCTAATTGGGTAGGCAACACCATACTGTTAATCATGTCGTCTCGGGTAAGCAGCACGTTCCGTTCAATCAGGTTCTCCAGTTCACGGATATTTCCCGGCCAGTGGTATTGCTTCATATTTTCCACAACCTGCGGAGCAATCCCCCGTACGGTTTTTCCGGTTTTACGGGCATATATGTTTAAAAAATGACGGGCGAGATCGGCAATATCTTCTTTCCGTTCACGAAGCGGGGGCATCACTATCGGGAACACGTTGATGCGGTAAAACAAGTCAAGCCGGAAACGGCCTTCAGCTACCTCTTTGGTTAAATCGCGGTTGGTAGCTGCTATGATACGCACGTCTGTTTTAATGGTGATACGACCGCCAATACGTTCTATTTCCTTTTCCTGCAGCACACGTAACAATTTAGATTGTGATTCCAGCGGTAATTCCCCAATCTCGTCTAAGAAAATAGTGCCGTTATGGGCCTGCTCAAACCTTCCAATTTTACGTTCATGAGCACCGGTAAATGCGCCTTTTTCATGGCCGAACAATTCCGAATCTATCAATGAAGTTGGCAGGGCTGCACAGTTGATCCTGATGAATGCTTTGTCTTTTCGCAAAGACAATGAATGTATCCGCTCGGCTATCTTTTCCTTACCAGTGCCACTTTCTCCTAATATCAATACGGAAGAATCTGCTTTGGCTACCTGGATCACATGGTCGAACACGGTCAATAACAGGTGACTGTTACCAATGATGCCACTAAAGGGGTTCGGGTGTTCAGCACCGGCCGCCGGGTATTTGATGGTATAATTATCGCGTCCGCCTAACAGCGGGCTATCCGCACTATACAGCATTTTTGCGGTAAAATTATCCAACACCGGCCGCATTCGGTTACATAACAACAATTGGTCTGCCTGGTAAGCGTCCGTGCGACGGCTATAAAAATTTAAATAAGCATATTTACCGTCATTCAATTCAATTGGTATGGCGAGGTGGGAACGCAAATGATACGTTTCCGTATGTAATTTTTTCAATGATGGTAATTTCAGAAGCGCATCCAGTTCATGTTCGTTATACCAGGTGGCCATTTGCGCCACAGGATCATTTGCTTTTAGCCTGCCTAGCTCATGCAGTTTTTTATTAGTTATCATCATCAGCTCATTGGCACCTATCAATTGGTATTCATCATAACCGATCCGTAAAAACCCTAACTCGTAAAAATCATCTTCTTCTATATG
>NZ_CAMLOV010000028.1 GCF_946481715.1 uncultured Mucilaginibacter sp. | reverse complement strand
ATCTCAAGCGCATCATAAATCTTAGGAAGATGTGCGTCATTAGCGAAACTTACGTCAACTACCGGACCGATGATCCTTGATATTTTTCCAATGTTTGGCATATATTACCTGGTGTTTTAAAAAAATTAATTGAAACCGATACCTGATGACAATGCAACGGTACTATTTCAGAGGCGCAAAGTTAAGGTTTATTGCCAAATATTTAAATAGTTATGATAAGATTTTTTTGGTGTTTTTATTATAACTATTTCCTTAAGTTTGACGCCCAATTATAAACCAATTTTTCTGTTACGTAATTTCTAATTAATGAAAAAACTATTACTACTAATGCTGTGGTGTGCACCTGCTATTGCCTTTTCGCAGGGTTTCCAGGTAAATCTGGGTGGCCAAAAACAAATAGGTATGGGCCATACCGGCACCGCTTTACTGCAGGATGGCGCTTCTATTTTCTTTAACCCAGGCGCAGTGGCCTTGCTGCCTGAAAACTCTGTTTCTGCCGGCATCAGCCCTCTGTGGTTTAAATCCGGCTTCAATCCGTCGGGTACGGCCGACAAGTATTTTACCAAAAATCGCGTGGCAACACCTATACAGGCTTACGCCGTTTGGGGGCCAAAATCTGCAAACTGGAAATTTGGCTTAGGCGTTTACACACCCTTCGGCGGTCTTACCGACTGGGGTACTGACTGGGCAGGCAAGTATGCGGTGCAAAGCCTGGACCTGAAAGCAATTTTTATCCAACCAACTTTAAGCTACAAGTTATCTAACGCATTAAGCATTGGTGCCGGCTTTGTGTATAACCATGCCAGTGTCGACCTTAGGCGAGCTATACCATTGGCAGATGCTAACGACCAACCCGGCCAGGCAAAGCTGGAAGGCACAGGCACAGGCTACGGCTGGAATGCCGGGATATTCCTGAAAACTAAATCCTTTACTGCAGGGTTGGATTACCGCTCGAAGGTGAATACCAAACTAAAAAACGGCGACGCGATTTTTACTGTGCCTTCATCGGTACAGGCGAACTTCCCGCAGCCAAATACCTTTAGCTCGGGCATACCGTTGCCGGGGACATTCTCCTTGGGCCTCGGCTTTTATCCAACCAAAAAATGGACCGTAGGCTTCGACGCTAACTTTGTTGGCTGGAGCAGCTTTAAAGCGCTTGAATTTGATTATGCTGCCAATACCTCAACACTTGCGGATACTTATTCGCCGCGTAACTACGAGAACGCGTTTGCGCTGCGTACCGGTGCGGAATATAAATACAGCGATAAACTGGCCCTGCGTTTTGGCGGCGGTTATGCAACAACGCCTGTTAAGGATGGCTATGTAACCCCCGAAGTGCCTGATGCCAACCGTTATTATTTTACAGGTGGCATAGGTTATAAACTGGCCAAGCGTTTAGATATCGACCTGTCGTTTGAGTTTGAGCACCTTTTTACCCGCACCCAAACCAATATCGAAACGCAGTTATCGGGCACGTTTAAAAGTAACGTGTATATCCCCGGTGTTGCCTTATCTTATCATTGGTAATATTTAGTATTTAAGCACATGAAATCGATAAAAAATTACATATACATATCTGCAGGGCTGTTATTATTAGCATCCTGCAAGCCTACTATAGAAACCCCAAAGCCTACTCAGGGTACTGCCGATTTTTCGCGGTATATCTCTGTAGGTAACTCCCTAACCGCAGGCTACGCCGACGGCGGTTTATACCTGGAGGGGCAGTTAAACTCATATCCAAGCATCATTGCCGCGCAAATGGCAAAAGTTGGCGGCGGTACGTTTACACAGCCTTTATTCAACGCCGACCAGGCTAACGGGTCGGGATATATCAAATTAACCGGCTTTACAGCTACCGGTTCTCCTATCACCACGCCGGTAACCGACAAACTTGCCGTTAGGGGTACAGCCGCTATACCGGGTTTCGGTACAGTGGTATTATACACCAAGTACACCGGCGAAATAAACAACTATGGTGTGCCGGGCGTTAAAGTACAGCAAATAGCATATGCCCCTTACGGTAACCTGAACGGCTATTTTGAGAGGATGCTGCCGGGCAATGCAGGTACAAATTCTACTACATATATAGATTTTGCAACCGCCAAGCCATTTACATTTTTTACCAATTGGTTGGGTAATAACGATGCTTTACTTTACGCATCAACAGGTGGTGCAGGAGACGTACTTACAGACAAGGCGACATTTACAGCGCTATACAATCTGTCGATATCAAAACTAACCACAGCCGGCCAAAAAGGCGCCGTTGCAACTATCCCAGACGTTACTTCGGTACCATACTTTACAACGGTTACAGTTGGCGCTATTTTAGCCGGGGTAAATGCGGCCAGGCCATCTGGAAGCCCTGCAGTTGCTGCGCTTTATATTAATGCCCGCAGTAGTACCGAGATAGCAACTACAACTTATGCAGCTCGCGCCGCCACAGCTGCTGATTTGGTTGTATTGACTTTCCCGACGAGCAAAATAGGTCAGCCGGTAAATTCGCCGGTAGGTATGGTTCCTTATGGTTTAACGCCGTATGCGCCCATTGAAAACCAATACGTATTGGATGCTAATGAGGTAACATTAACCAAAGATTATGTGAATGCCTACAATACTACCATTAAAGCAGCGGCACAAAGCAAGGGTTTAGCATTGTTTGATGCGTTTACCTTTCTTAATAATTTAAAAGCAAACGGCCTGGTGATAGATGGTGTAAACCTTAGCTCTAATTACATCAGCGGAGGTATATTTTCGATGGATGGGATCCACTTAACGCCGAGGGGTTACGCTATTGTAGCCAATGAATTTATTAAAGCCATCAACGCGCAATACGGGTCAAATATCCCTAAGGCGAGTGTTTCGGCTTATAATGGGGTGAAGTTCCCATAATCAGTTTGCAGTGGGCGGTTTGCAGTTTGCAGTTTTTGCAAGCGGCCAACCGCCCATCTCTTTTTCACTGCTAACTGCCCACTGGAAACCGCCAACTGATTACGATCTTCCCCATATGTTCGCTGCTTTCCATAAGCTCATGCGTTTTGGAGGCTTCATCGGCAGGGAAGGTTTTGTAGATAACAGGTTTTATTTGCCCGGATACCAGTAGGGGCCAGATGTGCTCTTCCAGCTTTTTAGCGATGGCGCTTTTGAAGGCTACATCTCTTGCCCGCAACGTCGAACCGGTGATCACCAGCCGCTTGCGCATCACTTCGGATAAGTCGATTTCTACCTTGTTGCCTTTTACAGTGTTTATCAATACCAGCCGGCCTTCATTGGCAAGGCATTTAATATTCTTGCCCGTATAATCTCCGCCCACCATATCTAAGATTACATCTACGCCTTTGCCGTTAGTTAGCGTATCGATAGCTTCGCCAAAATCTTCTTTCTTATAATTAATGGCTTTATCTGCACCCAGGCATTCGCAAAACGTGCATTTCTCATCGCTACCTGCGGTAACGTAAACGGTGCTGCCCAGAGCTTTGGCCATTTGTATAGCGGTAACACCAATACCGCTGCTGCCACCATGCACCAGCAGGCTGTCGCCGGGCTGCAGTTTGGCGCGGTCGAATACGTTACTCCAAACGGTAAAAAAGGTTTCGGGAAGGGAAGCTGCTTCGGCAAAGCTTAAACTTTCGGGTATGGGGAGGCATTGTCTTTCGGGTGCTGCGCAATATTCGGCATATGCACCGCCCATTACCAGGGCGCAAACTTTATCGCCAATTTTCCAGCGTATAACATCAGCACCAACCTCGGTTACAATGCCGGCAAGCTCCAGTCCGGGGATATCTTTCGGCGCACCTTCAGGCGGCGGGTAATTGCCTTTCCGTTGGAAAACGTCGGGGCGGTTTATGCCGGCAGCCATTACTTTTATCAGCACCTCATTATCGGTATAAATCGGCATGGGGCGTTCTTCAAGCTGTAAAACTTCGGGGCCGCCGGGGTGGGTAATGATGATGGCTTTCATGGATTAGTCTTTTCTTCTATTAAATCCCATAGGTTACCATATAAATCTTCAAATACTGCTACTGTACCGTATGGTTCATCCTTTGGTTCTCTAACAAATTTTACCCGGGCGCTCTGATATTGGTAATAGTCGCGCCAAAAATCATCTGTATACAGAAACAGGAAGACCCGCCCGCCGGTTTGATTCCCAACACGACTCCTTTGATCATCGCCTACCGCTTTTCCTAACAACAAGCGAAAACTATCACCCTTTGGTGCTATTATTACCCAGCGTTTTGCAGGGGTCAAAACAGTATCCTCCAGGAGGTGGAAGCCTAATTTTTCGGTATAAAACGCAATCGCCTCATCGTAATCATTAACCAGCAATGCTATTTGCCCAATTCTTTGCGCCATTTTTTAATGAGGATAATTAACTATCGATGCATCGCCTTTAAAGATTTCCCCGAAAGAATTATAGCCGAGCTATCAGCAATAGCTAAATCAGCTTTTTCAGCAAAGCCGTGGCCAATGTCTAATATGGTATAGTCTTTAAGATTTGCCACTACGTAGCCAAAGTGCATATTTTTAGATCCCTTTAATTCTGGGGCCATTTCAAATAAAACCTGGCTGGAATCTGCCTGTGTTATCCGAAGTGTGTCGAAACTTTGATTATAACTTTCTACTTCCAATCGCGATTTTCCTTTTACATTTAAGGTTATGTTTGCCTGCCTTAATTTTTGGAGCTCAAAGTTAGTGTTGGTGCCATCTACAGATAAGAGTTCGGGAGCAAACAGCCGTACCAGCACCCTGTTTTGCATCCAGTTTTTTTCGCCCTCGTTTTTGTATTTGTTAGGGAATGTTAAGTGCAGGGTATCGTTTTTTACATAGGCCTTAAACGTTACATCTTTTTTATAGGCGTCCCAATAGTTGAGCACCCTTACCGATGCGTGTTTACTTTGTTGAAAAATTATTTTGGTGATATTGCCACCCTCAATCTTCAGGTGTTTAAAAGGCTGTTCCAGCACCTTGTTGTAATTCCAGTAGGTATCGCTTTTATCAACTTTGTCGTACACGTTTTTAAATGCCAGATCGGATACTACAACACCTAGTAACATCACGGCGAATAATGCCCTCAGTATGATCGTACTTATCTTAGTCTTCATGTTTTTTTTCTTTAAAAGTTTCATCAATAAATTTCTCGTAGCGTATTTCAATTTCTTCCATCGGGATATCCAGCAAATACATGCTTCTTAAAAACAGGGGTAATTCGTTTTCTAAAAATTGTTCTTTTCTGAAGGCAATTACCCTATGCATGGCTTCATTCGCTACAAAATACCCTACGCCGCGCTTATTGGTAATAATTTCTCGTTGCTGCAAAAAATCGTAGGCGCGCTGAACTGTATTGGGGTTCACCTGCATTGCTACGGCTAAGTCGCGAATGCTTAATATTTTCGTTTCCAGCGGCCATTGCTTAAGCAATATTTGCTCGCAAACATATTCTGCTATTTGTAAATAAATTGCTTGTTTCTCTCTAAACTCCATTCTAAATTTCTTTTTCCCTTAACCTTACATAAGCTGTTATCCACAAAGTGCCCGGCAATATGTATTGAAGAAAATTATTTGCGATCGCATAAGCGTAATGCGGAAGCTCGATATTCCCAACTTCCGAATCTACTTTTATCAATACCGTAAAGTAAGGGAACGCAATATCGACATTAGAAAATAATAGGCTAACAATGGCCAGGTTTAAAAAATAGATAACAGCCAGCACACCGCAAACCACCAGCGCCACCTTTACAAGGGCAACCCGATTGAAGTATAACGTGCCTACCATCATGGCGCCAACAAAATTGGTGTACAATATTGTTGCCTTAACAAATACATTATTATCTTCAAATGCGTACAAGTACACATGGTCGTACAAGGCACGGTACAGTGGGCTGGTTCGGTCTAATCCGTTATGGTAGGCCGTTACAAAGGTGTAATCCATAAGCCGGAAAAAACTTAGAAATACAATGCAAAATAACAGGCCCGATATCAATATACCGCAGAGCCATTTCTCGAGCGAGGAGGCAGGCAATGTAAGATAGGCTGCCCCACCCGCGTTAGTAGTAAAGTAGCTAAATACTACCGAAGATAAAACCACCCCGCCACCAATAAAGCCCCAAATAAAGGACAGGTTTTGCGCCGGCCCCCAATCTAATGCGTAAAGTATAAGCGTATAAAGTAAAAATGTAAATGCCATTACAGCTACAAGTGCGCCAATTAATTGCATCGAGCGCTCGAGTATGGTTTTCTTTAATAGCAGCCCAAATCTGCCGAGGCTAAAGGTATCATTCATGGTAATTAGTTTAATTTATCGGGAATAGTTGTTTAGCCATTGCCGGGTTTTCGGTAATGCCGTTAAAAAGGTGCTCGAGGTTAAGCGCCGAGTCTTCGCCGTCTGTATTTTCCATAATAACAGAGGTGCCACGCAACATTTTTTCGGAGTAAAGCACTTTAGCGTCCTCTGGTATTTCGTTCACTGTTTTAAAACAAAGCTTCCGGGCGATATCAGTGATAGAGGAGTGCAGTAGCAGGTTGCCGTTATCTACAATCATCACCTTATCTATCATGTTTTCCAGGTCGCGTATTTGGTGGGTAGATATAAAGATGATGCGATCATCTGTCATCACCGATGCAATAAGTTTTCTGAACTGTGCTTTCGAAGGTATATCCAGCCCATTGGTGGGTTCATCCATTAATAATACCCTTGTGTTACAAGCCAGCGCAAATGCTATTACAAACTTTTTTTGCTGCCCAAAAGAAAGCTTGTTCAACTTACCGTCGGCAGTTACTTCAAGTTCCAGTAAGTATTTATAAAAGCTATCCTTATCAAACATCGGATAAAAAGGAGCAAATAAATTTTGATATTGCTTTATAGTGAGCGCCGGTACGAAAACGTCCTCCGCTATGTAATAAATGGTTTGCAGGAACGATGGCTTTCGGCTTTTGGGTTCTATGCCATCCACCAGCACAGTTCCTTCTACAGGAAATAGCGTGCCCACCATGTTTTTAAGTAAGGTTGATTTGCCTGCCCCATTCTTGCCCAGTAGACCGTAGATGCTTCCATTTTCGATTGAAAGGGTTAGGTTTTTGTACAGCAAATTTTTTCGGGAGTAACCAAAGGACAAGTTGTTAAATCGTATCATTAGTGTATTAGTTAAGTAGTACACTGCAAATGTAGTCAGATATTTGACAATTCCAATTTTTTGTAAAAAAAAATGCTTTCGGTTTTTAGAGTGTTGATGTTTCGGGTAAATGTTATTCATTTGTAGAAAAACATAAAATCATGCTATTAAAACCAGGTTCAGTCGCCCCACAATTCAAACTAACCTCATCCGAACTTAAAGAGGTTTCCTTAACCGATTTTAAAGGAAAGAAAGTAGTATTACACTTTTTCCCTTTGGCTTTTACCGGTGTATGCACCACGCAACTCTGTACCATGCGCGATAGCTTTGGCTATTACGACGGGCTGAATGCACAGATACTGGGCGTATCGGTCGATTCGCCATTTACCCTGGCAAAGTTTAAAGAAGAGAACGCCTACCAGTTTCCCCTATTGTCGGATTTTAATAAGGATGTATCCGAAGCTTATGGCGCGTTATACGAAACATTTGCTTTTGGGATGAAAGGCGTATCTAAACGGGCCGCCTTTGTGATAGATGAGGAGCAAAATATTATTTATGCCGAGGTGCTGGAAAACGCAGGCGACCTGCCCAATTTTGAGGCAATTGCAGAAAAAGTTAAGTAGTTGGCAAGGGGGAATCGATAGCCGTAAAGCTTGGGCTATTGGTTTTCCTTAACAGGCTGAAATCGTTTCTTGAACTTTAGGAAAAACTTTTCGAAGTAGAAGTACGATAATAGGGGCACTACCACCAATAATATGAGATTCATCGGAAGGTGGCTTAACGGTAAGTTGGGGTCGTTGGCTAAAAACAGCTCCTGCCATATATAAATACTGTACGATAGTATGCCGATAAAGCTGAGTACCTTTGTGTTCAAAAGACTAAAAATCCAGTTTTTGGATTGATGAAGGTTATTCACCACAATAAAACCCACAAACAAGGAAATAATAAGATTGGTAGTTATTACCGTGGGGTTTAATGCCTGGCTGTACCTAAGATAGAACATCGCGAAAATAGATAATAACGTTATTGGTAATTTGAGCCTGTGGAAGTTAAAATAGCCCTTAAAAAGCATTACCGAATACAGGCAACCGATGGCTATTCCCTGGAACTTTATAAAATAACGGATAGCCGCAGTACAAACGCCGTAGTTTAGGAAGCCCCAATTGATTTGGAAATAGTAAATAACGGGTACTGCAAATATGGTAAAGAGCAGTATGGCTATAAATAGCTTCCAGCTTTTGTTGAGCAACACCGGAAAAAAAAGGTAAAACTGTTCTTCTACCGAAAGCGACCAGTAGTGACCCAGGTACCAGCTTGCCTGCGTTAGGCGCGAGATGGATAAGTTCATGATGAATAAGAACGAAGCCAAAAAAGTAACCGGGAATATATTGAGGTTATAGAACTGATTTAGTATGATAAGCGTGATGATGTACAGATAGGCAACAGGTACTATCCGCAATACACGCCTCATATAAAAGGCTTTTAAAGATATTGATCCGTACTTCACTTTTTCTTTTACGCAAAGGGTGGTAATTAAAAAGCCGCTGATAACGAAAAATATATCCACGCCGAGCGGGCCCATAAAACCCGGGTTGCCATAAACGGGGATGTTATATAGCTGGATGATATGGTAGCCAACCACCATCAGAATGGATATGCCCCGAAGGCCGTTAAGGCTTGGGAAAGTTTTTTGTGCTAAAACATCGGGGACGGTTTTTATCTCGGAAAAGAGGTTTGCTACGCCAAAAAACTTCATTAAAACGGGTTTTGTTAAAAATTTAAAGATATAAAAAAGCAGCAAAGGGGTTATGGCTGTTTTGCTTAACTAACCCGTCGGTGGCAGTGCAGTGATTTTTTTTCAAAAAAAGTACACAGATTAAAAAGAAAGTCCTATTTTTGCAGTCCGTTAAAAAAGGGTCTGCTATCTTCGCCGATAGGAGAAACTTGTTATCAGGAAATGCACTTGTAGCTCAATTGGATAGAGCATCTCACTACGGATGAGAAGGTTTGGGGTTCGAATCCCTACAAGTGCACATAATATCAACCACTTGTCCCGGAACTGCGACATCCGCCAGGTGCCCAAAAAATTAAGCCTTTGAGTATAGTGTTCATAGGCTTTTTTAATTTTTAAACATAAGGGATGCTTAACTTAGTACTGTTTGGTCCCCCCGGAGCAGGGAAGGGTACTCAATCACAAAAACTTATCGAGAAGTTCGGGTTAATTCATCTTTCAACAGGTGATTTACTGCGGGGCGAAATTGCACAGGGTACCGCCTTGGGCCTGGAAGCAAAAAAACTGATGGATGACGGGAAGTTAGTACCTGATGCGGTTGTGATAGGGATGATTAGTAATAAGCTGGATGCGAATAAGGATGCCAAAGGCTTCATTTTTGATGGCTTCCCGCGTACAGTAGTGCAGGCCGAGGCTTTGGATACGTTATTAGAGTCAAAGGAATCGGCTATAAGTGGTATGATAGCACTCGAAGTGAATGATGATGAGTTGCTGCGCCGCCTTTTACTGCGTGGTAAGGATTCGGGCCGCCCGGATGATGCGAACGAAGAAGTGATCCGTAAAAGGATAAAAGAATACAATGATAAAACCGCTGCTGTTGCAGGCTTTTATAAAGGGCAGGGCAAGTTCGAAAGCATTAATGGCATTGGCTCGGTAGAAGAGATATTTACCCAAATATGTGCAATTATTGCTAAATGGGTAAAAAGTGAATAAAGACTGATAAATTCAGTAATTTATAAAAAACGTAAGTTTGTAAAGTCCGCAGGTTAGGAGCGTCAAAACCCTAAGCTTCGGACTTTCTGTTTAAAGGAAAAGATTATGTCGCAGGGTTCAAATTTTGTTGATTATGTAAAGATATGCTGCCGTTCCGGGCACGGAGGGGCGGGTTCTTCGCATTTACACCGGGATATTTTAACCTCGATGGGCGGCCCTGATGGCGGCGATGGTGGCCGTGGCGGGCATGTTATTGTAAAAGGCAACGCCCAGTTATGGACACTGCTTCACCTTAAATTCCGCAAACACGTTATTGCCGGCGATGGCGATCCGGGTGGCAGCTCTCAACGTAGCGGTAAGACAGGCCGCGATGAGATATTGGAGGTGCCGCTCGGTACGATCGCTAAAAACGCCGAAACCGGCGAGATCCTTTTTGAGATAAACCACGACGGCGAAACCAAAATATTGGCCAACGGCGGCCGGGGCGGCCTGGGTAACTGGCACTTTAAAACGGCTACCAAACAAACCCCACGCTTTGCACAACCGGGCGAAGATGGACAGGAGGACTGGAATATCCTCGAACTAAAAATATTGGCCGATGTGGGCTTGGTAGGCTTCCCAAATGCGGGTAAATCAACTTTGCTGTCGGTAGTATCGGCGGCCAAGCCAGAGATAGCTGATTACGCCTTTACAACGCTTGTGCCTAATTTAGGTATCGTTGGGTATCGCGGCAACCAATCGTTTGTTATGGCGGATATACCGGGCATTATAGAAGGTGCATCGCAGGGCAAGGGCTTGGGGATACGTTTCCTGCGCCATATCGAGCGTAACTCGGTGCTTTTATTTATGGTGCCTGCCGATACGGCAAGAACGATAAAGGAAGAATACGAGATACTGCTAAAAGAGCTTAACCAATATAACGACGAATTGATGCACAAGCCTCGTGTGCTGGCCATTACCAAAAGCGATATGCTGGATGAGGAATTGCAGGCAGAGATGGAGAAGGAAGTACCCCAAGGGATACCTTATGTGTTTATTTCATCAGTAGCGCAGCGGAATATTACCGAACTAAAGGACCTGCTTTGGAAGGAAATAAACAGGTGATTGCTTACCTTTTTTTATCGCTGTAATACAAAACGTAATTGTCGCTTAGTTCTGTAAACGTGAATCCTTTATATGCCGGGAAGCATTTAAGGATAACCGAAGCCCGTATGCCTACGTAATAGGAGGGTAGCAGGATATAGATTGGCCCCATATAATCTTTATGGAGGTATTCGTCAAAATTGATGCTTAGGTCCTGGTTGAGTGGTTTTATAAGTACCACTTTGTTGTTGAGTCCTTTTAACTCCGGGTAATCCTTCGTGAATACAAATACAACGTTTTTGCTTTTTTTATCTAATGCTTTAATGTTAGCAACTGAAGGGCTATCAATTACCCTGTTCAATTCCCTTGGATCGGGATTAGAGGCGGTTTTGTTTTTGCAGCTATTAAAAGCAAGCGCTGTGGCGAGTACCCATCCAAATAATAAAAGTTTTCTCACTAACATATTAGCTAATCTCTCTTGCCCGCAGCTTTGCAGCAGGGTTACCCTGGTAAATAAAGTAAGGCTCTAAATTTTTTGTAGCAACCGAACCGCTGGTTAACACTGCATGCGAGCCAACGGTAATACCCTGGTTAATGATAGCCCCGCAGCCGATCCATGCGCCATTTTCCAATATAATGCTCCCGGTTATCAGGTCGAACGTGGTTTTTTTATAATTATGGCTACCGGTTTGCAAAATGGCACCCTGCGATATACATACGTTGCTGCCAATGTTTACCAACACCAGGTTATCAATCCAAACTTGTTCGCCAATCCATGTATGGTTTCCAATGGTTAAAAACCAGGGCGATTTAATGTTTACAGCCGGTTTTATAACTATGCCGCTACCTATCCTCGCCCCAAATAGTTTTAATAAACTGGTTTTTAGGCCACTGAGGGGGAACAAGTTGCTTTTAAAAATAATCGCATTTACATAATACCACAGCAAGCGTTTAAACGCATTGCCCCCGGGATGGTAAGGGTGGTTATTATATACGGCAAGGTTAGTTTGCTGCATCCGGATTAGTGGCTTTGTGATTTACCCATTTGTATAAGGCAACAACAATAATAATATAAATGATCACATCAAAAATTACATGATGATCGATGATTCGTGCACGGCTTTTATTCCAGTAAAGGGCCAATATCATCAGGCGTATAATATTCAGGATTTGAATGCTCAGCAACCCGGCGATTAGGAATACTAATTTCGGCTTTGTTTTTTTTGGATAAGCAATAACAAAGGCTGCAAAAAAACTCATCACGCCAAGCCCGAGGCAGGTGTAAATCAAATCGATGACGCCACGCCCGGCAACTAATAGCTGGTTGGCGCTGGTGATGCACGTAAAACCAAGTAGGTTTAGGATAGCGCAAGAGGTATGCAGCAATATCCACCGCAGCCAATCGATATAATTCAAATGATTGTCTAAAAACGCGCTGTAATTGTTACCCGGTGAGGTAAGCCCGAAAAATAAAATATTGAAATAATAGAACGGCAAAAACAGCACAATAAATTTTATGCTGAACCAAAGCGCGATATTATTTTTAATGCCTATCTGCACGTTCTCGGTGTTTTATAATCTCATCAATCTTAATATCTACCACCAGCCTAAACCAAAAAGCCTGCAGAAAATGGAATATTATGCCGGTTCTTCCATCTAATATCCCTAATTTAAATAATATCCTGTATGCGAAATACAACATCGGCCTTACATAACGCGGTAAGCGCCACCATAATTGCTTTAACCAGGCGGTGCGTTCATCCGGCGAGCCCCAAAAGCGCGGTTTTATTGTTTGGTTGCGAATACCCAATATGCGCTCTGTTTCTTCTATGGCAAGCTGGTCGCTATATTTGTTATGTTTTTCTATCCAAAAGCGGATGTTATTCTCTTTTAAGTTCTCTTCTAAAATATACCCTTTCTTCCATATCACTGTATTGCCGGGTACAATGAAACGGTGATCCATATTCTCATTTAAATCAGAATATCCTACGCCGTACCGTATCATTTTAAGCAGATAGAACGGATAATAGCCGCCGTATTTTATCCATTTGCCTTTAAAAAAGTTCTTACGGTTAAAATAAATGCCGTTGATGTTTTGGTGATCGGCATTTTTAAAGTTAAGGAGCTGTATTTGCAACTCGTGCGTTACCACCTGGTCGGCATCCAGGCAAATAACCCAGGGCGTTTTAATAGCAAAGTTTTTTAAGGCGAAATCCCATTGCATCGGATGGTTTACGAACGGGTTTTGCAAAACACAGGCACCTGCATTTTCAGCGATAGCTAAAGTGCTATCAGTACTAAAGGAATCTAAAACAAAAACAGCGGCATCCAGGCCGGCAATAGAATCCAGCAGCCGGGGTAAATGAATTTCTTCATTATAGGTTAATACGATAAAGGAATATTCACTATTCAATTTAGCCGGGCTTTAATAAGCATCGTCATCCAAAGGTACGGCATCCTACCGCAGCCTTCAAATTGAGTAACAGTAAAACCTTTTGTCGTTAACAAACTTTCTAACGTTCTTCGCGACCACATTTTGATGTGCCCGCCCAACCAGACGGGGTTTAGGTGCTGGTCCCATTTATTGGTTAAACTAAGTACCAGGTTCTTTAAATAACCGTGATACGGCGTCGATATAATAATATCGCCCCCCTTGCTTAACGCCTGTTTGCAAAAATCTATAAACCCTTCCGGGTCGTAAAGGTGTTCAATAACTTCTGTGGATATAATCGTGTCAAAAGAAAGCTGTTGCAGCTCCGGCGGTAGTTTATCTGTAGAAAGGTCCTGTACAAAAAACCTATCGGGGTTATGTTCCTTTGCCATTGCGATACCTTTTTCTGAAGCATCGGTACCATAAGCATTATAGCCTAATGAAACCAGGTAATTCACAAGGTACCCATTGCCACAGCCCAAATCTAAAATGCAATGGTTTTTATTTTTATCCAGCATCTTAAGCAAGGGCTGCAACATATAATTAAAATTATGCGTTATGCCGCTGCTGTTGAAGTCGTAGTCTTTGTAATCGCTCATGCAGGTATAATTTGTTTGTAAAGCGCTATATATTTCTGCGCGAGGTTACTACCGGTAAAATCTCCGCGGACCATA
The DNA here is from genome assembly GCF_946481715.1 of uncultured Mucilaginibacter sp. The sequence goes on along the minus strand of NZ_CAMLOV010000028.1, from coordinate 28,700 downwards.
GCCGGCGCTATCTGCCTTATCCTGTTTAAATCGCCAATTTTATTTTTACTGATATCGGTTATGGCATCAGCAACAGACTCAGCACTGGTCTGGCAAACCCAGCCTAATTTATTGGCAATTACGTAATCGGCCAGGCCCACCTGGCCGCTCACCAGCACCGCAGTGCCAACACTAAGGCTTTCTATCACCACGTTGCCAAAGTTCTCATCGTAAGATGGTAACACCAAAACATCGTGTTGTTGTATCATGTCAAACTTATCATCGCCAAAAAAGCCCGCCCAGGTAATTTTATTTTCAATACTCGCGGCAAGGGTTTTTAAATAACAGATATAATTTTCCTCGCCGCTGCCTGCGATGGTTAAATGGTAAGGCACCGAAGTTAATTTAAGGGCACTTAGCAATATATCCAAGCCCTTTTTTTCTTGAATGCGCGAGAAAAACAAAAGTTTTAAAATGGCTGCAGGTTTTGCGATTGCATGAATATTGGTGCTCTCCAGTTTAACGAAGTTTGGCAGGCATGCAATACTTAAGGGCTTTACCAACTTAGTTATGGCATCGGTTTCGTGTGCAGATGTAGTATGGATGTGGCTTTTAGTTAAAAGCCGTTTTCCCATAAAGCCGTGAATTATGCCTTTGGCGCCAATGTTTTTATTGTTGAACGAATAATCGCTCAGCATCCCTCGGGGCGATATTACCACCGGCACTCTGCGGGCAATAGCTACACCACAAGATAATACCGAAACTAAATTCCACCAGGCATGAATATGTACCACATCAAAGCCTTTAACGGTTTTCCAGAGCGCCTGTAGTAAAGCGGGAGAAAAGTGCGTATGGTCTTTTGTGATCCGTTTAAAATAAGTTACCGCAACTCCGTCAACAAACACGGCTTTATTTGGCGCAACCGGCAATTCATTTGGCCCGTTACCGGTAGTTGTGTAAACGTCTATGGAAACATCGGCTTTAACCAGTTCTTCGCAAAGCAAAGCTACCGACATGGTAGGCCCTCCGTAAATAACGGCCGGTTTGTAAGCGGGCGTGATATGAAGTATTTTCAAACCTTTATTAAAATGCGCTTGTACTTCAAAATTTCGAATATGATAAGCATACTAATATAGCTCCAAAAAACCGCGTTTATAATAAATTCGAAACTTAGCCCTCTCCAAAATATCTGAAACAACCCACTGAAAATTAGCGCAGTGCCTAAAATGTATCCGCCAAACAACTCTTCGGCCTTTATGGAGATAATTTGCGCAATGGCCCCGTAAGCAAACAAAGCGATAAAGATGCCCGGGATGCCACCGGAAAGGTATGCATCAACAATATAAGCAGGTTTGGCCGACACATTGGAGAGGCGGTTTACTACTCCGGCATCGTAAACCCGCTCCATAACCAGCGCTTCGGTTATGGGTTTAGATGGCCAAAATATGCGGGGTACAACAACTATAATTGATTGCTTAAGTAGCTTGGTGCCATAATAGGGTATGTTTGCCGGGGTAGATTGCGTAAACGCAATAAACATATCAATTTCGCTTAGGCGCAGTACAAGGAAATCCCAGTTGTCGTTTTCGCCATCAAGGGCCACGTCTATTGATTGCTGTGCCGCGGCATCGGCATCAAGGTCATCAGACCACGCTGTGGCGCGGAAGCTATTCACGTATGCCGGTAGCACCAAAAAGCAAAAAAACAGCAATGGTATAAAGGTTAACAAAACGAATTTCTTGTAGTTTGGATATAAAAACAAGCCTAAAACCATAATACTGATAATAATGGGCTCCTTAAAGCCCGATACCAACGCCTGGTAAAAGTTAAATGCATAAAGCAAGCTGCATATAATTGTATTTACCGGTTTTTTTAAGGGGATGGCAAAGGCAAGAGCCAATGTACCGGCTATAAAGCTTAACGAACTTAGCTGAAACGACAACTGCGACAAGCCCGGTAACCGCATAAATATGTTAGCAACAGGGAACGAAATAACAGCAACCTTTAAAAGCAAGTCGGCTATGGCGCCTTTTTCGATATAATACTTCTTTTTTTTAGGGTATTTCATAAACGCCAATACGCCCGATATAAACGCGGCGTGCCCTAAGCAGTAATAGCGCTGGCATTGTGCGATAGCTTCAATTTTTTTTGGGTCTACGAGGGCCAGTCCGGTTTTTACAAAGTTTTCGTAGCCAAGGGCATTTAACATATAAAATACCGATGTGCAGGACATATAGCCCGCAAAAATAATATGCATGATGAATAAAGGCCGCATTAATTGTTCGGAGAAAGGGCGGTCATCGGGGATAGGTTTAACCCAACCCGTAAGCGTGGAAAAAAATATCAGGAACGAGCCGCCCCAGGCAATCCAATACGAAACGAGTTGATCCGATTGAAATAGGGATGCCAATATCCAGGGGATAAACAGAACAATAAACCTTTCGAAACCCCTATTCCCGTTCATTGCGTTTCGCTGTGTTTAATTTACGCATCAGGTTTTCTATTGCCTCCGCATTTTTTGTAATAGTCCAACCTTTTATTTTTTCGCCGGAGTTGTCTCCATACGTATTCAATACTTTTTTTGATGCTGTAAGTTGCATTAAGGCAGCAAGTAGCCCCCCTTCATCAGAATTTTTAAAGATAACACCATTATAACCATTTTCCACCAGGTCTGCCGCGCACCCTACTTTATCAGATACCAGGATAGCTTTTTTGCTCGCCATTGCCTCATTTACTGATAGTCCCCAAGTTTCGTGAGGGCCTTTGGATGGCAGGCAAAACAAATCGCAGGCCTGGTAAATAGCCGGCATGTACGATTGGTTTTGGAAATCCATAAAATGAACGTTTTTGTTACCCAATGCCAGCTGTTTCATTGCAGGCTCCAACACCCCGTTGCCGACCATTAAAAGGTGGACACCTGGTTGTTTAGGTTTAAAAAAGGCCTTTAACAAAAGCAAAGGGTCTTTTTTATCTTCAAACTTACCGGCGTAAAGTATTAAAATATCCCCGGCTGCAATATTGTGCCGTTCCCTGATTGTGATTGACTCGGGGCTGGCATCTTTTGTAAACCTGTTGTTATCAACAGCATGTGGCGCAAAAATTAATTGTTCTTCTGTTAACCCGTACCTTTTAAAATAGGCTTTTGTATTTATACCGGGGTACAGTGCATAATCCACATAGCTGTAAACCCATCTTAAAAAGAACAGGCGCAGAATACTCTTTAGCCCGGGCTTATCATCCAACAGAGTAGAATCGCCACGGAAAAGTACGGGCAATTTACTTTTGAAGTGCCGCATCACTTTTAAATGGCTGTTATATAACCAGCCATAAACCAAAATGGCATCGGGTTTCCAGTCGGTTATTTTTTGAATGAGCTGCGGGTTAATAATACCCTTTGCGTGATGCGAACCCGGGGCAGAGGAGGTGTTTTCTACAAACTCATACAGGTAGCCATCCAATAACGGGATATCCCATTCGATATCCTTTCCGAAACCCGGGTCGTGTTTTTGTTCTGCAGATTGGCTCCAGGTATAAAACACTTTTATATCAATATAGCCCCGTTGATGCAACAATTGAAAAATTGGCGCATAATATTGTATAGGGTGAGTTGTTACAATGGCTAAGCGGGGCATGTTATATCGCTTCCCCCATCGCATTAAAAGGTTTAGCTGTTTTTAAACGAGTGCTTACAAATTGCACATTGCGGATGTATATGGTATTGTAACTACCCCACTTATCTACCTTGGTTAATTCGCGTTCAAAAGCATTGTAATGGTAAGGCGCGAAACCATTAGAAAGAAGCGTTTGGTGTAGATCCAGTTCGTTGAAACCGTACCTTCCACCGCTGCCGTTTAACTCGATTATAATAGCTTGCAGCGTACTATCTTTTAGTGTGTCTTGCATGCCTTTTATTACCTCGGTCTCAAAGCCTTCCACATCAATTTTCAACAGGATAGGCTTGTTTTGGCTAAAAAGCGAATCGACGGTTATGATTGGAACTTCAGCCGACATTTTACCGGTTTCGTTATCTGCCAGGATATGGTTGGTGGTATCTTCGCCCAGGGAGAATTTTAACGTCCCGGCGACAGCGCCTGCTGCTGCGTTAAGGAGCGTTACATTATCGCTGAGCTTATTTAGCCGGATATTTTGGGATAGTATATCAAAGGTTGAAAGTGCAGGTTCCAGGGCAACAGATTGGGCCCTACAAACGCCCGAAGCTAAAAGCGTATACGAACCAACATTGGCGCCGATATCAAAAAACACATCGCCGGGCCGTAACAAGTGCAGTAGAAAGGCCATATCGTTAAACTCGTGCAGGCCCGTGTATATATTGCCAGTTATACCCGTTAAGCCTTTTCGCGCATAAAATTTTGTGCCGTTCAAAAAGGGTTTTACAATAAATCCGGCCAGTGAAAACCTCGATTGTAATTGCCACCACGCGAAATTCAAAAATGCGCGGAAAGGGTGCCTTTTTGCAAGAGGGTGGGCAAGTATAAAGCCGAAGGTTCGGTTAAGGCTGTTCATATAAAAGTGCCTCGGTAAAGAGCTGGCATTGCTGCGTTGTTTTTGTTTGTGCCGAATGCTTTTTTAGTGCGCCTGGCGGTAAATCTGATAAGGCGTCCGGATTGCCGGCCAACCCTTTCATAAATTCTATAATCGCGTAATTGGATACGGATTCGTAATCATAAACGGTGCCGATACCAAACTCCTTTAGTATACCGATAGCCGAGCTGTTGGCATTAAATATGCCCAGCAAAGGTTTTTTGGTTAGGATGTAGGGGTATATTTTTGATGCGGTGTATTTGGCATCGTCAGACCCGGGGACAAATAATGCGTCAGCTTCCATTAACGTGGCTAAGGTATGATAATAGCTGATGCGGTTTGTTATTTCGGTAACGTAATCGCTTATGCCAAATCGTTTGGCCAGTGGCATAATAGTGGGGTGTCCCTCACCGTCGGGCGCGTAGCTTGTTCCTATGAAATACAAGCGCAGGCGGCCAAATATTGCAGCATCTGCATTTAATCCATTTTTTATTGCATTAAACAAAGGTTCAATGGCCCTATGCATATCGGCTCCGCCGCGCCCAATATAAACGATATTTATAAACCCGGGTTTTAAAATTCGCTCAAAATTGGCCTGGTTTTCGGCAGCAATTTTAATATCAGGTGGGTACATACCAAAGGTAATAGTTGCCGCCGGAATTTTGCTTATTACGGGGTACCGGGTCTTAAGGGTCGTTATATAATCTTCTGAAACACTGATAAGCCCGGATGCTTTTTTTATTGCAATAGGTTCGAGGTGTTTATTAAGGCGGTAGGAGAACCAGTACTTTGGCGGTTGCTGAGCTTTCGGTTTATCCCGGTAATAATGGGAATGCCATGGGTCTTGCATATCGATAACGTATGGAATATTAAATTTCTTTTTCCAATACGCACCCAGAATGCATACCGGGAATTGGGTTGTAGAAAAATAAACAAGATCAAAGTGTTGCGTTTTTAAAAGCCCGTTAACGTATTTGCGGTAGTACCAAAGCGAACGCAATGCAAGGCTGCCCAAGCCTACTTTTTGTGTGTACTTAATGCTGATTGCTTTTACCCTGTGGATTTTAATATTGGGAGGTACGCTTTTCAATAAAAGCTCGTCTAATCCTATATTGGTGTAAGCTGGGTCAATACAAACCACTTCCGCTTGCCAACCGTTTTCATGGAAGTAAGCCAGGCTGGTGCGTACACGGTGCATGTCTGCCGCATTCACCGGGGGAAAGTATGGTGATATGATGAGAAGCTTTTTCAATATTATTGGTGGATTCTCGCAAAAAATTTCGGGTAAGCCCCCATGGTCATGTGCAAACCATAACACTTGTTAATCCGCCTCCTGTTTTTGCTGAATGGATTTAAAAGGGAGGCATAATAAAGCATCCGGTAAAGCCGGCTTTGCTGCCATTTTTCCCAGCCCTTGCCGCAGTTTGCATAGTAATCTATAACGGCCTGATAATTCCAGCGCCAATCGAGCTTATAAGCGCTTGCGCTACTGAAAAGTACATCGTTTACCGAACCCTGATCAAAAGGCCCCCAAATACCCCTGCGACCCAAATCCGACCAGCCAAACGGGTATTCGCCGTTTTCGAAAGCTTGTTCTAATAGGTGCAAAGCATTATGCCCGGCCACAATAAAACCGGTATTTCCTGTCCAGGCTACATGAGCCGCTTTTGTATTAAACTGTATAGCATCGGCGCACAGGCCAACCATACCGTCGGGCACTTCTTCCATCGCGGGAGCATCCTTTTTCATGATCAGATCATCATCTATAATGATGTAACGATTAAACCCCGGGACAGCCCGGTGCGCTATAAGTTTGTTAAAATGTGGCGCAATATTTTTATCAGTAAGTTTTTCTTTGATAAGTAAGCTGGCATAATTGTGTGTCGATGCCCATTGCTCCATCCTTCTGTAGGTAATATCGGTTAAATGGCTTCTGTTCCCAATCGATACCATCAATACAATAGTGTTTTTTTCTTGGTTGCCCGCCATTAACTTTTCCTTTTCCACCATCGGTTTGTTTTTAGCCTCTCCCGCGCTTCGGTCCAATCGCAAACCTCATCTACGATATCATAAAAACCGTATTGTGTTGCCGGCAGGTTGTTTTCGCCTATTCTTGTTATCAATCGGGGTAACCCCTCATAAAAAGCTTTCGTCCGGTAAGGTGGGTGTAGCGACCATAGGCCGGGATGTGTGCCCAGGAAATCTATCCGCCTTAAGTTATTTAAGTACATGTAATCAGTTATCAGCAATTCCGGTAATTGGGCGTTGGGGTTTCCTTGTATGATAGCTTTTATTTGGCTACGCAAAGCCGGTTTTTTTATCGATAGTTTTTTTGACTCAAATTTCGATTTATCTACCATGAACAAACGCGTGCTCATGCCGGCGAGTTCAAAAGCATATGGTGATAGCTTGCTGATAATTCGTTGTCCGATAAGCATTTCCTGAGGATGTGGTGGACCGGGGAGCGGTGAAACGATCAGGCAGTGTTTATCTTCTAAAATATCTACTGCTTCGCTTACCCAGGTTTTACTGCCACCGCCCAAGAAAATGTCTGAATCTAAATGGAAAACATAATTGTTGGCAGCCATATATAAACCAAAGAAATAGGCATAAAATGGGCCTCCTCTAAAATCCTTATCCGGCATATAATTCTTACCAAAAAAGTATTGGGCAACCTGGCTTTTAAGGATGCTACGATAATCCACCGGGATAATTTTTACCGCATAATACTTACTTATGCTTTCTAAAAAAACATCTAATAAGTCTTTGTTCTCGTTCCAGTTTAGGGCAAAACGGCCTTTGCTTGGTTTGGTATCAACAATCAAAATTATTTCATCTACCTGGTTTGATAAGGCGTTTAGCTGGTGAGGGAGAATTTCCTTTGCATGCAGGTAATCGCCGGGGGCTAAATTTATTTGCAGGCTTACTTTTTTATTTAAGGGCATTGGCCACCAGCTTTAATAATTTGATCGATTCTTTTTCCCAATTGTAAACGCGCGACGCTTCTATCGCCCTTGTTGCAGCAGCTGTAAGAGCTGGTTTGTCACTCAGCCATGTGTTTAAAACAATAATATCCGCATTTGTTGGGTGTTGCGGTATCAGTATTCCGGGATGGTGTTTTTCAAAACCCTCTGTTTGCCCTGCAGTTCGCGTAGCTATTACTGGGAGGCCAGCTTGCAGATATTGGAAAAATTTATTCGTTATGGTATAATCGCGGCTTAAGGGTTGGGCAGCTTCCAATGCCAGGCCAATATCAAACCCGGCTATTTTTGCCATCAACTCATTTTCGGGTACCAAAGGATGGAAAAAAACCTGGTGCGGCGGAGCCACCATATTACCGATAAGTGTTTTATACGCTTGCGCTACAGCTCCCAAAAAATGTAATTGCAGTGGTGTTTTAATACCGGGAAGCAATTTTATAAATTGTTCTAACCCGCGGCCTGGGCCAATGGTTTGTGAGAACCAAAATAGTTTGACCGGGGCGGTAAAAGCCTTTGCAATATTTGGCAATGCCAGGGTCGGAAAAACATTATAAATCACCGAGGGTTTAATGCCGCCATATTTTTGCCAAAGGGCATTTGCCAGAGCGCCCGACGTGGTGGTGGTGTACGCTCCGTGATTTAGCGCTGTTTTCTCGGCTTCCTTCAAAAGTTTTATTGGCCGCTCCATTTGCGCATCAGGTAATAGGTCTTCAGAATACCAGTCCTCCAGGTCGAAAGCTACTTTGTACCCTTGTTTTATCAACTCGGCGCCGACGCAAGTAGCCAGTTCCTGATGGCAGATATAAAGGTTCGCTTTTAAACCCCTGCTTATTTTTAGGTACCGTTGGTAAGCATACCCAAGAGCCAATGGCGTTTGTAGCTGGAAGTATTTAACCGCCAGTTTAGCCGTTCTGTTTATTGCCTTATTAAAGTAGGATTGGAAATTCCCAACCGAATTATCCGCGATGATATGCAGGTTTACCCCGCTATCTTGTATCGCCAGTTTATCCTCTTCTAAAAGTTCGGTGGAGTAAACGGAGGTTAACACGTGAACACTATAACCATTTTGCGCAAGGGTAACCGCTTCCTTTAAAACTCGCGGGTTTCGGCAAAGGTGAGATTGGGTGATAAGACAAATGACGGATTTGGAAGCGTTCAAATAAGATGCAGGGGAAAAATGTTATTTAAAAATCGCTGCCTTTAATTTTTGTAATGATGCCGGAATACTATGTTCCTCGAGCGCTTTTTTACGGGCCTTTAACCGCATGGTGTCGCGCTTTTTCTTGTCGTTAAGTAACATACGAGCCTTGTGGATAAGTTCGTCTACAGTTTTATAAGTACAAACTTCATTGTCGAGATCATATAACAAGTTTAAACCTTTGCAATATTCTGTAAGGTAGCATGCCCCCAACATTGGCGCTTCTATATCGCGCAGGCGCGAATAAATCAGCGGCTGAGTGTTCAGGGCTTTAAATGTTGGTACCCTGTTTATGCCAAGCGTTATACTGCTGCCTTGGGTAATGGCCACATACGCTTCAAAATCGGGCTTAGGTAATATGTGTGTATCATCAACCAGAAACCTTTGCGGTTTTTGAACAGCGTGTAGGTTTTTGATAGCATAACTTTTAATGCCATGCTGTTTTATAAAATTTAACTGGTTGACGATTTTTTGCTTAATCGAGTTTTGAGCTGGCGCTGAAACAATTGTTTCTGGAATCCAGCCTGCGCCGCGTACCGATATATTTAAACCTTTGTTGATGGCCTGGCCAAGAAGATTTTCGCGTAAAATATCTTTCGTCCCGATAAAAGATATCTCCGGCCCAACTTCGGGTGCCAGCGCATTGCGGTACTTTTCATCTACCCACATTGGCATAGGTAAGTTGATAAAGTTTACCCCCTCTTGCTTATACATTTCCAGTGCTTCATGCTCGGGCACCCATACCAAATCGAAGGCCTTAAATTCTTTAGGTACTTTTGTAAATTGCCTAACGTTGTCGCAATAAAAGTTTATGCAAGGTATGCCTAAGCGTTTTATCTCGGCAATAGCAGGCATATTTATTTGTTGGGGGTATAGATAGCACAAAAATATATCGATGTACTGAAGGTTGGCTTTAACATATTTTAAGGTTATGTCCCACGTTTGGCTGTTCCAGTCCTTTAATTCAGCCGAGCCGTTTTGATGTACTAATCCGGCTGCCCAATCCGCGCCGGGTACTTCACACCATTGCATACCAGTTTCCGCTATGCCGTTTTTTACATAATATTGCCAAAACCGGTATGCCGGAATGTCGTGAGGCTTATTGCTCGTATCTTGTAAAAAAGAGAGGAGTATTTTCAAGTAAACGTTGGTTTTAGCGGAAAGCTAAACGGATAAAGGCAATGACTATCATCGCATACTGTTCATGATTTTTTTTATTTGTTTTACAGTTTTCCAATGAAATGCCTTTAGCAAAAGCCCGCTCCAGCCACCGGTTACATACGGGATATCGGCGCCATTAAGCTCGTTGACCCGTTGTTCTGCTAAAGCGACTAATTGTGGATACTGCGGATACAGTGTGTAAATTAGCTGCTGCCACGTATTGGCGCAAGATAATTTTGCCGCACTGTCTGCTCTTATTTTAAGAAGGTTTCCGGTGGCTTGATCAACAGACCGGAAAGCCGAATTTGCTGATATGAAAGATTTGGTATCAGAAAGGCTTCCGGGGATGCCCGACCTGTAATACAATACAGCATCTGCCTCAAATAAAACTTCATTACAATTTAAAATCACCCTCGTGAAAAAATCAAGGTCGTTTATCAGGCTTAAAGTTTCGTCCCACAAGCCCGATTTTTCAAGTATCTCTCGGGGGATTAACCACAATGCACATTGCATCATGGAACTTCCTCGCCTCCAGGACCGTACAAGCCATTCATCGCCCGGTAAGTTGCGCCACACATCTTCTTTGCTCAGTTTAAATGTGGCAAGGTCATCATTATAAAACCTGCCCCAGGATGCCGAAACTATAGCATCCCGGCGTTTGCCAAGGCGGGCAACCTGTAGTTCAATAAACCTTGGTGAGATAATATCGTCGGCATCCATAAATTTTATCAATGCGCCTTTTGATGACTGAAAAGCTACGTTGGCCGCCGAGCATTGGCCTTGGTTTGGTTGGTGGATCAGTGTAAGGCGGCTGTCGGTTATTTTAGCTAATTTCTCGGCAGTACCGTCTGTCGACCCGTCATTTACAATAATTAATTCCAAATGCCGATACGTTTGCAGTAAAATTGAATTAGCAGCTTCAACAATATATTTCTCCGCATTGTAGGCGGGCATACATACCGAAACAAGGGGCTCGCTATTTTCCATTTAAAGTTATCCAGATAACCAGTGCCTTGATCATTCTACGGGCAGTTTAGTTTTTATTCTTTAGTTTATGTATGATCCGTACGGGCAAGGTGATTACTCGGGCGGCCAATAATTTAGCGGTTTGCAACGCGGTTAGGACAGAAAAATAGAGGGGACGCAATTTCTGCTTGGGTTTGAGCTTGCCCGAAAAATGATAGGCCACAATTTCGTCCAGCCTTTTTAGGATGTTATGCTCATCAACAAACTCGTTTGGTTCGTCATTGGGGAATACCGGCTCGTTGAGGTATTGCATGTACAGGTCATCATTATTATCTACTTCAATTACGCGTTCAATTACTTTTTCAAAAGAAGGGTAATCGTGGCTGTTTATAAATGCGCGGGTGTTGAAGTCCTTGTTTACAAGCGGGTCGCCCCAATAAATAGGTACACAATGTTGTATAAACGGCTCATATATTTTTTCGGTGGTATAACCGGGAAAAGATGTGTTCTCGAAGGCGATAACAAATTTATAGTTTTTTATAAAAGCGTGCTTATCTGCCACCGGGCCTCCAACATTATTCAGAAACTGGCCGCCGGAATCCACCTGTTTATATCTGGAAAGTTCTGTGAAAAAATCATTCCGAGTTTTGCAGGCTCCATTTGTTACCACAAAACAGCAAAAGCCGGTTTTTGCTTCCAATATCTTCTTCGCGTCGGTTTTCCGGTGGAGCAGGTGTTTCGCATCTAAATACAAAGCATACAAAGGCAAGCGGTAGTTGCGTGCTGTATTGTATCGATAGCTGAATGCAAAATCGCACAGCATAAAATCGGACGTCATGTTTTCGCCCGTGTAAAATACCTTGGTGCAGTTGTATTTAATGTGGTCGCCATCGCTGCCGGTAGAATAAAATAGCAGGTCGGGTGTTTCCGATATCTCTACGTTATAGTTTTTTGACAGCAGGTTGTAAAAGAAATTATCTGTTTTATCAAAAACGCTCCAAAAATCTGTAAAGTTTATTTTTAAGTTGGGCTTAGTATTCACTATCGTTAACAAATGTTTTCCATGCCTCTTTAAAGTAAACGGCTTTTGATAAATCGACATAATGGTGTAACATGCCCCGCTTATTTATCACATCGGCGGCATTGGGGTTAACAATATACTCACTTGCCGGTAAAATTGTTGATGGGCTATTACCGATAAGCATAGCGGTGAGGGCTTGTTCCAGGTAATAACTTGCGCCGCTTTTTTCTTCAAGTGCTTTGGTCCAGGCCTCGATGTTTTTCCAGTTGATCAGTTCGCTGTTTAAGCCAATAACACCTACATTCAGCAATTGCTGTATTTTTGTACCGCAAAGCTCCTCCATTAGTGTTGGCGAGTAGCCGTACGACTGTACGCAGTCCAGCATGTTGATAAACCCAACCGGGCTTTTCAACCATTTTATCATTTCAACGGGCTCATTCCAAAAAAGCATATCCGAATCTAAAACCAGTTTCCATGCGTTGCCCGGCATCGTGTGCACGTCAGTAAGTTTTTTGATATGCGGATAAACCAGGCGTTTATGGCGAAGAACCGGGTATTCGTTCGGTGGCAATTTGCCCCGGATGTTCTCGTCGATTTGTGACTGTGTAACAATTTGCGCGCCCGGCAAGGCGATATTAATTCGTTGTATTATTGCGTCATCAAAACTACCGTCGTCAACAAAAATGAAATGGAATTTTTCGGCAGTTGCTTTTTGGAGCGACCGAATACAAAATAGCGTTTGGTAAAGGTATTTTTTGCCGGTAAGAAAGTAAATGGGCAAGCCTTCTTTATATGATTGCGCCGGCGGTAATTGCCACGAAGCTTGTTCCATACGCTTGCCGTTGCTAAGCATTGCCCTGTAACTAAAGTATCCACCGAAACGCTTATAAATTTTAAGCCTCGACTTGGGATGGCGGTAAAAGATATTGATGAGTTGCTGCAGCATTTATGCTTTTGACTTCATTACTTCTAATTCGATGCCTTTAATGCGGGCGGCGATATCAGAAAACGAACTCCAGTAGGAGCCGAATATTTTATTGGTTGCTGCGAGGCAGTACATATCTAAAAGCGCATCCTGTATGCCTTGGGTAGAGCGCCTGTCCGTTTTGTTGGTATGAGTGATTATCTGCTGGCCAAACGTATCTATCAGTGCAGCTTTCACTTCCGGATCGTCTGAACTGAGGTAAAATAAAGTGTTTCGCTGTAAATTTATTGCGTTTTGCATTGCGTTTATAAACAAACTCAATGGGCTATGCTGTACCGAGTTTATATTGTCCGTTCTGCGGATGTGCACCCCGATGGTGCGTGCGTTAAAATTTGCTGTTAACTTTTGTATGGCAGCCAACATGGGCGATATTGGCTTAAAGTATTTAAAGGCATATAAATTGTCGCCAAATTCCTGGCAAGTTTGGATATAAACAGTTTTATTTTGGCTGGCAATTTTTAAAATATCGAGTTTGCCCTGCCATATCAATTCGTGAAAATCTAATTCCTGAATGCAGTAGTTGATACCGAATAGTTTGTTGATGATTTTAGCCTTCAACCGGGCTAAGCTCTTTGGCTGATTTGTTCTTTTTAAGTGGACATATTTTGAGGGCTTGTTAGTCACCATAACTCCCTGTATAGGATTGAAAAGTTTTTCAAAAGGGCAGTTAAGCTCATCATTCTCATTCCAAACCACTACAAGGCTGGTTTTTAATTGGTCTTTTAACCAAATTCCCGATGCGATTACCCGCATTCGGTTTGCAAGGCCACCAAATGGTTCAATAATTATCATTTAAGGCTTTAAAGTTGCCAAAGCATCCATCATTCCGCAGTATCCCTGCCATTTTATATAATTTGTTTTCCCGGCAAGCACTTTATAAGTAAGCCAGGCTTTCATTTTCCTTAACGGCAACGTCCAGGCAGGTATTTTTTTCCAGGGGTTAATACCGTGGCTATGCAGCAGTTTAACCCAAGAATTATTAGTGTTGTTTAATAAGCGAGCCAGATATGCAACATCCATCCGTTCTTTCGGAATGATATGATGAAGCAACAATTGGGGGAAATAACCCACTTCCCAACCGCTTTTTAATATCTCTAACACCATGTCGTTATCTCCGCCCGAGGCTAATGATGTACCGCTTCTGTCGGTAATTATATTTTGTTGATTTTTAATTTTGTTAATGTATTTGATTAGCGCTTCTTTGCGGATAGCCATGCCCGCGCCAATAGGGGCATACTGCGGGTAAAGGTTTCGCCAGGATTCTATTTTTTCTTCATCCCCCAGGTCGCGCAGTGCCAAGTTTGCATAAAACTCATTTAGCCAGCCCGGAGGCGGAGTTTCAAAAATCGGGATTGATTTGCCGCCGATAGCACCCAACCGGGCATGGCGGCTAAAAATAGCAGTCAGGTTTTCCAGGTAATTTTGATCAAGTACATTATCATCATCAACCAGTAGCATCAAACTATTTTTTGCGGCCTTAAATCCTTTCACCCGGGCATAGGTGAGACCCTGATTAGCTTCGTTCACCATTTTTCCATTAGGATGCCAGCTTAAATCGGCTTCAATAGATGATGTAGAATTATTGTTAACAATAATAAGTTCCCACTGGCTTAGGGGCAAGGTTTGTTGCTGCAAAGCCTTCAGCGTTTTATTTAACCGCGCTTTATTAGGGTTATAGGTTGGGATGATTACCGATAGTTGCTCAGTCATTAAGTAACACGTCTGTTTTAAGCGCCTTGCCGTAAAGCTGCACTTGTTCTATCACGGCACCTTTAACCTGTTCAGCCGTTATCATTGTCATACATTGTTTATCAAACGGGCATGAATTATGTAGCCAGCAGGGCGAGCATGCAACGTTGCTGTAAATGTTTTTGAAACATGAATAGCCCGATTGCCCAGGCGTTTCGCGGCCGCCATAGATTACAACAGCCCTGCAATCAACCGCACGGGCCAAATGCATCACAAAACCAACGTGAGTAATTACCAATAACGACTTTTTTAGTACAGCGGCACTTTCCCGTACGGTAAGTTTGCCCCTAAGGTCAGTCACGTTTTTTAAAGGAGGATCGTTGCGGGTGCCTAATTGTACAAAATCGTACTCGTTATAAAGCAAGTCTACTACCTGCTGGTAACGTTCTGGAATCCATTCCTTGGAACTCATTGGTACAATTGCGCCCGATGCGGAACAGGTTATAGCTATTTGCCTTTTGTGGTAGGTGCCTTGTTCGGCTTCCTGGTGGGTAAGGAAAATGGCGGGTTTGTTTTTTATGCTTCCCGTCAAGCCTAAGCAATCGGCCATTTTTAATATGATATGTTTTTCGGGTATTTCGTCCCTATCTGTGCCGCTATGGTATTTGGTGTAAACCGGATGCACTAATTGCGCTTTAAACATCCTTAATATGCTTGTAGAAAGCAATGCATTAAAAGGCAATATCAATTTGATATGGGGGTTATTGCTAAACAGATAATTGTGATTGCACTTTATCCAGACGTTTTTATAACCACGGCCGTATAATTCTGCAGCAAGGGTTGTTAGCAAAAGGTTGTCGCCAAGGGAATCACCAAACGATAAGATATGAGTAGGCGTACCAAATTTCCTGATGTTGTTTAAGGTAAATAGTATGGTTTTTAATGTTGTAAGCAACTTTTTGTAATGATGCCCGTGGATATTAGCTTAGCAAGGCTGGTTTAAGATACCGGGCGGCGCTCCAGGCGAGTAATAAGCCGCTTGCCAAACTCCTGAAAAGGGAGTTCGATCACTTTATAAGTTAACAAGGATATGGGCGCACTTATGGCTAGAATAATGCAAAACCTTGCGGCTACATCAATTATAGCATTAGTACTATAAAAATTAAGGTGGTATTTAACCAGCATATTGGCCACCAAAAGGTGGATAAGGTACAGGCTGTAACTCACCCTGCCTATCCATAATGTGCCTTTATTTACTAATATTTTAAGCGGTGCTCGTGCGAGGGCGTAGGCTATAATTGCGAATGCTATGGCGAAAAGGTAATGGGTTTTAAAAATATTGCCGCCTAATAAATGTATAATCATCATAGCGGCGATGAAATAACAGCAGCGATAAAGCTGGTTTTGACTATGCACAGCTGTTTGATTGTACTGTAAGGAAAAAAGGCACACACCAATTAAAAACACCGGCAATTGCGAAACGATGTTTTCGTAAGTATACACACCCCATAAAACGCCATCGTTGATGAGCGGGTGCTTGAACATTATACTGGTGAGAAGTTTAGCAATCAGCGTGCAAACCAACGCAACATTGATGGCTGTGTAAATCGACTTTAGCCTGAAAAAGAAAAGCGGGAATACGAGATAAAATAATACCTCAATACCCACGGACCAGCCGCCAGGGACGGTTGAATTTACCCAACTAGGGTTTAAACCATGCACAAAGAACAAATTAGCGACAATTGAAGAAACCGATGGCGAGTTTATTTTTATAAGCAAAACTACCCCGATGATAAAAATATATAAAGGAGCTATCCTGAAAAACCTCCTAATGAAATAGTTACGTATAGGTGCGTTTTCCGTTTCTTTCTTCTTGTTTAATGAAATGGATAATGTAAAAGCGCTCATCAAAAAAAACAGCGTAACCCCTTTGTCGCCATTTTGCAAAATAGTATCAACAATGGGTGGGAGGGTATAGGTGCTAAGGGCTGCATAATAAGGGTGGGAGTGGTGCAGGATAACCATTAGGATAGCTATCCCGCGTAATGCGTCGATATATTTGAGCCTTTGAGATTCGGGTATCAAGTTAGTTTGATGATAGCCGGTGCTCTTCTTCCATTAATATTAGCTCGTCAGCCACTTTATCGTCATCGGCATGGAACACGATGATGTCCAGGTAGTACACTTTGGCGTTTTTAGCGTCTACGTAATCAAACATTTGTTTCATAAACCTCTGGTTATTTACAGTTGAGGAAAACATAAAACGCCCGTCGCTTTCGTAAAACAGGATGGTATTATAGCCATGGGAAAGCAGCCATGGGAAGATACTGAACGGATCGGTGTCTACTGCTTCCAGGTTTTCTCTATTAAACTCAAACAGAATGGCCGGTTTTGTTGTGGTTATAAATTTATCGCCACCGCGCATTATCTTGAGGTCGAAACCCTCGGTATCAATTTTTAAAAGTTTACAGTTATTATTTAGAACCCCGTTTTTGTACAATTGATCGATACTTGAAAATTTTGTACGGGTGGCATTTTTGCCTTTTTCTGACGGAACTATAGTAAGATTATGCCCAACCTTAGAAAACGTGCAATCCATTTCTATATCATCATCTGATAAAAAAGTTTTTATTAGTTGTATATTTTTGAATTGCGCTGTGTTGCTATTGTAAAGTTCTGCCAGGGTGCCATCTCCCTCCACGCTTATTACCGGCACATCCGCACCCGATTTAATGAGTGTTACGCTATCGCCCTGGTTTGCGCCGATATCTATAGCAACGAGGCCGGGGTAGTGTTTGCTTAAAACTACCGTAAGCCTGGTAAGTTGCGCGCCGTAGTCTTTAAAATAGCGGTAACACTCTTTCAACCCGCTCCGGTTGAATATCTGTATCTCGAAATCCCCAACCTTTACGGTGGTGGTGCCTTCGGTTACCGGCTTAATATTTTTTACTAATGAGTAGCCAAAATAAGTAAAGATATTCCTGATTAACTGTTTCATGTATTGGCTTGTAATCTGTTAAATAATTCCTAATAAGGTAAGTATTTTCATTCTCAATCGGTTTAAGAAGCTAATTTTCTTCCACTCGCTTACCGTGCCATGCGCATCTGGTGCCCACATTTTTAAATGATCTTCCTCCCACTTTGCTTTCATTTTAGGATTTGATGTTTTTGCATCTCCATGCACGTTGGCTACAGACAATGGCTGCTTCAGCCGCAGCCGTTTGTTCCCCTTAACTAAGCGCAGCCACAATTCATAATCAAGTGCGCAGTGCATCTCTTCCCAAACCGGTTGGTGAATAGCCGCCGCCCAAAAGCAAGAGGGTTGGGCCAGGGTTGGTATTTTAATAAAATAATCGGGAAAAGGCGGAACCTTTATGAGCTCAAGCCTATTTATGGCAACATCAAAATTATAGGCGTAACCATAGATAAAAGCCGATTTATGGGTAAGGAAAGTTTTAGTTACTAAATGGAAGACATTTGGCAGGTAATAATCATCGCTGTTTATCCACGCATAGTAGTCCCCCGAAGCCAGGCTGAACCCCATGTTAATAGCGTGGCTTTGCCCGTTGTCGTTTCCGCTTTGCCAATAGCTGAGCCACGGCGCATATTTTTCGATGATGTTGAGGCTTTCATCGGTACTGCCACCATCGATAATAATGTACTCCAGGTTAGGGTAGTTTTGCAACAAAACGGAGCGTATTGTCTGCTCCAAAAAAGCGCCCTGGTTATAAGAGGGGGTTACAATGGTTAGCTTCGGCCAAGCAATACTGCCGGGGTAAATATCCCGGTTTGTTTCCTCATCCCATGGCCAACCCGTTTTCCCGGATGGGGGAGGTGGGAGGTTTGTTAACGATGTATTTTTTTCTGCGGAAACCGGTGGCAGCGGGTATCTAACTCCTCCTGTTATGAAATTTGAACGGTATTTAGCGAGGTTGGGAAGGATCAAATCGGCGGCGTTTAGTTGTTTATAATTGCCAAAAAATCCCGGCCAAATTTTTGTATCCGGGCTGGATAGTTGTGATTTTCGAAAAGCGGTGGCAATGGTGTGGCCGCTGTTGCTTGTTGTAGCAAATCAGCTAACTCTGTAGTATTTACCGGGTCGAAAAATGAAGCCGTGCTGCCGATAAGTTGTTCCCGGTGCACTTTTATGTCCGAGGCAATCAACGCCTTGTTCATTGCTTTGGCATCTTCTACCACAGTGCTCCACCCCTCAAATAGCGATGGTTGTATGATGGTGATAGATTCGCTCATTAACTTTAGCTGTTCCTTTCGGTCAATAAAACCCAGAAACTTGATATTACTCTCCAGGTTATGATCAGCCACATATTTTTCTAAGGAAAGAAAATAATCAGGGTGGCGATAATCACTCGTTTTACCGGTGAAGGCTACGGTAATCTCTAATCCACCCTTTTTTATTTTGTCTACAGCTTTAAGCACCGAAAGCTGGTTTTTATGCTTCCAAAACTGGTTGGGGCATATAAAAAACAAATCGGGTAGCCCGTGCTTCAAAAGCAGGGATTTTGTGTCAATATGTTGATAAGGGGGATGTGTTACTGCAAATGGCAATACATCCGACTTTACGGTATGTTGTGGATAAAGGGCTTTAAAATGCTGCAAAGCATCGTTACTACTTAATATCAAATTATCATTCGAGCTTTGAATATTATCCTGGTGCTTTTTTATGGCGGCGATTGCATCGGCAGTAAAAAAATCCTGTGCAAAGCTTTCCTGGAAATCTGCTATCCAGTATATTTTTTTACGAGCAAGAGATTGTTGCACGCAATCATAATAGGGGAAGGCGGCATCGAGCCCTTTTATTTTTTGAGAAAAGATATTGGCTTTTATAACCCTCCGTGTTACTTTGTTGGCGAATTGAAAAACCCGGTTTCTTTCTCCCGACGCTAATTGCAAACTAATGTAAGGATATACCAACTTGTTTTTAGCTGCCTGCATATCAGCTGGACCAGATACAAGGATTACCAGGTGAGGCTTTTGCGTATCCGGCAAGGTGTTTAGCGCACAAACAAGGTTCTCTATATAATAAGTGCCGCCTATCCAAAATTCATTGTAGGTGTAGCTTAACGCTACTCTTTTTCTTTCAGCCAATTGCAGTAGTCTATAAGGCCCTCTTCGAAACCGATGGTTTGCTGGTAACCTAAATTGTTTAAAAGGGTTGTATCTGCTTCCCAGTAAAGCGGGTCGCCGGTTCGGTTTACACCATTAAACTTAATAGTGCCTTTAAACCCGATGTGTTCTAAAAAAACCGTTGCCGCATGTTTTATAGAAGTTGCGTAGCTGTTGGCGACATTGAAGACACGATGAGAAGGTGCTGGGCACAATATCAAAACAGCTATAGCGTTCACAATATCCTTTACATGTATAAATTCGCGGGTTTCGTTTCCAGTGCCAAACAACTCAAGGCTGCCCGCTATGGCCGATTTTTTATAGAGGTCCCAAAAAAGTTGTTTTTTAAGGCCGGCGCCGTAAGCAGAAAACAGACGGAGGATGTAAGTATCCAGCCCAAAATATTGCTGATACAAATTACATAGCTCTTCGGCTTGTTTTTTATGAATGCCGTATGGCGACAGTGGTGAGAGTACATGCACTTCGCTAACAGGTAAAGATTGGGGGTTGCCATATACCGCTGCGCTTGATAGCTGAATAAATTTACAGCCAGGACAATCCTCTTTTATGGCATTTAAAATTAACACCAGTTGGTGCACATTGAGTAAATAATCCCTTACCGGATTTTTAAAAGAATCGGGCACAGATGCCGCGCCTGCACAGTTGATACACCAATCGAAACGGTGCTGAGTAAAAATTTGTTTAAAATCGTTATTGCTTGCATCAATTAGAAAATACTTATCATCATCGTATATGGCAACAACATCTGCTCCATAAACATCAAATCCAGGTTGCCGGCTAAAGTAGCCGATACAGGCATTTCCTATAAATCCTTTGCTCCCGATGATCAGAATTTTCATTGCTTATTTAGGCTTTTGATAATTGTGGCCGGGTTTCCTGCTACCATAGTGTAAGCCGGTACATCTTTGGTTACCATGGCCCCGGCAGCTACAATCGCACCTTCGCCAATGGTAACGCCTTTTAATATGGTTGCATTGAAGCTTATCCAGGCGTAATTATGAATAACGATAGGAGCCGTTAATACATTGCCCTTATGTGCCCACGCGCCATTTTTAAGGAGGTCGGCATATCGTTCGGCGCGTTCAATGGCATCCAGTTCGTGGGCGTTTGTATCAATGATATTTACGTTGTGCGAAATCTGTACATAGTCGCCTATAGTAACAACCTCCCCCGACCAGATGCGCGAATGATCGCCTATATAACAGTGGTTTCCGATGGTTATTTTACCGCCATACTTAAACACGTTTAGCATCCCGCGGACATGCGTATCTTTTCCAACAGTAATTTTTGATTTATCCTGCCCGTTAACCACCACCGCCTCGGGGTAAAAAATAGCCCCATTGTTGGTGATATTATATTGAAGGTTTTTTAATTGTTTGGCTTCCCTTACCTGGTCGACAATATGATAGAAATTTGTTCTGTCTACAAACCAAACAAGGACTGCTTTTATCAGTTTCTTCACTTTTGCGTTATTGTTGAACGAATTTTGCGTACTCCTTGCTTTACATATTTCAATGCGTTAAATAGCATGCTTTCGTTTTTATCATCCCCGTTTACTGCCTGGTAAACTAACTTTAAATACTCCACATCCACTTGTTCTTCCATTGGTGGCGATAGGGGAAAGGAGATAGATTCGGCAGCAAGCTTTGCTATAAAATTATCTTCAGAATTTAAATGCGTACCCTCTCCGAAGCCTATATTGCTTACCAGGTTTACCGCAGGGTTAATTGTAAGGCCGTCGTTAATCAGTATGGTGTAAAACCATTGTATATCCCAAGTGTCCAGCGTGCCATTAAACGACGATTCGAACATATGGTAATAAAACCGGTACCACTCCTCAGTTTTGATGTTTTTTTTGATGATGCTTTTCGTTTCCGGATATTGCCAACTACTCATCGTTGCGTCATAAAGTTTCCATGCCCGTTTCCACGTGGCCCATCCCCATATGCCACCATGGCCAAAACAGTAAGATTGTTTATCATACTTCCAGGGACTACCTAATAAGTTAGACCCCGATACCGACATTACCCTGTCGTCAGCTCGGTATTTTTTTAATAACTCTTCGCAATACAGAAAAAAACTGAAATCTGGCAGGCAATCATCTTCCAGGATTATCCCTTCCGGTTCGTTCTCGAAAAACCAGTTTATGGCGCCGCTCACTGCCCGCTTACAACCAAGGTTTCCTTCCCGGAAGAGCGTCTTTATTTCACAATCCCAGTCAACCTGCAATGCAACTTCACGGGTTTGTTGGCATAAGGCATTATCTGCAGCATTTCCATCCCGCGGTCCATC
This sequence comes from uncultured Mucilaginibacter sp., assembly GCF_946481715.1. The sequence continues at coordinate 6,741 of NZ_CAMLOV010000028.1, read as the reverse complement.
AGCTGCAATATATAGATATTTGGGCTTAGCTTGTTTAATAGCTTCAAACACCCGTTTGGTGAACTTGGGGCGATTAAAAATTAAGAAGAGAACGGGTGCCTGCAATATTTATTGAGTTAACGTTTGTTTTTGATGGTTGCCAAAACAGCTTTAAGGTGATAATGATGTTTTGTTATTTTTTTTCTGTTATGAAGCAACGCATTGAATGTACCCCATAGCTCCATCAATTGCAATTTGCCTTCTATTGGAGCTGATTGCCAGTTCTTAAACGTTTTGTATATAAGTGAGGCTTTTTTCCTGATTATAGCTTTCAACGTTGCGTATAGCCACCCGCTAAGCACTTGCTCAATGGGCTTTTTTTCGTTATGAATAATGGCTTGATAGCTGTAAAGGAGTACATTGGTGTAAGCCATCCAATATTTTAATCTGGTGATATATCCAATATTTTGCCTTTTATGCGGTATAAAGTGCTTAAATGATAATCGGTCATCTGCGGTTATTTTGTACCCTAATAAATAGAACATGAAACAGAACTCAACATCCTCGCCGCAAATTAGCGATGTCCCGGTCCTGCCCGTGGTTATTTGCCGCCAACTATTATTTAATAGATTAGTTAAAATACTTTTGCGATACACAGAGCCCGCACCGTAAACCCAGTGTTGGGTATCCGTCCACGCTTGTGATCCATTCACTGTGATTTTACGGATATTCTCATCGGAAAGAAAGACGGGCTGTTCAGGTTCGATTAAGCTTAGGCCACCAAGCGCGCCAATGTTTTCATTGGCACACATCATGTCGAAAGCTGTTTTTATGTAAGTTTGGTTTAGCCAGTTGTCGTCATCGCAGGTAATCAAATATTCAAACTTTGCGCGCCTTATACCAACTTCAAAAGCGTAGTTTTTGCCCGGAATTGGCTGGCGCAGTACTTCGAATCCTGCAGCCATACAGCCTTGTGTTTCCCACAAATCACGCGCCACGCTGTATGTTTCGTCTGTTGAGGCATTATCAACCACAATAACCTCCCAGTGTATGTGCCCGGGTACTTGCTGTAATGCTAAATGTTTTAAGGTTTCGGGCAAGCGTTCTGCACTGTTATAACAACAAATAATTACCGTTACCCCTAATTGCATGCGTGTTTGGGTGGGACATTCTTAAGCATAAACTTTATCCATCCCGGTTTTAAAATTATCGTAACTGAAAAGGTTAAGGTATCTGCTGTAGGAGTTTTTTCCATATTCTTCGCGTAAAACGCTATTATCAATCAGGCCTAGGATTGCATTCACATGGTCGCTGATATTTGTAACTTCTACCAGCAAACCGTTGTATTGATGTGATACTGATTCCGGAAGCCCACCGGTATTAGAGGCTACGCAAGGCAAACTACAACTCATAGCCTCCACTACTGCTATGCCGTGTGTTTCAAATTTACTGGGCTGATAATATATGAACGCTTGCTTTAAGTAGTTTTGCGGCTGGGTTATCAAGCCTCTAAAGTTAATTCGCTCCTCAGCTACAGTAGCTGATCTGTAATAGTCTAATAAGGGCCCATTTCCTAACCATTCGAAAGTAACGTCTTCTCGCATGGTAGTAACAACTTTGGCAACTTCCAGCCACACTTCCGGGTTTTTGTATTCAATAACCTGCCCCAGCGTTGTGATGATATGTTTTCGTGCCTCGTGGTTGACTTCAGGCGTCTTTATTTCATCACTGCTTAAGCAATTATAAACAACAGTTACATATCTGCTTTTTTGTTCGGATATTTCCCAGTTTGTACAAATTGCATTTTTGTTGGCGATAGAAACCGTAATAATTTTTTTTCGATTGCCAAGCAGTGTGTTACAAGTGAACGAAGTAAACGAGGTGTATTTTTTATTGGGGGTAGTATGTAGTATATAATAAACCTTTATAAAGGGAACCCAAAGAAAATAAAGGTGTTTTTCGGGCTCTACTGCACAAATAGTTATATCTGCAAATCCATAATATATACTTAACAATTGCAACGTAATCAGCGAACGCACAATATGGAACAACTCTTTAATGTTAGTGGTAAACTTATATTGCAAATGTGCGTGCGGGTGGATATTTGATATTATTTTCACCGTTACACCATCTGCACTTGCTATGTTTTTTAAGTAGGCAAGCTGTTCTTTGGTTTCCAGCAATAATACTACATTATCACTACCTAAATACTTGATCAGCGTTTTTAGGTGCTCGTTACTGCCGCCAAATTCAAATAATTTTGTAAGGATAATGTGTTTTTTCCCCAAGAACTCTAACTATTTTTATTTTTTAAATCGACAGCGGCTAAGATAACCTTATAACAATTTTCCGTAGATGCTGTATCGGCAGCACGTAGCTTAAACAGAAAAACAACGAAGCCAGAGGTTGGTTATAAACTTTGCTTATTAAAACTCTAAATTTTTTCGGAGTTGTATTATACCCATTGTACAGCCAATATTTAATTTTTTCTACAGCTATTTTTTTTGCCTCAACCGCAAATTCCTGATATTGCTGTCCAAAGTTTTTTATTATTTGTATTATTTCAAATGTGGCGAACCTATCCCTAGCGGTTATCGACTCGTTATGCACCCGGTATAAAGAAAGACATGTTGAAATAGACATAAAGGTGCAGCCATTTTTAAGCATCCTTAACCACATTTCGTAGTCTTCGGCTACAACAATATCTGTAAAATCGCCTGCACCAATTATAGCTTCCCTTGTTGTCAATACTGTTAAATTGGGGATCTGGTTATAATTAAGAAAGGTAATGATGCTTTCTCTGCCCTCGAATGTGGCATCGCCAACCTGCATTACTGTTATTTCGCCATCATTTACATTTTTATCAAAAACACCGTAATTGGTGAATAAAAGAGAAGCGTCACTACTTTTTATAGCAGTAAGCGATTTGCTAAGCTTTTCTTTCAGCCATAAATCATCTGCATCTAAAAAAGCGATGTATTCTCCTTTACTGATTTTTATGCCGGTGCTTTTGGCCCTTCCCTGCCCTGCGTTTTTTTGATAAATGTACTTGATGCGATCGTCTTTGGTTTGGTACTGCTTAACAATTGCCGCTGTATCGTCGGTTGATCCGTCGTCGATGATGATTAGCTCCCATATTGGGTAAGTTTGGCAGATAACGCTTTCCATACTTTCTGCAATGTATTTTTGGGCGTTATAAGCCGGCATTATCACCGAAACTAATTCGCTATTCATAGTATACAACAGTCCAGCTTTTGGGGATTATGTCATTAATATCAAATTCGACAGAAGGTTGAAACCAGTTATATGGTGCATAGGCTTCACCACCTTTAGTGGCCAGCCAGGCACCCCACCAACTAAAGCTGCTATTGGCAATAATATGGTGTTTGCAATTGGCCATTAGCGCCATGTCCTTCCAACTATCCACACCGTAGTTGTTTTCAATAAAAAGGGTGTCGACACAATTCGTAGACAGGTTTTTTTTAACCCATGGCATATCATCTGAAAAGACAAATAGTGTTATATCGGGGTGCCTTCCCTGTAGTAAACCAAGCGCTTTTTCGTAATAGGATAGTGGTAAAGCGCCATGTACGCTACTAATATTCGGCTTTAAATAATCGCCGCGCCGTATGTGTAAACTAACTGAATTTACAGAGTTATTCATTTTTTGAGCTATAAGGCGGTTTTCCTCATCTAAAGGCGGGAAGGTGAACTCATTTAATATAGCCCCCCGTTTGCTACTGAAGTATTTTTCCGATTGAAAATAGCCGTCAATATATACATGCCTGGATTTTATCCGGGCATCGAGAGGAATATATTTTGTGCCGGGATGGTGGAAATATTGGACGAACGACGGGAAGGCTTTTCGGAGCAGTTTTAGATAAAAAGCGGATCCCAAAAAAAGGGAAAGCCGCCACTTACCCGGATGCACGACTTTGATTTTCTTAAATAGCTTAAGCTCGTAATTCCGGGCAGCAAAGTAGTCCGTGCTGGTAGAGTTGTCGGCATAAAACTGTGTGTCGAGGTAAAGCAGGTTATTGTTTTTTAACAGCCCGCGGCCAGCAGCATATTGAAACATTTGATTACCCAGACCTCCAAATATCTTTATAACTATCAATTAAGATTGTTGAGATGCCCGAAACTTGGCAGCAGTAAAAATACATCAAGTTCGATAGGGATAAATATGATGTTGCTTAATTTATGCATCGGAAAATCTTTTTGCTGAATCAGAGTCAGATCTTTTTCATCTTCGGGAATACCATAAATATTATAATCAGTTAAAGGCAGCACGTCTAACAACTCTTCTTTTGAATAGCCTGCATCTTTAGATGTGTTTTCAGAATATTCCATCAAAATGGCTGGCCTGTATTTCAGTATAGTTTTTTCGCCGCCTTTCAGCACACGCAATTCGGCGCCTTCTACGTCAATTTTCATTATGGTGGGGGGCAGCACTTCGCCTCTTTCAACCAAATTATCCAGGGTATCCAGTTTTATCAGTTCTACACCTGTTTTTTTTAAACTGTGTTCTTCGGGCACTATCCTTTCAAAAATAGAATTGTTGCCGCTTGAGTTATAAATATTTATGCTGAGTTGGCCGGGCTTATCAGATAGCCCCATTTTAAACGGAGTTATATTACGTATGGAATTCTTTTTGATGTTGCGCTTAAGTAACGAAAATGTTTTTTTTACCGGCTCGAATGAATAGATATATTTGCATTGCCCGGAATACCTGATGCTAAAATAGCCGCAATTGGCGCCGATATCTACAAATACCGGATTTGGGTAGCTCTTAACAATTTCATCAAGAAAATAAATTACATTTTGTTCGTAATAATCACCGGACGAAAATGCCCACGCTATATCATTAGGCACAAGTAATTTTAGGCCATTTAACGGGATGGTTGTTTGGGTATAATTTCGATTAATATACTTTCGGTTAACTAAGTGCCTAAGTAAGTTTATCAATCTTTTTAACATCTTTCGTTATGCGCTTTTCTCAAACCAAAAGCAGCCACAACCATAAATTTGTTTTGCTGCTTCTGATAACCCGGCTGTGTCTAAATACGTCCCGGCATCGTTTATAAGCGCAAAGTTTTTTAGTGTAAAACCATCCATATAACTAACTACATCGAAAGGATCATATATGCGGTGAGCATTGAACTGAATTTTTTTAATACCAACTGGTACTACTATTAGTAAGTTGCCATTTATGGCACACACCCTTTTTAATTCGGAAAAAGCCTTTAGGTCTCCGTCGGGGGCAATAGGATCGCCATATCTGCCAAGGCCAACATGCTCTATGGTATGCATACATGATAAACTCGTGATACTGTTGGATTCGAAAGGAAGGTTAGTCAAATCGGCATGTTTACAGTTGAGATTCCCAAGGTTCAAAATTGCTGGCCGATAATCGTAAAACTCCGTTTTTACAAATGCCGAAACTATCGTGCAAAAATGAAGCGTTGAAGATATATCGGTATGTAAGACCGGTTTAATCTCGTTAATTATTCGTGCGGCCCAAGCCGGGTGATAAATATAATGAGCATCAAAATGGGTGTTTGAAGTATTATCGTCAAGGCAAGGATAAAAGTCCTTTTTTAAAACCGGAAAGCGCTTGTCAACATCTAGTTGGATATATTTTTTATAATCTTTTTCAAACTGCTTAATCTTAAGGGTTCTTAATCGCCTATCGTAAGACGAAAGCCGGTTTATTATAGAACCGAGCATGCCTTTTATCTTGTGTTTCAATCCCGGCAATTTCAGAAATTTGTTATATGAATGCTAATAATATCATCCTCAACGTTGACTTTAGCTAACGGCCTCTCCAATAACACCATATCTGATAGCTCTTTTATGGTTGGATAGTCGTCTTGCCCGACAAACAACCGCGCATCATCAATCAAAATTAGATGATTCAATTTTTTGCTATTAAAGATTGCCGACAGTTCTTCAATTATAGGGCAAAATTTACTGCCCATTGCGGTTACGCCCGCAGAGTAGTGCCCATCCAGCCAAAATATAGCAGGTTTGTTAACTGCTGGCATAATATCCTTTAAAACTTCCGCACTGTCACCCTGCACAATATTAACATGACTATTATTGCCAAATTTTTGTTTGGCGTCTGCATAAAGTTTTTCTCCCAGCTCAATCGAATATATATTGTCAAAATTGTCTAATTGTGCTTCAACCATTTCGCCGAGGTAGGTCCCGGTTTCAATAAAAATAGAATAACCGTATTTCTTTTTTGCATTGGCAATAACTAATTGCTTTATAATATGAGGAGGAGGCACGGGTTTACCGGCTTTTTCCCAATTTTTTATGATATCTCTTTCTGATCGTCGTTTTCGAAATTGTTTTAAAAGCATTTTACTGTTCGATTGGAGTTAGTTTTTAACAGGTTCCTTGCTGGAAATTTGCACAGGCATAGCATTTAATAATATGCCCACGTTGGTGGTTCTTATTATAGTTTCGTCTAAGCGCTCGTCAATAATTTCAGCAATTGAAATTGACGCGACATTTTCACGGTAGTAAAGAGGTTTTTCCCGATTGGACAAGCCAACAGTAAGGAGGTAGCTGCCCGGAGCATAGAAAACAAGGTCTTCTTTAAAAACGGCTTCATAGTGGCCTTCTTGCAAACTCACTTTATTACTCCAACTTGTCCTAAGATCAATTTCTGACGAGGTTTTTATACCAAGTGCTATTATAAATTCAGGTAGTTTTTCATTTAACTTAAAACATATTCTGATCTGCCATTTCGTTCCA
>NZ_CAMLOV010000027.1 GCF_946481715.1 uncultured Mucilaginibacter sp. | reverse complement strand
CGGCAGCATCTTCAAAAAGCACCAAAAAGCTGGATGGGTCCTTGCTTTTAACAACGGCTGCCCAAAAAGGCGTAGTGCCGCGCACCTGGTTAAATTGTTTTATAGCGATGATAAGTGATGTGCCTTCGAATACGATAGAAAGCCCCAAAACAATATAATTGATGGTAGGATCGCCCAATTTTTCGGGCTTGATGATATGCGCTACCCCCTGGTAAATAGATACGCCGCCGCCCAGCCCGAATATCATGATGGAAACAATAAACGACCAGAAGTAAAGCTCCTTGCCATAACCAAAGGGGTGGGTAGCATCGGGCAGTTTTTTGGCGCGGTAAAGCCCAAGCAGCAACAGCAATTCGTTAACGGTATCCACAACCGAATGCACGCCCTCGGCAACCATAGCGGCACTATTGCTGATGCCACCGGCAATAAATTTTGTTATAGCAATAAGCAGGTTGGCTACAAGCGCCGCGTAAATAGATGTTTTTGATGATGCCATGCTGTAGCTGTATAAATAAGCTAAGCGGCGGTTTGTTTGGAATTTAAGAAATTAATCCAGCGGTAATGTGAATGAGAAGGTGCTGCCGCTACCCCGCTCGCTTTCAACGCTGATCTCGCCATCGTGCCGTTTGATGATCTCCGAACTGATGTAAAGCCCAAGCCCAAGCCCCGAAAATTGGTGCCCAAGCCCGTCTACCCGGTAATACCTATCGAACAGATGGGGCAGTTTTTCTGGATTGATGCCTATCCCGTAATCCTGCACATAAACTATTGCCTTGCCATTTTCGCGCTTGTAAGTAATATCTATCTCTTTTGATTGCGGCGAATATTTAATGGCATTGTTCACCAGATTTACCAGTACTTGGTCAACCCGCCGGTAGTCTGCGTACACCATTACATCTTCGGCGCCATCAATATTTATCCGGTAGGTATCGTCCTGGCTTAACTGTTCGCAGCTATCCTTTATCAGTTCGCCCAGGTTAAACCGGGTTTTGTTTAGTGCCAGCTGCCCCTGCTGTAATTTGGTTACGTTCAGTAGGTCATCTAAAAGGTGTATCAGCTTATTTAAATTATTGCCGGCCTTGCCTACAAACAGCTTTATCTTATCGCTTACGCTTTCCGTTTTGATGAGCTTTTGCAATATCTGCATCGAGGCATTCAGCGAAGTGATGGGGGTTTTCAGTTCGTGGCTGGCTACGCTAATAAACTCATCCTTGCGTACCTGTATATTATATTCTTCGGTAATATCCTGTAGGGTGCCGCTTAAGCGGGTGGCCTTGCCTTCAGCATCAAAAACTGCTTTGCCAATTGCTTTTACCACGCGCCGGTAACCGTTTTCGGGGCTTATAATGGTGTACTCAACATTATAATTCCCGTCCGACCCTTTTTGCAACGCGCGGTCAATGGCAGCCAATACTTTTTCCCGGTCCTCCTCAGCTATAACACTTATAGCGCGCTGCAACTCAATCTCGTGTTTTGCCGGTATGCCAAACCAGCCTTTTAACCGCTGGTTCCCAACAAATTTTTTGGTGGCAGGGTTTAAATCCCAGGTGGCCAGTTCGCCGGCCTCTACGGCAAATTCCAGCTCCTTTTTGGCTTCAATAATATCGTTATGGGTTTTAACTTTATCGGTAGTTTCGTTACATATAACCAGTACGCCGCCGGGTTTGCCGCTTTCATCTATCACAGGGCTGTAGCCAAATGTCCAATACACATCTTCTACACGGTTGTTACGATAAATAGGTATCAGTTGGTCCTCGCTCCAGGTAGCCTCCCCACCTTCCATTACCTGGTCTATCAAGGGCTTTATTATCGGCCATATCTCCGGCCAGCATTTATCGCCTCTTTGCCCTAATGCTTTGGGGTGCTTGCCGGTAGCACCCAGGCTTGGGCGATAGGCATCGTTATAAAATTGTATCAACCCGGGGCCCCACCATAAAAACATCGGGAATCGCGATTTGAGGATAATACTAACGGTAGTTAATAAACTCTGCGACCACTTATCCGGGCTGCCCAACGGGGTGGACTCCCAGTCGTGCAGGCGCGTTAGCTCGCCCATTTCGCCACCGCCCTGCAAATACATCTGATAATTTCCCGGAAATAAATTATTTGTCATTAAATTTAATTATAAATCAAAGTCGAATAAAGATATAGATTTAAACTTATGAATTTAAAAAGCTACAACCGGTGCCTTGTAAATTTTCATTTCAAATGTTTCGCCACGCCTACTCTAAATAATAATGGCGTATTTGGTTCAAACGGTCGTCTAATTCGTAAACCCATGGCGTGGCGGTGGGGATATCCAATTTAGCCACGTCTTCATCGCTCAGGTTATCTATGTATTGGATAAGCGCCCGCAAACTGTTACCATGCGCACAGATGATCACTTTTTTACCATCGCGTATGGCTGGCACAATGGATTCGTGCCAAAAGGGTAAAGCGCGGGTCATTGTCTCGCTCAGGTTCTCTGTAAGGGGTAGTTCGCGGTAAGTCAGATCGTTATAGCGCAGGTAATGGCCAGGGAAGCGCTCGTCCTGTTCGGTTATTGCAGGCGGGTGTTCTTTGGGGTCGCGCCGCCACTTGTGTACCTGCTCTTCGCCGTATTTAGCAATGGTTTCTTCCTTGTTCAAACCCTGCAATGCGCCGTAAAAACGCTCGTTCAACCGCCATGACTTATGTACCGGTATCCACAAATGGCCTAACTCCTCCAGCACAAAATGCATCGTTTTTATAGATCGTTTAAGCACCGAGGTAAAGCCAACATCAAAGGTATAACCGTGTTTGGCCAGCAGTTGGCCCGCCCTTTTGGCTTGTTCCAGCCCTGCGGCGGATAGGTCGACATCCGTCCAGCCGGTAAAACGGTTCTCCAGGTTCCAAACGCTTTCGCCATGGCGAATCAAAACGAGTTTCTGCATATATGAGGTATTAACGCCGACCCGGCAATTCAGTTTAAATTTAATTGTTAATTAACGGTAATTAAATTAGATTGCATGCACAAACCAAATTAAAACCTTAATTAATATGATCCCCACCACTCCTGTTGTTGTGAAGGATGGCATTGCCAACCCAGCACCACTTGGCCTTTGTGCCTTTGGTATGACCACCGTTTTACTGAACGTCCATAACGCCGGCTTTTACGAGCTAAACACCATGATATTAGGCATGGGCATTTTTTACGGCGGATTGGCACAAGTAATAGCCGGTGTAATAGAGGCCAAAAAGAATAACACGTTCGGCCTAACCGCGTTCACCTCCTACGGTTTCTTCTGGCTTTCATTAGTAGGTTTAATAGTGATGCCAAAACTGGGCTGGGGCACCAAACCAACCGAAGGCGCTATGGTAGCCTACCTCAGCATCTGGGGCTTCTTTACCTTTTGCCTGTTCTTTGGCACCTTAAAGTCAAACCGTGCATTGCAGTTTGTATTCGCATCGTTAACGGTATTGTTTGCCCTGTTAGCTATTGGCGATGCTACGGGTAATAAAAGCATCACTACACTGGCGGGGTACGAAGGCATCATTTGCGGATTATCGGCTATTTATACGGGTATTGCCGGGGTGATGAATGAAGTTTACGGCAGAGTAGTAATGCCGATTGGCCCTGTGGAAAGTAAATAGCAATCAGGGATTTTCGCAATCAATTCTAAATCAATTCATTACGAGGAACGAAGCAATCTCTGCACAGGACAAGCCGCATGCAAAGTGGTCGCGCATAGTTTAAAGATTGCTTCGTACCTCAAGGACGCGGTGGCTGTTGTTTTTTAAATACTGATTCAGACATTTCTTCCTAACTTGCGCCTGTGAAAGACCTTAAAAAATATTACATCGTACCCGCTACGCCCGAGGAATTGTACATGGCGCTTACCAACGCCATTACCATACAGCTGTGGACGGGCGAGGAAGCCGAAATGTCCACTATCGCCGGTTCCGAATTCTCTATGTGGGAAGGTAGCATTGTGGGCAAGAACATCGAGTTTGAAGAGAACAAAAAGATAGTACAGCAATGGTATTTCGATGGGCAACCCGAAGAATCCATCGTCACCATAAAACTACACCCCGATAAGCACGGCACTTCGGTAGAACTAAAACACACCAATATCCCCGACGGCGACTATAACGATATCGCCGAAGGTTGGAACGAAGCCTATTTTGGCAGTTTAGTTGATTTCTTTTCGGAAGGATAGCTGCGGAAGAAACAATACTATTAGAATTAAGAGGCAAGAAAAAACCACTATAGCGAAACAGCCCCGAACGAATGTCCGGGGCTGTTTTATTACACGCTATATTGAAACTTACGTCTTAGTATCGTGCATCTTGTTCTTAGTATAAAGTAAACTCAACCCTGCGGTTAGCCTGGCGGCCTGCTGCGGTTGCATTGGTTGCTATTGGCTGGCTTTCGCCGTAACCTGTAGCTTCTATGCGCGATGCATTAGCACCTTTGCTTACCAAATATGCTTTGATTAATTCTGCGCGGTCTTTTGATAACCTTAAGTTTAAGGCATCCGAACCTGTATTATCTGTATGGCCGGCTAATTTTAAACTAAAATTCTTATCAGTTAACAACTGAGCAACCCTATCTAAGCTCGGGAACGATTTAGGGCGAATAGTTGCTTTACCCAAATCAAATTCCAGGTTGTTTATAGCGTCTTTCACCACACGCTTGTCTTCTTCGGTAACGTAAACCTTAACTTCTGCTTTAGCTAACGGACAACCTGAACCATCTACTTTTTGACCGGCAGGTGTGCTTGGGCATTTATCGTAGAAATCAGGAACACCGTCGCCATCGCTGTCAACCGTAAATTTTGCAAGGTTAGCGTTTGTTGCGTCCAAATCAGAGCGCAATTTTGCGTTGGCGGCTTTCTCAGCATCTATTTGTGCCTGCAAAGCAGCTTTGTTTTGCTGATCCTGCCACAGGTACTCGGTACGCATGCTGTTTACCGGGTTGTGGGTAGCTAATTGTGGTTTCGAGCTTTTGCCTAAAGCAAACTCTAAACCAATATGGCCGTAAGAAAACTTATCGCTGCCATTGCCAAAGTTGTAGCCATCGAAGTTGTCGGAAGCAACAAAGTTAACCTGGTAACCCATATCCAAATTTACACCACGGCCCAGGTTGAATTTTAAACCTGCACCTATCGGGATAAAGAATTCGCGGATACTTTCGTCATTATCTTTAAAGTTTTGAGATACGCCCGCCACGGTTGTTAATACCGGTTTATAATTAATTAAACCACCACCAAAGGTAACATAAGGCTGTATTGCGCCTTTTTGATGGCGCCAGTTTATGTTGGCTAAAGTAAGGTTACCACTTAATGCAGCCGACCATTGCACTTTTGTTTGGAAGCTGTTATATGCCGAGCCGGGTTGGGCATCTTTACCCTTTACCTTACCTGCCAGGAAATCCGCTTGCAAGCCAAATGAAGGTAATATTTGTTTTTTGATGTAACCACCATACCCAAGTTCCGCTTGCGGGGTTGTAAAATCCTGTTTGCCGTTTGTACCGAAAATGGTGTATGGCGTTAATACGCCGCCGTGAATACCTATAGACCAGGTGCGGAATGCGCCGCCGCCTGAAAATGGTTGTACGTAATCTTTTGTAGAGAGTGAGTCGGGGGATTGGGCAAACAATTTACCGCCAACCATTAGGCCGGTTAACAGCAATGTTGCTTTTTTTAAATTTGTTTTCATGTTGTATGATTTTGGTATCGCCCGTTATAATATACAACAGGCTTACTCCCCCACAGGCAACAACGATGCCAAAGGCAAGAACGCGAGTGAGGATGGGTGTTTGAACATGAAAATCAGATGAAATTAAAAAATAAGGAACTATCTATCAATCCGTTTGCAAAACCAAATGGCGGGCGGTGGGCAAAATTTCGCTATTAACATAGGTTGTTGCCTGGTTTTAAATTTTGCACCTAATACTATACGTTTATTTACGAAAATTATAAATAATCGTTACTTGTGGACATATACCTTTCGGATATGACGACAGCATTAAGCCATTACTGATATCATGCTAAACATGGGCATGGCGAGGGCGTTGTTGCCTTGCATTGTGGATACAGCCATTGCTTTTTCAGGCGAAATTGCTTTGGTAAAAAGCTTCCAGGCAGTATCAGGAGAAATAATGACAGAGGCGTCAATTTGTTCAGGAGACAGCTCCTTCAATAATTCCCATTTACCGGCGGCCCGTTTTAAAAACCAGTCCCCTCCGGCATCGGTGCTAACCGTAAATTTTATAACAGTGCCCTCTTCTGCCTGCGTATTGTGGTAGGTATGCGGCAAAGCGTACATAAAGGTATCTATCAGCGGGAAGAAAAGTTCTTTGTTCATTAACCCAGGCTTGCCAACCGCATCGCGGATCTGTTGCTGATGGTGCCATTTTTCGGTGTACTCGCGGGCAATATGGAACCAATTAAGCGAGGTATCCTCCCCGGCCCATGCAACAGAATACATAGACGGTGCCCAGGGATTCAACGATTGCAGGTATTCGAAGTGCTGCTTAAAGGCGCTTTCCATCTGCTGCGTTAGCAGTTGCGGGCTTACGCGCTTCATCGCCTTTATCCAAACGGCATTCAGCTCGTTTAAATAAACTACAAGGTCCTGGTAGCTGTTGATCTGCGGCGGTGCTTCGTTGTTTTGATAGTGGTGGAGAGAGGCAATACTACGCACGCTTACATCCAGCAGGTGGGCGGCAACATCTTTTACATCCCATAATTTGGCAACTGTGGGCATGTGCCACTCTTCGGGAGTTAAGGAGGCGAGTAATTCTACCAGAAGCTTATCCAGTACCGGGATGAGGTGCAGGGTTTGTACGGGAATTACTCGCTCCATGGTAGTATTTAAGCCTCGCTTTTTTCCAAAGCTTGTACAATATCATTTATTACGTCTTCAGCTTTTTCTAAACCGGCAGAGATACGGATCAACCCTGGCGTAATGCCTACTGATGCGCGCTCTGCATCAGTTAATTTAGAGTGTGTTGTACTCGCCGGGTGCGATGCAATGCTGCGGCTATCGCCTAAATTGGCTGTTACCGAAAGCAGTTCCAATGCATCTAAAAACTTACGGCCGGCGGCAACGCCACCTTTTATCTCGAAGCATAAAACGCCGCCGCCGCCTTTCATTTGCTTTTTGGCGATATCGTATTGCGGGTGCCCTTTTAAAAAAGGGTATTTTACCCAGCTTACATTAGGGTTGTTTTGCAATGTTTCGGCAATTTTGAGGGCATTAGCGCAGTGGCGTTCCATGCGCACGTCCAGCGTTTCCAAACTTTTGCTTAACACCCAGGCGTTAAACGGCGACATGGCCGGCCCGGTGTTGCGGCAAAACATATAAATCTCTTTTATCAGGTCCTTACGGCCAACAATTACGCCGCCAAGTACCCTACCCTGCCCGTCGATCCATTTGGTGGCCGAGTGTACAATGATATCGGCACCAAAATCAACCGGGCGTTGCAGCAATGGCGTTGCAAAGCAATTATCTACGTTGAATATGATATTGTGTTTTTTGGTGAACTGCCCTGCCCATTCCAGGTCGATAACCTCCAACTGCGGATTGGTTGGCGTTTCCAGGTAAAGCATTTTGGTATTTGGCTGTATGGCCGCTTCCCAGGCATTTTTATCATTAGCCGGTATAAGCGTGCAGGTGATGCCATACCTTGGCAGGTATTTATTTACGATGGTAAATGTACTCCCAAAAACCGAACTGCAGCACAGCAAATGGTCGCCGCTTTGCAGCAAGCCCATAAAGGTTGCAAAGATAGCGCTCATGCCAGTAGAAGTTGCAAAGCCATCGTCGCAGCCTTCTAAAGCGCACATTTTTGCCACAAATTCGTCAACAGTTGGGTTGCTGAAACGGCTGTAAATATTTTCGTCATTCTCATCAGCAAATGCGGCGCGCATGGTTTCGGCCTCGTCAAAAGTAAAGCTGCTGGTTAAATACAAGGGCGATGAATGCTCGTTTTGAAGGGTTTTTGGTGCGCGTATGCGTATAGCCTTGGTTATCGGGTCTAATTCTTGTGACATTATAGTAGTATAGTATATGTATTATTTAGCAGGGTGTATAATTACCTGCCATTTGATATCGGCTTCGGCCTTGTAAAGGGTCGCTGCAACCGAACAGTATTTGCTCAACGATAATTCAACGGCCTTGTTGGCTTTTTCCTCATCAACATTGCCGTATAAATGAAATTCTAAATTGATGGTTTGCCATAGTGATGGCTCTTTACCGGCCTCGCGCTCGCCACTTATCACCATTTCGTAATCAGTAACGTCTTGGCGCTGCTTGCGCAGGATAGCTATCACATCAATGGCCGAGCATCCGCCCAAACCCATCAAAAGCATTTGCATGGGGCGTACGCCAAAGTTTTCTCCGCCGCTTTCGGGGCTGCTGTCCATCCGCACGGTGTGGCCATATTCGTCATGGGCCTCAAACCCGTATTCGCCGCTTACGCGGGCTAATTTTATAGTAGGCATTGTATTTAAAATAATTTTGCTAAGGTAATAATGATATAATATTAATACTACCAATTAGGCCAATTTTAGCAAATAGCGCAAAACTTGAACTGTGAATGACATAAACCAGGGCTTGCCTAGTTGGCAGAAGCTTCGTAAAATTGCTGTGGGAAATAAGTAAAGTACTTTAATTTAACGAGATTCGTTCTGTTAGTGAAAGTCGTGCCTATTATGAAAAAGTTTGTATTAACCGCCATTTTGTTTTGCTCGTGCATGGCTTGCTTCGCGCAAAGTAACCTTGTATCGTATGATGACCTGAATTACCTGCTGCATAACAACATCAACAAGGCGGATACTTTTTTTACCTCAAAAGGGTACACACTGGCCGAGAAGAATATTAAGAAAAACACCCGGAAATATACCCTGGCCATCCCCGGCGGAACTTATAACAATATAAATGTGCGGATAGATGGCAAGCGTTTATTTATAGAAATAGAGACCAACGAGTTGCAACAATACAACCTCATTTATAACTCCATTGCCGATTATTTAAATAAAGTAAGTAGCACTGCCGATGTACAAACCTATACCGTAAAGGATTTGGGCAGTATTTATGTTATGGTGAATGATGCCGTCCCGTATAACCCCTTAAGGCGTGTTTTTGATATACAGGTTGTATCGGATAAAGCGATAACGGCCTATAATTAAAAATGATTTCAACCAAATGGTCATCCCGAACTTGTTTGGGGGTCCCACGCGGCAAGTAATCGGCAATGTATCGGGCAATGCATACGGCACCTTTGTGGCTACTTGTATGATGGGGTGTTGAAATAATCAGCATGACGTTTTTTATTTCCTGTCCTTCAATCGTATCACCAGTTTCAAGCCCGACCACACGTCATCTACCGCACAAACCTTTACGTCTACCAGCCCGGTTTGCAGGGCATAGTCGCGTATTTTATCTTCGGTAACATCTGTAACAACCTTTGATGCTTTTTTTGGCCAGGACACCCAGATGATACCATCCTGCGTAATTTGCTGCCTTAATGTTGGCAGGAGGCCAATCAGTTCGTCGAATTCCCTTGTGAAGAAATGAACGAAATTCACCGTTGTGCCGGCCTCATCAATTAATACTATATCAAGTGGCATATCAGTAAACAAATCAAAATAATGCGCGGGCTGGTTAATCAACCGTACCTCGAAGCCAGCTTTAATGCCAAGTTTCTTCGCCATTGGCGTGCCAGAATAGCCTGCCGGTTGCATTTATCTCAACTGATTTAGGTGGTGCAACATATGCGCTATATAATCATTAGCTATAAATTCAACTGTATTATAAACGGGTTCCCCCCTATTATTATCGCATGTAATTTGCCACCTGTCTGTAGGGTAATTAGCCAATACACGTACTATTTGCTTGTTTACCAGTTTCCACAACAGCAAAAGCTCCTGCGGGTCGAAGTCGGCGTAGTGCTGCGCCTGCACCCATTCTTCCTGGTAGTATATCAATTTAAAACGTTCCTCGTAGGTGCAGCGCACAAAACGCTGCAGGTTTATATGGGCGCTGTCTATCAAGTGCCCAATAATTTGTTTATTGTTCCACTTGCCGGGTGTAGTAATATTTTGCCAGTTGGCCTCCGCGGCACGATTATTTAAAAAATCGGTTACTGCATCATCTAATTGCCGGGCTATATCGTTCATGGTTGGTTTTTCTAATTATAAAATTCATTTTAAATATGCTTATTCTGCATAAATTATTCAAAAAAAATTAACTTCAAGCCTTTAAACTTACTATGGCCCTTAACTACATCTGGATAGCATTTTTCCTCATCGCTTTTGTCATTGCACTTTGCAAGCTTATTTTTTTGGGCGATGTAGACGCTTTTAAGCTTTTGGTAGATGGCATGTTCAACTCTTCCAGGGCATCGGTAATGGATATTGCTTTGCCATTGGCCGGCAGTATGGTTTTATGGCTTGGCATCATGAATATTGGTGAGCGCGCGGGCGCAATGAATTTCCTTTCGCGCATTGTAGGGCCGTTTTTAAGCCGGTTGTTCCCCGGGGTGCCGAAGCACCACCCTGCCAACGGGCAAATGATGATGAATTTCTCGGCCAACTTATTGGGATTAGATAACGCTGCCACGCCGCTTGGGCTTAAGGCGATGGCCAGTTTGCAGGAACTGAACGAGGATAAGGAAACTGCTTCCAATGCGCAGATCATGTTTTTAGTTTTGCATACTTCCGGTTTGCAGCTTTTACCGGTAACCATTATTGCACAACGCTTTATCTTGCATGCTAAAAACCCGGCAGATGTTTTTATGCCTTGTATCATAGCAACTTACGTGGCTACTGTTGTAGGGCTGCTGGCGGTGGCCATCAAGCAAAAAATAAACCTTTGGGATAGGGTTATTATTGCATGGCTTGGCGGCCTTACGCTATTTATAACCGGCATGGTATGGTACTTTACGCAATACCTCGATAAGGAACAGATACAGGTGGTATCTGGCATTATCAGCAATACGCTATTATTTTCGATACCAGTGATATTTATTATTGGCGCTTTATTTAAAAAGGTAAACGTATTCGAGTCGTTTATAGACGGGGCAAAATCGGGTTTTGAGGTATCGGTGAAAATAATACCCTACCTGGTGGCCATGCTGGTGGCTATCAGCGTATTTAGGGCCAGTGGTGCTTTAGATTTCCTGAACGACGGCGTACGCTGGGCTTGTGTAAAAGCCGGATTGGATACCCGTTTTGTGGATGCATTACCGGTGGCCTACGTAAAACCCTTAAGCGGGTCGGGTTCTAAAGCAATGATGATAAGCACTATGCAAACTTTTGGTGCCGATAGTTTTGCCGGCAGGCTTGGTTCGGTATTTAATGGTTCGGCTGATACTACGTTTTATATTGTAGCGCTGTATTTTGGCTCGGTTGGCATCAAAAAATCGCGTTACGCTATCCCCGCCGGCTTAATAGCCGACCTGGCCGGTGTAATCGCCGCAATTTTTATATCGTACCTGTTTTTTGGTTAAACATCGCCCGTTTATTAAATTTATAAAATAAGGGCCTAAACTAATGCAATAATTATCTTTTAGGTAATTTTTTTATTCAGGGCAACCAGTTTATTTCGTTTACGTATACAACCATAAATCGCTTTTTGGCTTAAAAAGCCGTATATAATGTGTAACAATATTGTTATTTTAGCATCCTGCCAAGGTTTGCTATGAATGAGATTTGATGGAGAGAATATTTACAAAGATTTTATTTCTTGCCTTTACTTTTTGCTGCATTGTTGTAGCCGGCGCATTTGCACAGGTTGTTACCATTAGCAACATCGATCCGGGTCCTTACGGTCGGGGTTCAACAATTGGCGTGCCGTTCCATTTAAATACTACAACCGCCTGCGCCAGCTCAACCAATAAATTTAACCTCTACTTGTCTGATGCTAACGGTAACTTTGGCGCGCAAGCACCTATAGGCAGCTACACAGGTTTTTACGGCACTTTTGTAAATGGCGTAATTCCCCTTACAACCACAGCAGGTACAAATTACAGGGTACGCATCCAATGCACCGACCCGGCCATACTACCCGTTACTTCGGGGCCATTTGAGGTGAAGGCTGTAGCAGGCGTAACCGCAGGGGTAAGCTCGCAAGCTATCAGCGCAAACACCCCAGAGGTATTCGGCGCATGTATCGGAACAGATAATACAGCCTACCCTTTTGTAAACGCATCATCCGCAGGCGCTACTGCAATCGCGAGCTTTTTTAATGAGCTTTCTCAAACAAGTGAAGCGGTATTACCACTGCCCAACCAGCCTTTTAAAGCAAAAGCTGCTAACTATACCGTGTTTGTCAAGGCGGTAGACGCTGCGGGTACCGTTGGCACCAAGGCTTATTCCCTTATTAACAACCTGGTTAATAACAGCTTCGGTGCATCGGGTAGTAACCAGGTATGCTTAAACGGCCAAAATAAACTTAGCTATAGCGTTGATATTAACTCACCAAACGGCATCCAGAAAAATTACCCTGGTTTAATTTACAGCGTTACCTGGGGCGATGGGTTAAGCACCAATTATACGCTTTGCGATATTGTGGCCAGCGGCGGATTTATAGACCATACCTATAAAAAAGCATCCTGCGGCAACGTGGCAAACGGACTGCAAAATGTTTTCCAGATAGACCTACAGCCAACAAGCCCTATCTGCGGTAAATTGGGCACACCGGTTACAGGCTACGCGCGGGTGATTGAGCCGCCAAAAAACATTATAGGCGCCGACAAAACAGCGTGTACTAACACGCCTGTTACATTTGGCAACAAGTCCGTCCCCGGCCAGGACCCTAACAGTACCTCGTTTGATTGTACAAACCAAAATGCCTTATACACCTGGGTTGTAGATGGCGTGGTTGTGGCCGTAAATTACCCGCTGGAAAAATCCCTTGAATATACCTTCACTACAAACGGACAACATTTTGTGGGGCTGCATTTACAAAACGGAAATAATATTTGCGATGTAAAGGATACCGTGATCAACATCTGTATTCAAAACGCGCCAAAGCCAAGTTTTACTTTGCCCGGATCAACTATTTGTACAGCCGGCTCACTCATCCCTGTCAATACCTCGGTGGTTGATGAAAATTGCGACCCTAATACTACTTATACCTGGCGCGTTACGCCAACTACATTCAGGTATATAAACGGTACAAATGCAAATAGTAAAGTACCAGAGTTTGATTTTAACACATCGGGAGTATACACCGTACAATTGGATATTACCACACAAAGTTGCGGGTTGGTATCGTCAGAACCCCAGGACGTGGTAGTAAACTTAAGTCCGGTAGCCAAACTTTCTGCTGATGCCCTTATCTGTGGAAAAGACAAGGTTATCTCATTCAGCAATACGGCCACAACCACTAAAACAACGTTAACGGGAACTTCTAAAGCTTTGCCTACAACCTACACGTGGACGGTTACCGGCGGCGCCTTCAGTTTTGCAAACGGCACAACAGCAAACAGCAAATACCCTGATATCATATTCACCGAGTACAAAACCTATACCATTACGGTAAACCATGTAAACAACTGCGGGCCTGCTTCAGATTCTCAAAAGCTCACTTTCCAGGAAGCCCCGATTATAACCACAGGCGGCGACCGCACCATCTGCGAAGGCAGTTCAACGTTCCTGGATGCCGATATCACCGGAGTTTACAACAGTTTTCAATGGGTTGGCGGCACCGGGACATTTAGCCCCGACCGAAATGCAAAGAAGCCAACTTACACGCCCTCTGCTGCAGAGATAGCCGCAGGGACAGCTACCATTAGCCTGGAAGTAACCACCAACCTGGCAGCGCCCTGTAATGTAATTTCGGCACCTGTAATTATTACTATTACCCTTAAAGACAATATCACCAGCACCAAAACGGCCGAGGTTTGCACAGGCGCTAACTTTAGTTACACCATAAAGTCGCAAAACCCCGTTTCTACCTATAATTGGACAGCGAGTGTTTTCTCGGGAGCCGCTACGGGGTTTCAGCCAACAGGACAAGGGAATACCATAAATGATGTGATAACAAACACCGGCGCAACCGATGCCGTAATTAAATATACCATCACCCCTACAACCAATGGCTGCCCTGGCAACGCTACCGACTTATTTGTAACAGTTAGCCGCGTACCCGTTTTAACCGCCACGCCACCGGCTACCCCAATTTGCAGCAATCAACCAAATGGTATTGTTCTTAGCTCCTCCACACCTGCCACTACCTACACCTGGACGAGCGTGGCATCGGCAGGCATTACAGGCAATACCGACCAAGCGTCTGCTTCGGCAACAATTGATGATATATTGGTAAATACCGGTACCGGGTATGGTACTGTGACCTATACGATCACTCCGTATCATGGTACCTGCGCCGGGCAGCCGTCATCGCCGGTAACGGTAACTATTGCGCCATTGCCAATAGCTGCTGCTGCCGGGCCTGATGAATCTATTTGTGCAGGTCCAACTTATATGCTGCAAGGCAACGATCCATCACCAGGCACGGGGAAGTGGACACTGGCATCGGGCCAAGCCGGTATTACATTTTCTGATGCTACCAAACCAAACGCAGTTGCAAGCGGCTTAAAACCGGGCAACGTTTACCAGTTTGTTTGGTCGGTAAATACCAGTCCAAACTGTACGCCATCTACCGATACGGTACGTATAACTACCGATGTACCAACCGTAGGCGGCACAATTGCCGGTTCTATATCGGTATGTGCAGATGCTAATGGCGGCTTCCTTAATTTATCTGGCCAATTGGGTAACGTAGTAAGCTGGGAATCTTCTACCGACGGCGTCAACTGGGTAACCTTGCTTGACATCACCGACCAATACGAATACAACATGCTTACCCAAACAACGCAGTTTAGGGCGGTTATACAAAACGGCGTGTGTGATGTGGTGCGTTCATCAATAGCAACCATAACCGTAAACCAGCCGGTAATGGCTGCAAATGGCGGCCAGCCTTTAACAACCTTATGCAACGCCGCTACGGTTACCTTAAATGGCAACGACCCCACGCCATTTGCAGGCGTATGGACACAAACCGGTGGCCCACCGGTTGTATTTGCCGATGCAACCAATCCAAAAACCCAGGTATCAGGCTTAGTTGGCGGCAGCACCTATAAATTTACCTGGACAATAAAAGGAACCGCCCCCTGCCCCGACAGCCAAAATGAAATTACTGTTGTAAACAACCCGGATGTAACACCAGAATTCACATCGAATTTTACCAATACCATTTGCGGGGCGGTTAGTGTTGAGTTCACAAATACATCAACCCCCGTATTTACCACAACCACTTACCTATGGGATTTTGGCGATGGTACCGGAAACTCTAACGAGGTAAGCCCGCAGCACACCTTTTTACCACGTACCGATGGAAGAGATACCACATATACCGTATCATTAAGCATTATCAACAACTGCCTTCCACGCCCTGCTTACACCATGCAAATAACCGTTAGGCCGGCGGTACCGGTAGCATCTTTGCTGCCCGAACGGCTCTCGGGCTGTGGTTCTTTGGCCATTAAAGTTAAAAATACCTCCCCCGGCACTAATAAATATTATGATTTTTATGTGTACGATGGCAATGTCAGAGTTGACTCTAAGCATGTGCTCGATAAATCGGATGTGACCTTTGACCCGTTAGGCCCGCCACGCAACGACAAGTTTTATACCATTTATGTGATTGCAACCGACCTTTGCGATAACACCTCGCAGAGCACCCCTATACCCATCAACATATTCCCGGCAACGTTTGTGCCCCTATTTTTCCCTAAGGATAATAAGAGTGCCGCCTGCTATCCCTTCACAGCAACGTTTGTAAATATTTCATCGGGCGGGGACAACTTCTTCTACCGCATATTTGACGCAAACGGCGTAAAAGTTGATGAGATACAGGGCAGCAAGACCGAACAGCCTTATACCTTTGCAACACCGGGTACCTATTTTGTAAGTATTGTGGCCGAAAACCCTTGCGCGACATTCGAATCTACCGACCGGATAAAATTTGAAGCCTACCCACAACCATTGCCTAACTTTGATGCCGATATACCAAGCGGCTGCAAGGCAATAACCGTTCATTTCACAAACACAACGCCTGCCAATGGTATTACCAACCCGCAATCGCTAAGTTACGAATGGGATTTTGGCGATGGCACAGCACATTTTTTTGGTTACACACCGCTGCCGCATGTTTATGGCTCTAAAAATTCGCCATATACGGTTACACTTAAAGTAACCAACCTGGCTACCGGTTGTACCAACGTGATCACCAAAACGGAGTTTATAAAAGTTAACAGCGCGCCAAACGTTGATTTTGCTGCCAGCCCCGGCTTTATCACCAAAATACCAAATTACCATTTTGCGTTCGACGACGAAACATCGGGCAACCCGGTTAGCTGGCAGTGGGATTTTGGCGATAACGCCACATCTACCCAACAAAACCCCGGCCATACCTACGCCGATACAGGTACTTACAAGGTTACTTTAAAGGTTACTAACCGCGACGGTTGCGACAGTACTGTCTCGCACAATGTGCAAATTACTGGTGTACCGGGGCAGTTATATATCCCTAATGCATTTATGCCTGCCAGCAGCACCAGTGAGCTGCGCACCTTTGTTGTAAAAGGTTCGGGTATTTTAACATGGCGCATGCAAATATTTAATAACTGGGGGCAACTAGTTTGGGAAACCACCAAATTGGACAGCAAAGGCGAGCCCGTGGAGAGTTGGGACGGGCTTTATAAAGGCACACCGGCACAGCAGGGTGTTTATATATGGCAGGCTTCGGCACAATTTATAAATGGTACCGAATGGAAAGGGATGCAATACGGTCCTAACACCCTGCCGAAACGCACAGGGGTTATACACTTAATAAGATAGTGATGAAGGGATCAACAAAACTTTACGCTTTAATGGTTATAAGCCTCCTTAGTTGTGTATATGCCCGGGCGCAGGACCATATGTACTCGCAATTTTTCAATTCGCCCAATTACCTTAACCCGGCATTAAACGGCCAATTTGAAGGCGACCTGCGCATGAACTTAATTTACCGCAATCAATATTCGTCTATTGCGGGCGGTGGGCTATCCTATCTTACCGCTTCGGTAGATTATAATGTACCACGGTTTGGGGGTGGTTTTGGGTTGATGTTTACCCGCGCAAGCGAAGGCACCGCCTACCTCACCAAAAACAATATTTCGGGTATATACTCCTACAGTGTCGGTAACGATGATTTTGTATTGTCGTTTGGGTTGCAGGCCGGCGTTACCAACCGATCTGTTGATTATACCAAATTAATTTTCAGCGACCAGATAGACCCTCGCCTCGGGTATATCCCAGGTTCTACCAGTGGTGCAGACGTTGCGCTCTTCAACAATAAATTTTATTTTGATTCGGGCGCCGGCATCAACCTTACCACAGGAAATTTCAATATCGGCGGGGCTATGCAGCATATAAACAGGCCAAACGAATCGTTCACCGGGGTACCCGCAAAATTGCCCATGCGCGGTACGTTCCACGCCAGTTACCGCTATAACCTAACCCAGGACGACAACCTTGATGAAGACCAAAAATCATACGTAATACCTTCTGTTGTTTTTTACAAGCAAGCGCAGTCGCAATCAGTAAGCGTAGGTTTTCAATACAAGCGGCGCAGTATCAATGCCGGGCTTTGGTACCGCAGCGGCGGGCTCAGCAACGGACCAAGCTCGATAGTGGTATCATTTATCTTCGATGTGTTTATTAATCGCGATGGTGGCGAGAAAATGCGGTTGGGTGTAAGCCACGACGTGCCTGCCGGGCGGGGTTTAAACTACAGTAACACCAGCGGCACCACCGAAGGTAGTATAGGATACGAAACCACTCTTCCTTATCGGTCGAGCGACTACCGCAAATTCAATGGAAACAGAAGATGCTACGATTTTTATTAAATTTGGAAAAAAATATCGTTATAAGCGTCATTTGTTTACATATATGCAAAAAGAATACTTAAAAGCCAAGCAGGCAAAAAAGAAAACGGCGACAAAAGCGGTATTGCTGCTGGTTGTTTTAGGAGTAGTATTCGTTTTTATCCTGGTTAAAATAGCAAATTCAAACTCTACCGAGATATTTAGTGGCTTGCCCAACAGCGATGCCGCTTATACCATGGCCAAAATTTACATCAGGCCAACGGTGAGGTCAACCAGTGTGTCGTTTCATGATGACGAATATAAGTTCGCCAAGAAATCCGATTCGGTTTACGTAATAAAATCCTCGTACTCTGCAAAAGACGGCAATGGCGAAAGCACAACTACCAATTTCACAATTTCGCTTAGGTATATGGGCGGTGGCGCTAACCGCGAAGAAAGCTGGAAATTGCTGGACCTGAACCAGGAATAGCTAAACAAATGGATAGCCAAAAAGATATTATTGCTGATGGCAGCGCCGTTATTGGCCGCGCGCAGTACCAAACAATTGTAAATAGCAGCAACCACACTATCATTGCGGATGAACCCATAGATGATGGCGGTACCGATACCGGCATGTCGCCTTATAACCTGTTATTAGCAAGCCTCGCCAGTTGCACGGCAATTACCCTGCGGATGTACATTAACCGAAAAATGTGGGTGATAGATGAGATAAAGGTAAACCTGGAAATGTACCGTACTGAAACGGGGATATTTATAGAAAGTAAACTAAATTTTAAGGGCGAGCTAACCGATGTACAGCGTAAACGCCTCATCACTATTGCAGATGCCTGCCCTATTCATAAAATTTTGGTGGGGAATATTGTGATCAACACCAGTCTTGGCGAGTAGAAGTTTGCAGTGGGCGGTTTGCAGTTAACTGATGCAAGAAAAAGCAAACGGCCAACTGAGAACTGACTACTGTAGACTACTTCAGCCCCTTTACAAAAATATCTATCAGCAAAAGGCGCTTGTTGTGTATTTCGTCCAGGTGCTCTTTTCGGGGGAAGTTAACTTTCTTTTGCATCGCCCCTACTTTAATTCCTTGCAAAGCATCTAAAAACACATCTACTACCTCGGCGGGGTTAGCCACCGGATGTATGCTACCCTTCTCTGTTTCGCTTTGTATGGCCTGCATAAGCAGCTTGGTTTCCGTATCGCGTATCTGGCTCACAATGCTCCAGATGGTATCGGGCAAGTTTTGCTCGTTGAGCCTTACGTAATCAAAAAAGTTATAATTAGTAACAATAAAATTGTGGTGGGTGTTCACTTGGAACAAAAACGCATCACGCAAACTGGTAAACTGGCCAGCACTCCCTTCCAGCAACTCCAGGTAATCGTTGGCGAGCTTCCGCATCACTGCCATATACAGCTCGCTTTTATCCGGAAAGTAATAATAAAGCAAGGCTTTGGACATTGATAGGTCGCCCGCTATCTCGTTCATCGTAGTTTTAGAATAGCCATAATGCAAAAAACGCTGGTACGATGCTTCTAAAATCTTTTCGCGTTTAATATCCTGCTGTTCTATGCCTGCACTCATTTAATGCCCTCGTGTAAAGTATTGTATTCCTGACTTATTTAACAAAAATATCAATTTTTCAGCTTCAACTGTATAGCCGACATTAAAAGATGATATTCAAATGTTAAAATCGGGCGTTACGGGCTACAGTTATACCTGTGCCAATTACCAGGGCATCTTCAATAACACCAATATATGGATCGGGAAGCCCGGTGCTTTTACCTACCGCTTTACGAAGGAAAAAGCATCCAAATGTAGATGCAACTGCGGTCGCCCCACCTATCAATGCACCAATTATAGGGTGCTTACCGCTGGCTTTGTAAACCACGGCGCCGCTTAATATCCCCGAGAGCGCCCTACCCACCAAGCCCGGCACCGCTGTACGGTTTGGCGCGGTTGGCATTTTATCGCCCACCAATTCGCCTGCAGCAAGCACTTTAAAAACTTTTGAAGCTGTGATAGTTTGCATAAACGCTAAAGGCGAACCATTGAGGTGTTTGGCAGGATGCCTGCTGTACATGTGGGTTAATACCGCCGGTGCGTAAAAGGTACGCATGCCAGCTATTAAACCCAATGCTGCGGCTTTGGCCGCCGGTGTTTGAAGTATGCTTGCCATAGCACTACAACACACTGCTACAAAGGTTGTTTCAACTAAATTTACAGCAACTATACATACAGCAACTTACACTTTAGTTACAACAAAAAAGGGCCACGTAATAAAACGCGGCCCATGCATTTATGTAAGATCAGTTATTACCTCGCGTCGGCTAATTCTAACTTGCGTTTTTCTTCAGCTTTCTTCTCATCCTGGTTACCGAAGAAATAATTCTTCATGTTTACACGGATAATGTACATACATGGCACCAATATCAGGGTGATAGTAGTTGCAAAAGCAAGACCGAAGATCATCGTCCAGGCTAATGGCCCCCAAAAAGCAACGTTATCGCCACCAAAGTGGATATGCGGTTCAAAGTGAGTGAATAAGCCCACAAAATCGATATTGAAACCTACGGCCAATGGTATTAAACCTAAGATGGCAGCGGTTGCGGTAAGCAACACCGGTGTCATACGGGTATGGCCGGCTTCTACAACGGCATCGTGCAGGCTGGTGCCTTGTTCTATCAGCATATCGGTAAACTCTACCAGCAATATACCGTTACGTACTACCACACCAGCAAGGGCTATGATACCTACACCGGTCATTACAATCGCCATCGTCATACCAAAGATGGTACAGCCCAGTAACACGCCGATAATACTAAAGAATATCTCGCTGATAATGATAAGTGTTTTACCTACAGAGTTGAATTGGATCATCAGGATGATCAATATCAAACCGAAAGAGGTTAATAGAGCGCTTCCAAGGAATTTCACAGCGTCCAATTGGTCTTCCTGGCCGCCACCCTGGCGAATAATTACATCATCCGGGTGCCTAAAGTTGGCTAAAGCTTTCAAAATATTGGCATTCACTTCGTTTGCGTTGTATGGTTTTATAACGCTTGACGATAAAGTTAACACCCTGTGCTGTTGCTTATGTTTGATGTTGCTAAAGGTGTTGCTGTAACGCACATCGGTAAACGCTGATATGGGCACCTGGCGTATTGCTCCGCCTGTTGCCATATCGCGGTAGGTTACTTTTAAGTTGCGCAGCTCATCAATGTTGCTACGTTGCTCCGGCAAAGCACGAACCATTATTTTATAATCATCCTCTTTGGTGTTTCTAAAATCGGCAGCTTTGGCGCCAAATATTGCAGCACCCAGGTTATCGTTTATTGTTTTGGTAGATATCCCTTCACGGTTTGCCCTTTCACGGTCGATATCAAATACAATTTCCGGCTTATCGCTTTCCACGTCGGCTACTAAATTTTCAATACCGGCAATGTTTTGTTTGGCCAGGTAATTTTTTAAATTACTGGCAACATGTACCAGGGTATCAATATTGTCGCCGGCAATTTCCAAACTGATATCTTTTTGTACGGGCGGCCCACCGGCTTCCTGTGCTACAGCTATTTTTACGCCCGGGAAACCTTGTACGGCTTTCCGTATATTGATCAGTATCTGTTTGGTATCCTTACCATTACGTTTGCCAAATTCTTCAAACGCCACTGTAACCTTGGCTTTGTTCTGGTAATCGCCCTGGTCTTCGTCCTGCGGATCAGATACGCTCTTGGTAACGTTGGTGATAATAGAGGTAACGATTTCTTTATCCGGTTCAACCACTTGCGCTACACGCTGTTCTACTTTTTTTGCAACCGCATCAGTAGTAGCCTGGTCGGTACCTATGGGCATTGTTACGTATACGTAGGCAAAGTTAGGGTCGCCCGCCGGGAAAAATTCCGGGGTTTTACCAAACATGGCTGTTGCTACAATAGCCACAACGAATAGTACAAAAGTACCCAGCAGCATCGTAACCGGGCGTTTAACAGCGCGCTCCAATACCCTTGCGTACCAGTCCTGGAACCTTGGCCAGGCATTTTTCTGGAACTTATCTATCCATCTTAAGAAAACAAAATGGTTTAGTAGATATAGTATAATTATAACTACCATAAAGTTACCAAAGCCGAAATTGATGAGATAACCAACAACGGTAGCTATGCCAAGGTAAATCATGGCACGTTTGGTTGCCTTATCAAACTTAGGGTTATCGTGTTCACCGTCGTGGTGGGGTTTCATAAAATCAACCGCGAAAACCGGGTTCATGATATAGGCCACCACCAATGATGCCAACAGGGTAATAATTAGCGTTATAGGCAGGAAGAACATAAAATCCCCAATGATGCTATTCCAGAATGCCAGTGGGATAAACGGCGCAAGCGTTGTCATGGTTCCCGAAAACACCGGCAGGAATACTTCGCCCGCGGCTGTTTTTGCGGCCTCCTTTATAGGAACGCGGCCATTGGCAAAAATACGGTGCGTGTTTTCTATTACCACAATAGCATCATCCACTACTATACCCAGCGCAAGCAGGAAGGAGAACAGCACGATCATGTTGAACGTAAACCCAATCCACGGCATCACTAAAAAGGCAATAAAACAGGATAACGGTACCGAGAGCGCCACAAATATGGCGTTGGTAGTACCCATAAAAAACATCAGGATAACGGTTACCAGTATAAAACCGATGATGATGGTGTTGATCAGGTCATTCAGCGTGGTACGTGTTTTATTGCTTTGATCGCCGGTTACGGTAATGGCCAAACCTTTGGGGAAAGTAGTTTTCTGTTTTTCCTTGATCAGGGCGTTTATTTTGTTTGACGATTCGATGAGGTTCTCGCCCGCCCTTTTACTTACTGCAAGGGTAATTACATTTTTAAATCCTTTGCCTTCGGGCGTTTTTAAACGGGCGTAACTTTCCTGCTCCAAAAACGAATCCCTTACATCTGCAATATCGCGCAAATAAACTGCCTGGCCTTTTGGGTTACGGATAACCATGGCCTGCACCTGCTCGGCATTTTTAAAATCTTGCTTAATATCTATACTGCGGCGTACACCATCCATTTTGATGGTACCCGCAGATGAAAGGATATTTTCTGTACCTATTGCCTGAATAATATCAGCGAAGCCTATTTGTGCCGCAGCCATCTTATTCAAATCAACATTGATCTGTATCTCGGGCGTTAAAGCGCCTATTTGGTCAACCTTTGATATTTCTTTATAGCTTTCTATTTCATCCTTTAATAAATCTGAGTACTCTTTCAGCTTCTTCAGGTCGTAATCGCCCGACATGTTTACGTAGAGGATAGGCAGGTCGGAAACGTTGATATCAGAAATATTCGGTTCTGTATAGTTATCATCGTTCTGGGGCAAATCTTGCTTGGCCTTATCAACGGCATCCTTCACTTCCACCTTTGCATCTTTTATCTCCACATTGGTATTAAATTCCGCCGTAATGATAGATACGTTTTGTACCGAATTAGAGGTAACCTTTTTTAAGCCTTTCAGCGATTTTAAGTGTTTCTCCAACTGCTTAGTCACCAAATTCTCTATATTTTGTGGCGACTGCCCCCTAAACACAGTAGTGATAAATATTTTCGGGATATCAATATCCGGGAAGTTCTCCTTCGGCAGGTTATTGTAGCTGATCAACCCCATTGCGCTTATCAGAAATATAAGCACGTAAATGGCGGTTTTATTATCAATGGCCCAGCTTGAAGGGCCAAATTCTTTTTTCAGATCTTTCATAATATGTAATAGATCAGGTTAATTAATTAGCTGTCTGCGTAACTTTTACTTTGTCGCCATCCTCAATATCGGTAACGCCATCGGTTATCAATTGATCGCCAACTTTTAAGCCGGATAAAATTTCTGACCCGCCGCCATAAGTTGCGCCAACTTTTATAGGCGTACGCTTAGCAATGCCATTTACATGCAGGTAAACATAATCTCCTGCTTCTGAGCGTTGAACCGCTTTTACCGGTATAGCTATTGCATCGTTTTTTGAGTAGTTGGCGATTTTTATAATCGCAGTCATGTTAGGGCGAAGTGACTTGCGCACCGGCAATTTAATCTCAACGGCAAAACTGCGCGATGTTGGATCGATAGCTTTAGCAGCGAATGTTACGCTGGTGGTTAAGGAATCATGTGCATCCGGCACCAAAATTAGCACCTGGTTGCCGGTGTTTACGCTGCCCGCGTATGATTCGGGCACATCTGCTTTTACTTTTAAAAAGTCGGCGTTCACTATTCTTATCCCTGTTTGCCCGGGTTGTGCTACCTGACCCAATTTAAGGTCCATTTGGTCCACTGTGCCGCTTATTGGCGACAAAATACGGAATTGACCAGCTTGTTGACGTAGTGCCTGCAATGCTTTTTTGCTGGCTTGCAAAGTGGTTTGCGCTGTTAAATATTGTACTTCTGTACCTATTTTTTGGTCCCAAAGGTTCTTTTGCCTGTTGTAAAGTGTTTGGTTTAGACTAACGGTGGCTTCGTTTTGTGCAATTTGTTGTGCTAATACGCTTGCATCTAACTGTGCAAGTACTTGCCCTTTGCTTACATGCTGGCCCACTTTTACGTTAATGGCCGTAATAGTACCCGGCGATTGCGGATATGCGGTTACGTTATCCTGTGCATCTATTTTACCTTGTATTTGTACATAGTTTACAAACTTGCCGGTTTTAATTTCCAGCGCGCCAACTTCCACCGCTTTTGATGAATCTACGGTGCCTATTTCGCTTTGCAGTTTGGTGATTTTTGTGTTTATCTCCTGTTGCTGTTTCTGCAGATCGGCCAGTTCGGCCTTTTTATCTTTTGGTTTTGAGCATGCTGCCAGTAATAGTATGGCCGGTATGTATAATAATTTTTTCATTTTATATGGAGTATATATGTGAGTTTAGTTGTTTATTGAATTCGTCCGTATGCCCTATCAAGGTCTACTTTGCTTACCAGTGCATCGTAAAGCCCTTTTATATATTCATTATCGGCGTTTTGCAGATCTGTTTGTGCCTGCGTAACTTCTATGCTGCTTCCAACTCCTTGCTGATACTTGATATTTGCAACACGCAATACTTCGCGGGCTAATTCCTGGCTACGCCTTTGATTATTAAGAGTTTGCAAACCATTGAAGTATAGCGTTTTCGCCGATTGAGCAGCGAGGTTAAAGCCGTTTTTTGCATGTGCAAGGCTATTCTCGGCTTTCAATACTGTTATTTGCGACTGCTTAACACGGTTCGTTCTTTGAAACCCGCTGAAAATGGGAACCTTTAAAGTAATTCCAATATAACTTGATGGAAAGCTTGTGCTATACAAATCACTAAAACTATTATTCTGATAAGAGTAAGTATATGCTGCATTAGCCGATAGCGTAGGTAAAAACTGAGCCTTAACCCGTTTAAGATCAAATTTATTTAGTTGTAAACTTGTTTCCATGATACCATATTCCGCACGATTTTTATAGGCTGCGGTATCGGCTGATATTTCCGCTACGCCCTCTTCCAGTTTAATATCTTGCAGCCCGCTTCTTAGCGTTAGATTATAGTCTATCGGCATACCTATTTGAAATTTCAGTACCTGATAATTTAGCGCCAATAGACGCACAGTATTCTCGCGGCTAGTTACCAGGTTATTATATTGTACGGTGATACGGTCAACATCAATCTTTTCTACAACGCCCTGTTTATTTTGCGCCACTGTTTGATCTTGCCTATGCTTAAGTTGCGCGATGTTAGCGTCCAAAAGCCTGATTTGTTCTATGTTCACCAATAGCTGATAATAAGCTTTGGTAACGGCTACATTCATTTCAATTTTAGTCCGGTTATAAGCTCTGTTGTAAAGCTCTTTATATGTTTTACGTCCCTGCAAGCCTACAATATAACTCGGGTCGAATAAAAGTTGGCTGGCGTTAATGCCTAAGTTTGAAGAATATTTAACGCCGAACTTAACCGGGATAAACGTACCTGCTGGTGCGCCAAAAACTTCGCCCGGCAATAACGTAGTAGGTATCTTTAAATAATCCTGAATAGATGCAGTACCGTCTATTTGCGGAAAGCCTTGCCCAATAATTTCTTTTACACGGTAATCGGCACTTTTAACATCTAAGGCAGCATTTACAATCGAATCGCGGTGCTCATAGGCATAATTAACGGCATCCGTTATGGTAAAGCTATAAGTTTGAGGTGCCGGTTGCGTCTGCGAAAAGCCTTTAAGGCCTGCAGTAGCAAACAGTATCATAAGCAGTAATCGTTTCATTTTAATATTCATATATATGATAGGTTGTTGTATGTTTAGTTTTATCACCCTGCAAAGAAATTCTTTTGTTTGACAGCCCTATGTCAGCAGGTTTTATTATTTGTTTGTGTTTTGTTCTTTGTACTTATCCAGTAGCTCGTGCCCTTTTAATGTACAAATGCCATAATTAAAATGTTCCAGCAATTGCACCTGTACCTTCCAGCTGTTAAAGTGCGCTATCGGGAATATTTGGGTGTTAAAGCCCATTTCTACCTGGTTTACGCGCATGGTTGCCAATATCTTTACGTCGATATCAGCACGAATGAAACCCTGGTTCATACCTTTTATCAGAAGTTCCTCCAGTTTATTGATGATTACTTCGGCCTTAAACCGCTGAAACTCCTGCCAGGCATCCGGGTGGTATTTCTGCATATCATGAAACACGATAGGGTTTATCCTCGAAAAAATATCCTCCGAGCATTTCATCATATTGATCATCTCCTCAATAACGTTTGCCGAACTACTGATGATCTCGTTTATCTGCCGTTCATCTTCTTTCAGCCTGTCTTTTACCAGGGCGACAACCAATTCATTCTTGTCGCCAAAAAACTGGTAAATAGTTTTTTTCGACATACCCAAATGGCGGGCTATGTCATCCATAGTTACGCTCTTAATGCCGGCCTGTAAAAACAGGTCGAGTGCGCCCTTTATTATTCTTTCTTCCTGACTCATTGACTTTCGGAGTCAAAACTATGGAAACATTTTTAGATTTCAAAGTTTCCATTGTAAATTACCTTTGCCTGACAAACCATCTTTAAACCACACCTAATTTCAAATTGTTATCTTTGCGAAAAAAACCGCATGGAATTAAATTCCCTTACCGCCATATCACCTATCGACGGGCGTTACCGTAATGCCACAGCAGAATTAGCTGCTTATTTTTCGGAGTTTGCCTTAATTAAATACCGGGTACTTGTAGAAATTGAATATTTCCTGGCCCTGCATTCGCTGCCGGTACCGCAGTTAGAACTTTTTGACGGCACACAAAGCGAAAAGTTACGGGATATTTACAGGAATTTTTCGGAAGCAGATGCTGCCGCAATAAAAGACATCGAAAAAACAACCAACCACGATGTAAAGGCAGTGGAATATTTCATCAAGAAAAAGTTTGATGAACTGGGTTTACAGGAATTTAAAGAGTTTATCCATTTTGGCCTAACCTCGCAGGATATCAACAATACGGCTATCCCTTATTCGTTCAAGGCGGCCATACATGATGTTTATACGCCCGCCCTGCACCAGCTTATCGACCTGCTAAGGCATTACGCCGCTGAGTGGGCACATATACCTATGCTGGCGCATACGCACGGGCAGCCGGCCTCGCCTACACGCCTGGGTAAGGAGATTGAGGTGTTTGTAGAGCGTTTAATAAACCAGCTCCATTTGCTGCGCGATGTGCCTTACTCTGCCAAGTTTGGCGGCGCTACCGGAAACTTCAACGCCCATAAGGTTGCCTACCCAAATACCGACTGGAAAGCCTTCGGCAATCATTTTGTAAATGATATTTTAGGCTTGTACAGGTCGCAATTCACCACACAGATAGAGCATTACGATAATTTTGCCGCCCAGTGCGACGCCTTAAAACGCATCAACAACATCCTGATCGACCTCGACCGCGACATCTGGACCTACATATCCATGAACTACTTTAAGCAAAAAATTAAGGCAGGCGAAGTAGGTTCATCGGCCATGCCGCATAAAGTAAACCCTATTGATTTTGAAAACAGCGAGGGTAACCTGGGTATTGCTAACGCGATGTTTGAGCACCTGGCCGCTAAGTTGCCTGTTTCCCGCCTGCAACGCGATCTGACGGATTCTACCGTTCTGCGCAACATAGGTGTGCCGGTAGCGCATACGCTTATCGCCTTTAAATCAACCATAAAGGGTTTGA
The DNA here is from genome assembly GCF_946481715.1 of uncultured Mucilaginibacter sp. The sequence continues at coordinate 15,908 of NZ_CAMLOV010000027.1, read as the reverse complement.
ATAAATTATTATTGAATGAACCGGCCATCAACGCACACCTCGAAGCCAATTGGGCGGTAGTTGCCGAGGCTATACAAACCATCCTTCGCCGCGAAGGGTACCCAAACCCGTACGAGGCTTTAAAGGAGCTTACGCGTACTAATACACAGGTTAATGCCCAAACTATAGCCGAGTTTGTGGATACTTTAAAAGTGAATGATAGCGTTAAAGAAGAGCTGAAAGCAATAACGCCGCAGAATTATACGGGAATTTAGGTTAATAAAAGCGTCATTGCGAGGAACGAAGCAATCTCTAAGCTATGCTTACCGCTCTGCAAACAGGGAGATTGCTTCGTTCCTCGCAATGACGAGGTTGGAAACGCACCGTCACCAACAGGTCATAACTAATTTGGCGAGATATTTTAATCAAAAACCTGATTACATTTGTTTACTATTTAAAATTGTACATCCATGAATATCAACGTATATACCGAATCTACCCCGAACCCGGCAACCATGAAGTTTATTGTAAACAAGTTGCTGATAAACGGAAGCGTAGATTTTGCCACTCGCGAGAGTGCAGAAAAATCTCCTTTTGCAAAAGAGCTATATAAATTTTCATTCGTTAACGGCGTGTTTTTTGCCAGTAACTTTGTTACCGTTACCAAAACCGAAGGCAGCGAATGGAACGACATTGAAGCGATACTCAAAGAGTTTGTAAAAGGCGCGGTTGAATCAGAACTGAAAGTACAGGAAGTTGAACAAACCGGCGAGGTTGACTTTGAAGGCACCGAAACCGAGATCAAAATTCAGCAGATATTAAATGATTACGTACGCCCGGCTGTAGAGCAGGATGGCGGCGCAATTAGCTACCGCTCGTTTGATGCCGGCGTGGTTACTGTAGAGCTTCGCGGCTCTTGCAGTGGTTGCCCTTCATCTACCGTAACCCTAAAAGCTGGTATAGAAAACTTATTGAAACGCATGGTACCTGAAGTTACCGAGGTAGTTTCTGAAGCATTATAACCTGGATTAAACAGATTTTTACGATTTCACAGATTTGATTTTGTGGTCCCCAAAAAAACGCCGGTTTGAAGATGATTCAAATCGGCGTTTCTGTTTCTCACCTGTCGGTGGAATCAATCTCAAATCGGTGTAATCAAAAGTATTTCTGAATATACTCCAGCATCTCCCCCGTTATCTTCCCGTTAGTTGCAAGTAACTCTCTTGTGTTTAGCACCTCATCGCCACCTTTAAAGTTAAGCACCTGCCCGCCGGCTTGTTTAACGATGACAATACCACCCGCTACATCCCAGGGGTTAAGGTTATACTCATAGTAGCCTTCAAACCTCCCGCAGGCGGTATAAGCCAGGTCTACCGCGGCAGAACCTAAACGGCGCAGGCCGTGGCAGTTACGCATCAGTTCGGTAAAAAGCTCGATATACGCAGGTTGCTTACTGAAATCGTAATAAGGAAAACCTGTTGCGATAAGGCTATCAGCTACCGTAGGTTTATTGCTTACTTTTATCTCTTTTCCGTTGAGGTACGCCGGCGAATCGCTATGGGCGTAAAAGCATTCGTCCTGGCATATTTCATACACTACGCCTAAAACCAGCTCTTCGTTTTTCTGCAGCCCAATACTTACCGAATACACCGGCAAGCCGTGTATGAAATTGGTGGTGCCATCCAGGGGGTCGATGATCCAGTTGTAGGTGTCGCCAATTTTGGTGGTAGTTTTTTCTTCGGTAATAAAGCCGGCCTCGGGGAATATTTTTTCTAATCCGGCAACTATCTTTTGCTCGGCGGTTTTGTCTACGTACGATACCAGGTCGTTTAGGCCTTTGTATTCTACCTTATCTGCATCAAAAGTTATTCTTTCCTGCCGGATGAATTGGCCGGCCTCTTTGGCAACTTCGGTTACCTGGCTAATGATGGAGTTAAGCTTCATTGGGTTGATGTTGGCGTAAGGATAAACTGAACGAAAACACTTTATGTACAAAATAACTTGCTACAAATAAACTTAGCGCGGCGCCGATTCGGGCATATGGCGGGTAAATATCCAACGACTGGATGAGCACTTTCAGCACGCCCAGGTTTGCAAAAAAGCCGATGAACGCTACGGTTGCAAACCTGATGAACTGCTTTGCCGGGGATAATTTAGATTCGTTGAAAACTAAATACCGGGTCATCAAGAAATTAACAATAACACCAAGCGTATATGAAATAGTTAGCGATACAGAAGAATTACGAACAGGGAAAGATAATACACGGTACGTGCCGCCGGTAAATACATAGTGGAATAGCATATAAAACAACGACATATCCACCAAAAAACCGGCGCTTGCCGATAACAGGAACCTGATGATATGGCTATTGCTTATTTTATACCAAAGCCTTTTAGCCATTTGCAACCGGCGATTTTTTGTAACGCGAACCGTTAAATATCAAGGCCGCGCCGCCTAACACCATAATAAGCGATATCAGCTCTGCCTGTGTAAAGGGTATACCAGCAACATGATATTTGGTGTTTACGCGGATCAGTTCAATCAGGAAGCGCTCTACCCCTGCTAATATCATATAGATACCGAACAATACACCTGGTGCTTTAACGCGGTTACGGATCTTCCATATAAAGAAGAAGAGTAACAGGCAAATAACCGACTCATAAAAAGAGGTTGGGTAAACCGGCAATATCAGTTCATTACAAAACTTGCCAACGCAATCGGCAATGCGGTTACCCGCATCTACTTCGTTTACATTATGCGGAAACTTGAACGACCACATCCAATCGGGCGCCCAGCTTAGCCAACCCGGTTTAGCAGCTACATTGGGAATACCCCAATCGCCATCGCCCGACATTTGGCAGCCCACGCGGCCCAGGGCGTATGCAAGCATCATACCTGCCGCGCCAATATCCAGCATATCCAACGGCTTTACGCCATGCTTGTTGGCAATATATAGTACTGCAGCACCGCCGCATATCAAACCGCCATAAAATGTTAAACCGCTAAAACCGATGAGCATGGCCACCGGGTCTTTCATAAATTCGCCCCAGTTTTCGAGCGCGTTAAATATTTTAGCCCCTGCAAAGCCGAAGATGGCCGCCCAAAGCAATATGCTGCCCATTAACTCATAAGGATGCACGGTTACGCGGCGTTTCTCGGGTTTTGGGAGCTCCTGTTTTTTTGCTTCGTAATAGGCCCAATAGGCAAATGCTGCGGCAAATATGATACCGCCCACGTAGTTGCCGCGGAGCGATAGAAGAAAGTCCTGCGGGCTATCGATAAGCGCAGAATAGTTCATGGCGGCATCCACCACCTTAAAGCCGAAGATGAACCCAAAAATACCGTTGCCAACCAGTTCGGCAGCAGAAACGGGCTCGCCAACCATTACATCTTTTTCGAAGGATTTGATGTATCCTTCCTTCTCTTTCCGCTTAAACTCCTGGGTAAACGCCCAATAGGCAGCCATAAATGCCAGAGCTACAAAAAAACCAAAGGTTTGTATAGGCAAAGGGATATTTACCCCAAAAAAGTAGTTTAAAAGCGAAGATATGGTTGGAAACATTGGCTGGTATTTGTTGGGGCGAATATAGGTTTAATGCACTAATATTTCTGTGCTTTCTGTTATTTCAACATCACCATCGGGCGAAATTGCGGTTAAGTGTACTGCCTTTATTTCGTTCACCAGTACGGGGTCGTACTTGGCTTTTACTTTAACGTAGTTGCGGGTAAAGCCGTGCATAAAGCCGTCTTTTATATCGCCTTCAAACAAAACCTCATCGGTTTTGCCCAACTGGGTTTCGTAAAATGCGCGGCGTTTTTTTTCGGATAATATGTGCAGCATCTTGCTCCTGTCGGCACGGGTAGAGCCGGGCACCGTGCCCTTCATTTCGGCAGCAGGTGTATTTTCTCGTTCCGAATAGGTAAACACGTGCAGGTACGATACATCCAGCCCGTTCAAAAAGTTGTAAGTATCTACAAAATCCTCCCGCGTTTCGCCGGGGAAGCCAACGATCACATCCACGCCTATGCAGCAATTTGGCATTACCTGTTTTATTTTCGCTACGCGGCTGGCGTAAAGATCGCGCCTATAACGGCGGCGCATCAGCCCCAATATTTTATCGGACCCGGATTGCAGCGGGATATGAAAGTGCGGCACAAACCGTTTAGAGGTGGCCACAAATTCAATGATCTCATCGCTCAGCAGGTTTGGCTCGATGGATGATATACGGATCCGCTCGATGCCCCGCACTTCGTCCAAAGCCTTCACCAGGTCAAAGAATTTATCTTCGCGGTTGCCGTTACGGATACCGAAATCGCCGAGGTTTACACCGGTAAGTACGATCTCTTTTACGCCCGATTCGGCTATCTGTACCGCCTGTGCTACGGCATTCTCAATGGTATCGCTGCGGCTTGCCCCACGGGCCAGCGGTATGGTGCAAAAGGTACAGGAGTAATCGCAGCCATCCTGTACTTTCAGGAAGGTACGGGTGCGGTCGCCAAAGGAGTATGAGGGTACAAACTCGTTAGCTTCGGTTACCGGCTGGTTATATACTAATGTTTTGGGGTTCTTGGTTAAGTCCGTAAGGTATTCTACAATCCGGAACTTCTCGGCAGCGCCCAAAACCATATCTACACCGGGTATTTCGGCAATTTCTTTTGGTTTTAGCTGGGCGTAGCAGCCTACTATGGTTACATAAGCATTTGGAGAGATCTTAAGGGCTTCCTTAACGATCTTTTTGCATTTTTTATCCGCATTCTCGGTTACCGAGCAGGTGTTTATTACAAACACATCCGGCGTGTTGCTAAACTCCACCGTATCGAAGCCTGCCTGCGTAAACATGCGGCCTATCGAAGAGGTTTCCGAGTAATTCAGCTTACAGCCAAGCGTATAAAATGCAACTTTCTTATTCATTTTCAGCCGGCAAAGGTAAGCAATTAATGAATTATTGAGTTATTGAATTGGTGATTGTACTTAATGGGAATGTAAAAACAATCGCCATGCTATCTATTTTACCTTCTTACTCATCTCTTTAAGCGCGGCTTGTAGCACGGTATCCGTGCCCGCTATCACGTCGCTGGGGTTTCGGGATATCTCTATGTCGGGGATCACGCCTACGCCAACAAAGTCGCGGCCATCGGGGTAGGTATCGCGTTTGGTACAAATGCGCCCGTCCGTTAAACCCGGTAAGCTGATTGGTAAGGGCTGCCCGGTACTGCCAAAGGTGCGCTGCCCCATAGTGGTGGCGCGGCCTTTTAAGCCATCTAAAATAATCAGGAAATCTTCAGCGGCCGAGGCGGTGTTATTACCGGTAAGTACAATAAGCGGCGCAGTGATCTTTTTATCTTTTACATCATTCTCAAAGGTCATGGTATCGCCCTGGTACCAGTAATTGCCTTTGTAAGAATCCAGTGCTTTTTTTTGCCACGCGGTTAATGCCTTTTTAGAAGTATCTTTTGATTGATAATACCCCCATGCTTTAAACGAGGACAAATTATCCCTTGTTTTCCATGCCGAGCCAACCAGCAGTTTTTTGTCGGTGAAGTACTTTAATATCTCCGCACCTATCCCGGTATCACCGCCGCCATTATCGCGAATATCTAAAATAACACCTTTGCAGGCGTAGAGTTGGGGGACAATACTTTTAAACGCGCTATCTATCTTCTCGTCGCCAAAGGTGTTTAGTTTTACGTAACCTATTCCGTCAATCACTTTAAAATCCATCATTTTCCATGGGGTGCTGCCGTTGCGCCTTACCCATTTGGTGCCGTAAGTATGAAACTGGTAATCGTACGGTATTATCTTGCCCTGTGGCGTTTTCAACTTCAGGTGGAACAGTTTGGCAGAATCGGTACCGTAAAACATCATGGCGGCCGCGCTATTCCAACGTACATGCTCGGTTGATGAACTGATATAGGGTATCAGTTCCTTCTCGGCATACTCTTTTGCCGGCACGCCGTTCACGCTCACTATTTCGGAGCCCAGCGGCACCAGATCTTTATATTGAACCGGGATATCGGTAACGATGAACTTCTTATCAAAATTCTCGATATAGATCCACTTGTACCGCGATTTATGGGTGAGCAATTGCTCGGGGAAACCTACGCCGGTGTGCCCGTCTTTCAGCAATGCGCAAAAGCGCTGCATCAGCATATAATATTCCCAGGTGTTTTTGGTGGCGATCACTTTGGGGATATAAGCACGGTAGGTACTATCCCAGTTTACTTTAGCATGATCGAAATACGCAAAGTTAGCGCTCACTTCCGACCAGAACTTGCTTAGCCCGTATAATTTATCCTGGGTAGGGATATTGGCAACCGTATCTATTTGCGCAAACGCAACACGGCAGGTTAGTAAACAAATTAATAAAATAAGGTTGTAGGTTTTTTTCATACGGTGGCGCAGATGTTTAAACTCAAATTTAATTATTTGAGGATGGAACACCAAGAAAAAAGGAAATTATTGAAAAACGCTACGGGTGGCCTTCTAACTCAAATCCCCTCCCACCGGTAGCTTTCATCCTCCAGCCCTATCAGGTCTATCACCCGGTTCACTACGGTCATGGCCAATTCTTCAATGGTTTTTGGCTTGCTGTAGTATGAGGGTATGGCCGGGCAAATAATCCCGCCCGCTTCGGTAACGGTTTGCATATTGCGGATATGGATAAGGTTCAAAGGCGTATCGCGGGCCACTAAAATCAGTTTACGGCGCTCTTTTAATACCACATCTGCCGCCCGGGTTATCAAATCATCCGATACGCCGGAGGCTATCCTGCCCAGCGTACCCATAGAGCAGGGCACAATAATCATCGTATCAAACTTTGCCGAGCCCGATGCAAAGGGTGCCATAAAATCGTTTTTGGCGTAAAATTTAAAGGGGTAGCCCGTATGATCTGTATTGTCCAGCTCAAATTCCCAAACCTGCTTAGCGTTATCCGACATTACAACAGCAACCTCTGCTATCTGGCCTCGCAAAGCTATCAGCCGCTCTAATAATAGTTTGGCATATATCGCTCCGCTGGCGCCGGTTACGGCCACTACAATTTTTCTCTTCATCTTTTCCTCTTTACGGCATGTCGCCATGCATCACAATCTCACGTATCTTAAACTCTTTAAAACGGTGATTTGCAAAATCGTGCATCCAAATTTTCTCAGCTGCAACCTCCCTGAATTTCCCATCGTTCCAGTAAGAAAAAGAAACCCTAAACTCCTTGCTTATGTTTTCCCCGTGCTTTCCGAAACAACTATCGGCAATGGCATTTAACTTGCCAAGTGGCAATTTCTGTTTTAAATAAATGTCCGCATGCACGCTATCCGCGCTAACCACGTCGTATGCCGTCTTCAGGCTGTAGTAATATTCGGCGTCTTTCTTGTGCTCGCATGCACTCGCAAATATTGCAAACACTATTATCAAAACAACAGAATACTTCATAAATGCGACGGAATAAAATATTAAGGCACAAAAAAGGGTCGAAAACAAGTTCTCGACCCTACATCTACCTATGAAAAACATGCCCTTTGAGCGGGCATCACAAATATACTAAGAGTTTCTTAATTTGTAAACAATTTTTTTAAATAAATTTAACGTTCAGGAATTGAGGTTTTTTTCGATAAGTGTTTGAATAATACCATCCACCATACCCACCGTTGGCACGTACATGCTTTTGATATTGGCGCACTTTAAAACCGTTAAATATATCTCGCAAGCAGGGATAATTACATCCGCCCTATCCTGGTTCAACCCCAAAACATTAATACGTTCTTTCATCGAATACGAGTCGAGATAGTTGTATAATGCTTTCAGTTTAGCGTAGGTGAGCGGCGCGCCATCCTTCTCGTTGGATAGTTTGTATAATTTGTTAATATTACCGCCTGTACCAATGCCAAAAATATTTTTGTGGTGGCGGGTATGCTCGCGGATAAAATCCTTCATCTCGTTCCAGGTTTCTTCTTTATCCTGGTTATCTAAAATACGTATAGTACCCAGGTTGAACGATTGCGATGCCACCAATTCGCTACGCGAAAACAGCGATAGCTCGGTACTGCCGCCGCCAACATCAATGTACAGGTAGTTTTTATCCTTATCAATATTGATCTCGGCATGGCTGGCGTAAATGATCTCCGCCTCGCTTTGGCCGTGTACTATTTGCAAATCTATACCGGCTTCGGTTTTTATCCGGGCTACAACCTCCGGGCCGTTCTCCGCTTCGCGCATGGCCGATGTAGCACAGGCCATATAATCCGTCACCTTAAACACATCCATCAGGTTTTTAAATGCCTGCATAGATTTTACCAGGTCGTCGGCTTTTTTATCAGAGATGTGTTTGTTGAGGAAAGCATCATCGCCAAGCCTTACAGGCACTCGTACCAGCGTGTTTTTTTTAAAGGAAACCGAACCGTTATTTTCTATAATATTGGCTATCAGCAGCCTTACAGCGTTAGAGCCAACATCTATTGCAGCGTATCTCAAGTTGTTGTGGTTTTAGTTTTTAGGTAATTGTAAATATCTATCTGGGCGCGGGTAAGCGTTTCGGCCTTTGTTTTATGGTATTTGTTCAGGCTGCTGCCTGTTATTTCGCGGGCCTTGGTATTATCGCTTAGCTGGATATTAATAATATCGCGGATCTCCTGGCGCAGGCCGCTATCGTAAATAGGGAAGCCCACTTCTACCCTGTTATCGATGTTACGGGTCATGAAATCGGCAGAGGTAAGGTATATCAGTTCGCTGCCGCCATTGCCGTAAATGTGCACCCGGGCATGCTCCAGGTATTTATCTACAATGCTAATTACCTGTATATTTTCGCTAAAGCCCTTTATACCCGGTATTAAACAGCACATCCCGCGGATGATCATTTGTATTTTTACCCCCGCATTGCTGGCCTGGTATAGTTTGGCTATCAATTGTTCATCGGCAAGGCTGTTCATTTTAAATATCATGTAGGCCTTTTTCCCGGCTTTGGCCAGCTTTATCTCGTTATCTATCAGCTTGTAAATTGCCGGGCGGGAGTCTATTGGCGATACGATGAGGTGTTTCAGGTCTTTGGGTAAAGTTAACTTTATCAATGCCTTAAATACATTCACCATATCTGCCGTTATCCTTTTATCGGCAGTTAGCAGCGTATGGTCGGCGTAAATTTTTGCGGTCTTTTCGTTAAAGTTACCTGTACTAAGGCATCCGTAATAGGCAGGTTTTCCTTTTTCCATACGGGTAACCAGGCAAATTTTAGAGTGTACTTTATACCCATCAATACCATACAGTACATTTACCCCCTCTTCCTCCAGCCTGTTGCTCCAATAAATGTTATTTTGCTCATCAAAGCGGGCGCGGAGCTCCACGAGGCAATTTACTTTCTTGCCGTTTTTGGCGGCGTTAATAAGGGCGTATATAATTTTAGAATTCTCTGCCAGGCGGTAAACGGTGATGCTGATTTCTTTTACTTTTGGGTCGATAGCGGCCTCGCGTAAAAAGTGGATAACGTAGTCAAACGATTCGTAGGGGGTGCTGATGAGGTAATCGCGTTTCGCTATCATGCCCATCAAACTTTTACCGAATGATAAACCTGCCAGCGGCAAAGCGCGATTCTTGGTGTACTCCAATTCGGGCCTGCCCACGTTGGGGAAACTGATAAAATTTTTGAAATTTTGATAACGGTTGCCCGGAATTAAGTTTTCCCCCTGCAGCCGCATCTTTTTAACCAGGTAGCCCAGCATATCCGGCGGCATTTCGGTATCAAACACCAGGCGCATAGGTTTGCCTTTACGGCGCTTTTGCAAACTCTTGGCCAGCGAATCGATAAATTTCTCGCTTACTTCTTTGTCAAGGTCCAGCTCTGCATCGCGGGTAAGCTGTATGGAGTAGGCCTCTATGCTATCATGCTCAAATATGAAGAAGATATCCTCCAAACTATAGCGGATGATATCGTCCAGCAGGATAATAAACTTAAGTTTATTGGTCTCGGGCAATACCAAAAACCTCGAAAGGCTATCAGGTATCTCTATCAACGCATAGCGGAATTTTTTGCCTTTGGTGAGCTTTACAAAAAAGTAGATCGCCCTATCGCGCAATTCGGGCAATGGCAAATCATCATCCAACATGATGGGAACCAGGGTAGACAGCAGCCGCTCGCGGAAAAAGTCTTTCACAAACTCGCCGCGGGTAACATTTAACTGCGTATCGTTCAGCAGGAATATTTTTTCTTCGGCAAGCTCCTTTACTATAATATTTTCGTAAAGGTTATTGAACTTCTTTTCCTGCTTTACTACGATATTCTTGATTTGGTTAAGCAGTTTTTTGGGGTTATAGCCCAGTATTTCCTTGGCTTTTTCGTTCAGGTTGCTCAGGCGGCTAAGGGTGGCCACGCGTACCCGGTAAAACTCATCAAGGTTGCTGCTGAAGATGGCTAAAAACTTTACGCGTTCTATAAGCGGCACGGTGGGGTCGGCAGCTTCCTGTAAAACCCTGTCGTTAAAATATAGCCAGCTTATTTCCCTGTTAACTAACGGAATGTTCTTAGTATCCATAAAGCACAAATCTGCTTTTTTATTTGTTAAGATAATATTAAATAATTGTGAAGTGTATAAAGCAGCTAAACCAAATATCTGCATTATAGTTTATAGCTTATGCAAATCTTACATTAGCTTTGCAACACAAAAACCATAAAGCCATGCCTTCATTTGATATTGTAAGTAAGATAGACGGCCAAACGCTGGATAACGCTATCAACACCGCAAAAAAAGAAATTTTAAACCGTTACGATTTTAACGGCAGCAAAAGCACGATAGACCTTGATAAAAAAACCAACGAGATAACCATCGTTACCGAAAATGATATGCGCCTGAAAGCGATCATAGATGCGATCATCAGCCGTATGTCTAAACAGCAACTGGACCCTCAATCGCTCGATTTTGGTAAAGACCAGTACGCATCGGGCAACATGATACGTAAGGAGATAAAAATTAAGGAAGGCATTGATAAAGAGGTGGCCAAGAAGGTTGTAAAGAAAATAAAAGACAGCAAGCTAAAGGTAGAGGCCGCCATTATGAACGACCAGGTACGCGTTACCGCCAAAAAAATAGACGACCTGCAAGCTGTTATCAGCCTGTGCCGCACCGAAGATTTTGGGCAGCCTATGCAGTATATTAATATGAGGGCGTAGGTTGGATTTACGATTTTAGATGTACGATTTTAGAATTATTTTGCGGGTTCTAATCGTAAATCGTACGTCTAAAATCGTAAATAAAAAAAAGACCGCCCATTGCTGAGCGGCCTTCTTACTAAACCAAACTTATGAAAACACTCTTCAATTATTTTACAGCTATTTCTCTCGACTGAAATTTAGCTTCTTCTCTTTTTGCAACGGTTAGTTTCAAGATACCGTCGGTATAATCAGCTTCAATTTTTGCGTAATCGGCGCTGTCTGGCAAGGTGAACGAGCGTACAAACGAGTTGTAGCTGTATTCGCGTTTGCTGTATTTTTTTGTTTCCTGGTTGTTTTCGGTTTTCTTTTCTGCCGAAATGCTCAACACATTTTTATCCAGGTTAATTTTAAAATCTTCTTTCTTTAAGCCGGGTACTGCCAATTCTATGTGGAATTCGCTGTCGTTTTCTGCAATGTTAACTGCAGGTACGCGTGCAACCAATTTGTCGCTTAAAAACGAATCGTTAACGATAGAATCGAATACATCGCTAAAGAATGGGTTGGCGTTTGCTTTTAACCCGTTGTTGAATTTTACTAATGTCATTTTTATATCCTCCTGAGTTTTTGTTTTTATTAACTTCGTTGATGATTTATCAACTGTTATACCAACAGTAAAAACCAAACGTTTACAAGACAGAATGTCTGTAAAATAAAAACCTAACAGACAAGTTGTCCTATTATGGCTGAAAAACTAACAGATTACAAGTATAAAACCGATATAGCCATCCGCTTTTCGGATATCGACAGCGTGGGGCACGTAAACAATGCGGTTTACCTCACCTACTTTGAAGTGGCCCGTTTTAATTACTGGCGCGATGTTGCCCACTGGAACTTAAAAGAAACCTGGATAATAGTAGGCCGCTCGGAGGTAAACTACCTTAAGCCCGTTACTATTGAGGATAAGCTGGTTTGCTACGTGCGCGTAACCCGCATAGGCAACAGTAGCTTTGATGTGATGCACGTGCTTACCAAACAAACCGAAAAGGGCGAAGAGATATGCACCACCTGCAAAACGGTATGCATTAGTTACGACTATAATGCCGGGAAATCCATCGCCATACCAAGGGAGGGTAGGCAGAAAATGATAGATTACGATGAGCCGAGGCTGATATTGAATACGAATTAAGCCATATTTTTTCAGCATCGTCATTGGAGCGAAGCGCGGCAACCATCGGCAAGCAAGGCGGATTTGCAGAGCGGCTCTGCTAATCGAGGATTGCTTCGTACTTCGCAATGACGCGATGGAGAAAACGTTAAAAAGCGGCGCACGCGCCGCTTTTTAACGTTGAATGACTACCCGTCCTTTTAGATCACCGCACCGCCACCCAAACTGGACCGGACTGTTATGATCGCAGCATGCAATGCGGACTATCATTTTGCAGGCTGCTTTTTTAAGTAACAAAGGCCACGAAGAAATCCCCGTGGCCTTAGCTTTGAAAAAAAACACTTCGTTAAAATTTCAGTATTAAATAACCTGTCTTGCGGATCGTTTCGGCACCCTTCTTATACTCCAGCGAATAAAAATAAGTACCGGCTTTTTGCAAGGTGCCGTTGGCCGAGCGCCCGTCGAATGCTTTTAAATAATTATCGTAGCCTTTAACGCTGTATATCACATCGCCGTTACTGTTCAAAATTTTAACGGTATTTTGCGGGTAAGCGCCAATGCCATCAATGGTGAAGACATCATTTGCCCCATCCCCATTTGGCGACATCCCCTGGTGGATGTTTAATTCCGGCGTTGTGTTATCGGCCAGTGCCTCTTGTTCTACCAGCATGCGCTTCTGGTTGGTAGTAAGTAACATTACCGGGACAACGGTAGTGGTTACATTTGCACCGTTATACCTGCTTAGGTTATACGCTTCTGTACCTGGAATGCCGTTAAAGGAATTGTACTCCAAAACAATAGCCCTATAAGTGGTTGATGGGCTTAAACCAAGCAAGTTTACCGTATTCCCGGTACCGTTGTAAACGCAGTACCAGCCGTTGATACCTGCCATATCGCCCAGGCCAAAAGTGCTGTTGGGCGCATAGTAGGTATTTTGCTGTACGTTAAGCGCGCCGCTGGTACCCTGTTTAAGAAATACGGCCCGCGCTGCGCCATTGCTGTTTACCCAGCTTAGCGTAGATGATGTTGCCGTAGTATTACGGAATGCTAAAGCAGTGGCATAGCCTGTTGGGGTCTCTACAGGCTTTATAAAGGTTTTGTATGGAATATCGTTTGGTACAAATTGCGGTGCTGTTGCCGGCCCCGTATAAGCCACAACCGCTACGGTGTAAACTACGCCGCCTGTTAATCCCGTTATTTTAACATTCGACCAATCCCAAAACGAGGCAGGGCCGTTATACACACAATACCAGCCGCTGGTGCCTATTTGGTTACCCGAGCCAAACCTGGTATTTGCAGAATAATAAACATTTGCAGGTAATACAGTAGACGCGCTGCCGGTAGAAGCCTTTATAAACACAGCGCTACCAATTACTTCAGGTGATCCGGGGTATCCGCCGCCACGCCACTCAAGCGTACTTGTTGTGGCCGTGGCATCTGAAAAATGTAATTCTGATGCCTGACGGGGCGGTTCGGGTAATTCCGGCGTGGAAAAGTCCTTTGCAAAAGCAGCGAAAGGGAAAATGTACCGCGGGATATCGCCAAACTTATTGAATTCCAGTATGGCAGCCGTGTAACCGGTGCCCGGCGACAGCCCGGTAATATTTACAGTTGAGCCGCTTCCACTGTAAACACATTGCCAGGACGGGGTGTTGCTTAAGTTTGCATTGGCTACAGTGCCAGCGAAATACACCTCCAACTCTGAAGGCGGTGTATCCCCGGCGTATCCATTATTAACTCTTACATATACCCTCCGCATAACGCCGTCGCCCTTTGTCCAGCTTAGGGTAGCAGAGATTGGAGTAGCGTTGCTGATCAATAAAGCGCTTGCCTGGATGTGCGGCAAATCAACCGCTCCACCTATATTAGCCGCTAAAGGCTGAAGAGGCAAATATTGTGGCTTGCTTAGCGTTCCATTATATTCCATAATCGCTATACGATAGCCTTTATAGGGCACCAAGCCCTGCACCGTAAAGCCCGAATCGCTGCCGTTATAAACGCAAAACCAGCCGCTGGTGCCAATCTGGTCGCCCGCATTATAATTCGCTTTAGGCTTATAATAAATATCCAGGGGGAATGGCCTGCCGCTTAAAGCGTCTTTCAAAAATACGGCCCTGCCGTTACCGCTGCCATTGGTCCATTTTATGCCAAGTGTTGTGCCGGTTTGGCTAAATTCACCTGTATAATTAATATTTGATGCTTGCACCCCAACCACTTGGGTTGTAGTAACATTGGCCGGGGCACCTCTGCTGCTTAGGTATTTTTGTGTGCCGTAGTTGCCGTTATATTCTACTACAGCCGCGTGGTAGGTAGTGCCCGCCGTAAGGCCGGTAATATTTACCGTTGAGCCGCTTCCATTGTAAACACAATACCAACCGGTTGTGCCTATTGTTGCGCCCTTAGGAAAGTTAGCATTGGCTTCATAAGCTATGCCATCTAACGGCGCCGGATAGCCGGTTGTGCCTATTTTGATAAATACCGCACGTAAGCCACCGTTGCCTTTTGTCCAACTAAGGGTGGTAGCTGTTTCTGTTGTGTTGCTATATGCAAGGGCTGTTGCATAACCTGTAGGGGCTACCACAGGCGGCGCAGCGTTGAATGTCAAAAATAAGACAACCTGTAAATCCTCGTCTACACCGCCAGAAATATCGATATGATGGATTATCGTACTGTCTTTTTCGTTACCAACCAGGGCCGTTGCCCCGTCCGCACTAATTGCCACAGTTGCAGGGGTAGTTATCGGGGTGTTTAAGCCGGCCAATAAGTTTGTGCCCTGCAATACCCAGTTGCTGCCGTTACGGATGTATTTAAGCACTTTAGTATCGTAACTAACCAGTAGTGCTTTGCCATCTGCTGATAAGGATAGGTTTGATACCGCGTAATAATCTTCGGTGCCGGATATGCCTGCAGCTTCTTTCACCCATATGCCATTTACCCGGTTGTAAGTTACAAATAAGGCGCTCGCTCCGCTCCCCCTAAGTTCGGAACTAACCAGAACGTTGCCGTCGGCACTTAGGGCAAGCGAATTGCTCTCGGGCAGCTTGCCTTGTAGTTGCCAGGCGTTGCCCACCAACCCATACATGGTTGTAGAACCCATAAAATAAGAATACCGGCCAAACCCGCGGGTATTGGCTACAGCGGCGGCCGTTTTACCATCAGCGCTAATAGCAACCTGGTAGCCCGGGTTTGCCGTATAAAATCCGCGGGTAACAGTAGGCTTACCCGGTATTTCAATCACCTGGAACGAATCTTCGGCAGCGTAAAGCGGCATATCCGGTAATTTAGCCCAGGTATTGCCCACTTTGTTAAAAACCTTTACTTTGCCATCGTTAGCATGAGTTGTTTGATTGCTTACACCAATAATTGCTGTACGGCCGTTTGCACTAATGGCCACCGTGCTGCCCGAATCTGCCAGCTTGTACCCGGTCTTATCCCACACTCCGTTACTACGGTTATATATGATCACCGCGCTTGCGTCGGCAAATTGCGAGCCTGCTATAGCTGTATTGCCGTCGGCACTTATCGCTACCGAATTACCCAACCCATTGGCATCGTTATGCCGTGCGGTAGGGCCGTCTACCATCCATTTTCCGCCCTGCCGGCTGTAGAAGGTAATGCCCCCGGCTAC
>NZ_CAMLOV010000026.1 GCF_946481715.1 uncultured Mucilaginibacter sp. | reverse complement strand
AAAAAAAGCAAAGTAAAAGGTTATAACCTGGGCCTTAGCCTTAGCTTGCGCCAAAGCCGCTACACCAGTACCAACAATAGTATGGATTTTAATTACCGCGACGGTAAGGTGAATTTGTTTGGCACTTTTGGCTACACCCTTACCAATAGTTTTAATGATATTGATATTAACCGCAGGTACTTTTACAATGGCGGGCAACCATCGGGTGCTTTCAGCCAAACCTCTAATATCCGCAAGCGGGGCAGCGGCTACGCTACCAAGCTGGGGATAGATCTTTACGCATCCGAAAAAACCACGGTCGGGCTGTTGCTTAATGGGCTTATCCGTTCGCCCCAAAACAGCAACGATAGCAGGGGGCAGTTGTTTAATGCAGTGGGCCAGCCCGATTCTTCGGTAGTATCGCAAAACAACGAGCAGGAAAAATTTAAAAATGGCAGCGCCAATGTAAACTACAAGCACACCTTTAAAAAAGACGGGCCGGAAATTACCGCCAACCTGGATTACCTTGCTTTTGCTACCGATAATAACCAGCTGTTTTTAAACCAAAATTACGATGCTACGGGTGCCCTCTCGTCGGCCAGCCAGCTAAACGGCTGGCTGCCGGCAAACATTCATATTTACGCAGCCAAGGCAGATTATAGCGCGCCTATAGCAAGCGGCTGGAAGCTGGAACTGGGTGCCAAAAGCAGCTACACCAATACCGATAACCGGGCAAACTATTTTAATACGGTCGCCGGCAATACCCTGCCCGATTATGGCAAAACAAACCATTTTTTGTACCGGGAAGCCATTACCGCCGGTTACCTTAACCTGAACCGGGATTTTAAACGGCTGAGCGTACAGGCGGGGCTGCGGCTGGAGAATACCGATTCGCGCGGGCACCAGTTGGGTAACGCCCAAAAGCCCGATTCGGCCTTCAACCGTAACTTTACAAGTGCATTCCCCACCGTTTACCTGCTTTATAAGCTGGATACCCTGGCCAATCACCAATTGAAACTAACGTATGGCCGCCGTATAGAGCGCCCGTACTACCAGGACCTGAACCCTTTTATTTCGCCCTTAGATAAGTACACCTACTATATTGGCAACCCGTACCTGCTGCCATCGTACTCGGGCAATTTTGAGCTGGCGTATATTTATAAAGACCGGATAACCCTAACGCTGAATTATATGGACATCCGCGACAGGGTGACGGAGACAATCGAGATCCGCAACGGGTATTACTACGACCGGCCGGGAAACATTGGCAGCGCCAAACTGTACGACCTGAATATAGATGCCGGCTTTGAGCCCGCCACCTGGTTTAGCCTGCAACTGAGCGGCGATGTATGGCACATACGCGAAACCGGCAAGTTTTACACCGGCACCCTCAACACCCGCAGCACAAACTTTGCGGGCCAGGCCATGCTGCAATTTAAACCCCAAAAAGGCTGGGCCCTGCAATTAGAGGGCAAGTACCAAAGCAAACAAACCGACGGCCAGTTTGTGGCAGCGGCAAGGGGGCGGCTGAATTTTGCGGCCTCCAAAACACTGTCGCCCCGGCTAACGCTTAAGCTGAGTGTTAACGATATTTTGTACACTAACATCAACAAAGGCGTTATTGGCAGCCTTTACCAAACCAGCGCGGGCTTCCGCACCCTGAGCGATACCCGCTCCGCCCAGCTTACGCTGAGCATGCGCTTTGGCAAATCGGTTGCCGGCCAGCGCAAGCACAACCAAACCGGCGCCGGCGAGGAAACCGATAGGGTTAAAAATTAGCGTTGCTGCGGGAGGGGGGATGGAAAGGGGCGGGCTTTGCCACTCTGCAATGGGTTAGGCACGAGTACGCCCCCGCTCTTGACAACGCTGCATACCCGCGCCAGTCGGGGGAAGGTTTTGGGCAGCTGGTTAGAACTGCTAACCGCCCACTGCAAACTGCTAACTGAATTATGGCAATCCCGCTGATAGAAGCGGGCCGGGCTTTACCGGGCTACGCTGCGCTTCGGCCGCCTTTTTTCCCGAACGCAACCCCTCGCGCAGGCGGCTACCCCTCTCAATCCCTATTGCGGATGCGGGGTAAGCTAAAGCATATGTTCTTTAACTAAATCGTACTCTGCATACTTAGGCACTAGTACGCCACCGCGCTTACCCTGCCCGGCATACTAGCGCCAGTCTGGGATATGCGCACCAGCATAGATGCCTTTCTCCTACGCCTCTTTCAACTTAACTATGAAAAGATTATTTTTTGTTATTAAACCTTTTTAAAGCTTCTATCTCGTTTTTTCTGGAAATGACAATCCCTACAAAAAATAAAATTGTAACGAATAAAGATATTGGCCAATGTTTAGTGCCGTTTATAAATCCCCAAATTATAGCGCTAACAATAAATATTCCAAGTAATATAATTGATACAAGCCCCAATCTCGATGAATAAAATGTCGGTTTTAAGTTAAAAATGGATTGATCCTGTTCTTTATATTCAGATAGAATCTTCCTATAAACTATTTCGCTTGAGTTTATAGCTTCATTTTCATCATAAAAAGTATAACGTATCGACTTTGCCCCGTAAAATCTTAATATTAATGTAGAAAAGTTGTTTTTTTGAGAATTCAACGTACATGATTTTATTTGATTATACAAATAGGTAACCTTGCTATTTAATTGAGTGCTATCTATGTCCCGGAACTCTATTGAAAAATTTTCCTGATCGAAAATTATTTTCGCATTTTGAGTAAACAAATCCCTAAAGGGTTTGGGATAAACCAAAGGGAAAATAAAAAAGAATAAAAAACCTAATACGCCAATAACTTGAAAATCAAATTTAATCGCAAAAAATAAAGTTAAGGAAAGCCCTATAAGAATGTAACAAAGTAACGCAATCGCAAATTTTAAGGTGGATACCACTTTAGTATTCAAAATATTTTGATGTTCATTCATATAAACAAAATTACTACATTAATAATCATCGTCACTCGCTAATTGAATGATATCCCAACCAACGCTCACAACGTTAAAAGTTAGTTCCGCCGCCTCATACGCTTCAAATACTCCCGTCGTGAGTGCAACAACACCAATTGCAGCTATACCTATGTTAACACCGTCCTTCCAAGTGCCTTTGCCCGTGAATACATTCTTTAATGATACTCCGACTGGCGCGGGTATGCAGCGATGGACAAGCGCGGTGGGGTACTCGTGCCTAACCAATGCAAAGTACGAGATAATTAAAAAACGTATTTTTCCCGCCCGTTCAAGCGCGCTTGAACCGGCGAGGCGGTATTGACCCGTCCATTGGTTTGCAATTCATGAATTTTGGTTGAATACTGCAAGTTCGCCAAATATCTGCATATAAATGGTGGCACTGTTTTGTCAGTAGGGGGTTAACGGTTCGCGAAAGGGATGATGCCCGGATGGGCAGGGGTATTACCTTGCTATTTGCGGTTATCCTGGTAAATTAATAAGCGCAGCCCGTTAAATACCACTACTAATGTAGACCCTTCGTGGCCGACGACAGCGGGACCGATACCGGAGATACCTAAAATGGTTAGTGGGATCAAAATGGCAACCATCCCCAAGCTGATAACCAGGTTTTGTTTAATAACCCTGCGCGACTGGCGGCTTAACCCAATTGCAAAGGGCAGGTTGTCCAACCGGTCGGCCATTAAAGCAATATCGGCTGTTTCCAACGCAACATCCGAACCTGCGGCACCCATTGCAATACCTACGGTGCTTTTGGCCATTGCCGGCGCATCGTTTACACCGTCGCCAATCATCGCAACCTTCTTTTCTTTCCTGATCAGATCCTGCACCGCCTTTACCTTTTGTTCGGGTAATAGGCCGCCCATTGCATCCGTTATCCCAATTTGTTTGGCAACGGCTTCGGTAACCTGCTGGTTATCGCCGGTTAGCATAATCATTTTTTTGATGCCCAGGCCTTTCAGTTCTGTCAGTGTTTTCTTCGCTTCTTTACGCGGCACATCCATTAAAGCGATAAGCCCGATTATTTCACCTTCCTGCGCTACAAGCATCGTGGTATTGCCTTCTTTTTCCAGCTTTTCAACCTGTGCGTGCACATCGGCTGCAAGGTTTTTGAACAGGCTTCGGTTGCCAATGATGATCTTTTTGCCGCCAACGGTAGCTTTTACCCCATGCCCGGTAACCGACTGAAGGTTTTTAGCCGACGGAATATCTTTTTGTTTTAACCGTTCCAGCCCGCCTTTAACAATGGCCGCTGCCAAGGGGTGGTCGCTTAGCTTTTCAACAGCAATAGCAATTTCCAGCACTTCATCCTCGGCCAGTTTAGCTAATGCCACCACACCGGTTAATTTAGGTTTACCTTCGGTAAGCGTTCCGGTCTTATCAAAAGCAATAGCGCTGAGCCCGCCCAATTCTTCCAGAGGGCCGCCGCCTTTGATCAGTACACCACCCCGTGCCGCACGGGCTATGGCGCTTAATACTGCGCTGGGTGTGGAGATAGCTAAGGCGCAGGGGCTGGCGGCCACCAGTACCGCCATTGCCCTGTAAAAACTCTTGCTGAAAGGCTCATCTATTACCAGGAAAGCTAACAGCAACAGCCCAACCAGTGCCAATACACCGGGTACGTAATACTTTTGCAACTTATCGGTAAATAATTGGGTAGGCGATTTTTGCGCTTCGGTATCGTTCACCAGTTTTACCAGCCGGGAAAGCGTGGAATCGGCCGCCAGTTTGGTTACTTTAACTTCTAAAACCTGGCTGCCATTTATCGTTCCGGCAAATACTTTGTTTTCGGCTTTTAGTGTTTTATCATCATAGTCTTTATCCGGGTCGGCTACCGGCGATTTATCCACCGGTACGCTTTCGCCGGTAATGGGTGCCTGGTTAACGCTGCTTTCGCCTTTAATAACCGCACCATCCGCAGAGATCTTACTGTTTGGTTTAATAATAATCACATCGCCTAAAACCAATTCCTCAATGGGTATTTCAATTTCTTTACCATCGCGCCTAACGAGGGCTGTTTTTGGGGCAAGGTCTGCCAAAGCAGCAATAGACCTGGTAGCTTTGCCCATGGCATAATGCTCCAGCGAGTGGCCGAAGCTAAACAGGAATAACAATAATGCGCCCTCGGCCCATTGGCCCAGGAACGCCGCGCCAACGGCGGCTACCAGCATCAGGAAATCAATTTCGAACTGCCCTTTGCTGATGGCCTCGTAGGCTTCTTTAGTGGTATAAAAGCCGCCAAATAAATAGCCCGTGGCGTAAAGAATAGTGCTGGTTAAGGGCGGCAGGGAATGGATGTAGGATAACCCAAACCCTAATGCCAAAAATACCCCCGAAAGTGCTGCGAAGATCAACTCCGTATTTTTGCCGAAGATGCTGCTATGCTCGTGGTTGTGGCCCGCTGCATTCGCCCCATGCTCATGATCGTGCTTTTCTTCTTTATGCATTGAGGCCGGGCTGTCAACCTGCGGTTGTCTTTCTGCTGCCTTTTGTTGTTGCTTTTTCATCATGATGTGGATTAAGCCCGTCGGCCGGCAAGGTTATGGGTTTAATAATGCAATAACAATTAAAATCCCTTTTGTTCTATCCGGGTTTTGGCATAGGCAAGCAGGAGGGATTGAGAGGGGAAGCCGCCTGCGCGAGGTGTTCGTGCGGGGGTTAAGGCGGCCGAAGCGCAGCGTAGCCCGGCAAAGCCCGGCCCCGCTTCTATCGGCGGGGGCTGCCATCATATCTTAGGCCTTTACCGGTAAATGCGCAAGATTCGGGTTTCATCAAAAAGGGCGCGGCCATACCTTCGCTGCCGCCAACAATAAAAAAACATGAAAGCCCTTGCACTACTTTTGTTCTCCTGCATGCGCATCGCCACTGCCGAAACACCAAATAAAAGTACTATAACCCGTCCCGCTGCATATCCCTTCCGTACCATTACCGCCACGGGTTTGCATGGGCAGAAACAGGGGCTGTACTTTAATTGCAATGGCGTTTTAGCTCACATTTATGTACATAAGGGCGAAAGGTTTAAAAAGGGGCAATTGCTGGCCAGCCTGGAGTATCAGGATGTGAATGCGCCAATTATGAGTGCCTTATTTTACCGTAATAAAGCCAGAGAGGCGTACGTACAGGCCAGGGCGCAATTTAAAAATAAGGCCATAACCGCTGCGCAACTCGAAGCAGCAAAAAAGAACTTGATCGATGCCGGGGCTAACTTTCAAAAAAGCTTAGCAGCAGAAGGGAATTATTTTTTGGTAGCACCCTCAAATGGTATTGTTTTGGAAGAGGCCGTTAAGCCCGGCGATTTAATATTCGCCGGCAAAACTATCTTGACGGTAAGTGTGGCCGGTGGCCGGCACCAATCCGGCCGGGCGAAATAAGTGATGGTTTCGCCATGGGTTGGTGGCTTTTAAGCCGTCGACCAAAAACCTGTTTTGCGGGCAATTTACAAAGCCACAATTAAGCCGCCTTATTTGCACCGATCAAGCACAGAAAATCAAAGAAAAACACCGAAAAAGCTCCGAAAAACGCAAATTTTTGAACATCGCCATTTCGCTGTACGAAACTGTACGAAACTGTGCGAAAGTGTACGAAACTGTACGAAGTTGTACGAAACTGTACGAGCCGCCGGTAAAATTGTACGAACTGTACGAAACTGTACGAACTGTACGATTCGTACAGTTTAAGGGCCCAAATCCTAATATGGCTTGCCTTCTGCGAGCTCTTTTTCGGCCCATTTAATGGCCAGGGCCTCGCGGTAATGGGCGTATTTCTCTTTAAAAGCCATCTTCAGCAGACTGTCTACCCCGCCTTTTACAGCTAAATTGTACAGGCTGGCGGCTTTGCGGGTAATGCTGGCATCCCAGGCACGCAGGCTAAGCGAGTACGAGCCGTCGATATATTTCATCCAGTGCCAGTAGCCGGTAGGCATAAACAGGGTGTCGCCATGTTCCAGGAAAACCTCGGTTCCCTCAACGCCGTCCAGCGCCGGAAACTTCTTTGTATCAGGGTTTTGCACATCGTAATCCTCCAGCGCATAGGTAGCGTTTGGGATGCAGTATAGCCTCCTTTTCCACTTATTCTCAAACAATATTACATGCTTGCGCCCCCCAAAATGGGTATGGAAAATGTGGGGCAGATCGATATCATAGTGCAAAAACGTAACCGAATTAGACCCACCGAAGAACATAGCGGGCATGCTTTCCAGGAAACCGCCCATCAAATCTTTAGGTAAAACAACATCGTCCAGCAGTTGCGGCGCCTGTTTAAATATGTTGAAAAAGAAGATGCGAAGCTCGGTAGGGGTGCTGCGGATCAGGTCGATATACTCATCAAAAGGCATCTCCTTCGCCGATGAATTAATGGGCTTGGATGGGTCGGCCTTGGAGTTATCATACAACGGAACTACCTTATTGCCAACTACTTGTTTGAGGTATTCGGGGGTCCATTTCTCGCGGGCGGGCCAGGTTTTGGTAAGGCCTTTTATCACCAGCGGGCGGCGCGGTTTCAGGTATTTCTCGCGGAAATCTTCGGGAGAAATGGTTTCAACAGTATCAATCGGGGAGAGGATAAAGCTCATAATCTGCACATGGGGTTAATTAACTATTACTTATAACGCAACAGTTCACCATAATTTAACAAAATAACAAAATAAAAATGCAGGAGCAGTTAAAACCAGGTTAAAATTGTGTAAAGTTATTGGGGAGGAAACAAAAAAAGTGGTGAGCAATTTAAACCACTCACCACTTTCTACTCACAACTCACTCATTAATTAGGCATTAACACGGTATTCACTACGTGTATTACACCATTGCTTTGGTTAACATCGGCAATGGTCACCCACGATTTCCCGCCTTTTTCGTCTACCAGGTAAATCTTTTTGCCATCGGCCATAGCGGTTAAAATACCGCCGCTAACCGTATTCAACTCGGCTTTTCCGCCGCCTGCTTTTATTTTTGCAAATAAGTCGGCAGCACTCAATTTCCCTGAAACTACATGGTAGGTTAAAATTTTTGTTAGAGTGGCTTTGTTTTCGGGCTTAACCAATGTTTCTACCGTACCGGCGGGCAACTTGTTAAAAGCCTCATTGGTTGGTGCAAACACCGTGAACGGGCCTGTAGATTGCAAAGTTTCCACTAATCCGGCCGCTTTAACAGCAGCAACAAGTGTTGTGTGGTCTTTAGAATTAACAGCATTGGCAACAATGTTTTTTGTTGGATACATAGCTGCGCCGCCCACCATTTTGGTTTGCGCATAGATGTTTGGGGCAATTACGCTAAATGCTAATGCAATTGCCGCGACGATAATTTTTTTCATAGGTAGATGTTGTTATTGATAAATATACAGGGAGATACGCCGTTAATCCACCATTGGTTTTTATTAGCTGCCAATGTTGTTACAACAAAAACGGATAAGAAAGTTTTATACCCTACATGTTAAAATTACGTACTCCCACTAAAAAAAGAGGGCTGCTGCAATGTTATCGGCATATAGCTTGCCGTGGGCGGTTAGGGTGATGCTGCTGTCGTTTTGTACGATGCTCCCATCCTCAAAATAGGGGCGCGCCGCTTTTAGCAGCTCGGTTGCTGAGCCATTGGCGATGGTGTTCAGTTTATCTATATCCAGCCCCCAGGTGGTACGCAGGGAGGTCATGATGTACTCATTCAGCCGGTTGGTTTCGGTTAATAGTTCTACCTCGGCAGGCACCTTAGATTCACCTAAAACCGAAGCAATGTACCTGGCATTGTTGGCAATGTTCCATTGCCGGGTATCGCCGTTAAAAGAGTGCGCCGACGGCCCCAGCCCGAGGTATTTTACACCTTTCCAATAGTTGGAATTGTGCCGGGAATAATGGCCGGGCTTGCAAAAGTTGGAGATTTCGTATTGCTCGAAACCGTTGGCCTGCATGGCATCCGTCATCAAAATAAATTGTCCGGCACTTTGCTGCTCGCTCATGGGGGGCTGCTTTTTTTTGCTGATAAAGGCGGCAAGTGCGGTTTGGGGTTCCACCGTCATGCTGTAGGCGGAGACATGTGGCACGTCCAGTTCGAAAACTTTGCTTAAGTTTTGCTTCCATTTCGCATCGCTCAGTAGCGGATAGCCATATATCAGGTCTACAGTTATGTTTTCGAAGCCGGCATCCTGCGCGCGTTTTACGGACGCTTCAGCCTCGGCGGCGCGGTGTACACGGTTCATCCATTGCAAATCCTCATCAAAAAAAGATTGTATGCCAATGCTGAAACGGTTAACAGGCGTTGCCCTTAACCCGGCCAGTTTTTGGTTCCCGAGGTCATCGGGGTTGGCCTCCATCGTTATCTCCGCGCCGTTGGCCACCGTGTGCAATTGGGTTATGGCATCTATTAATTGGCTTATTTCTGCCGGTTCTAAAACCGAGGGTGTGCCGCCGCCAAAGTAAATAGTTTCTATAGTTTCGCCCGGCAGGTAGTTCTTTTGCAAGGAAATTTCCTTTAGCAAAGCCTGCAGCATTTCGTTTTTATATTTTAAAGAGGTGCTGAAATGGAAATCGCAGTAATGGCATGCTTGTTTGCAAAAGGGGATATGTAGGTAGATGCCGGCCATGGCGCAAAGGTAAAAAAATAGCGGTAGCGGTTTCTTTATTCTGGCAGCAGTTGGTAAAAGCGGATGCTAAGTGGAAGAAAAGAAACTTTCAATCTCTTCCACCGCCCTCTCAAGCCCGTTTTCATTCCTGATTTGTTCGCCTATAATCGCAACGCGCTCCTTTATTTCTGCTGATTGAACCCTAACTATAGCCAATAGCAGCTTATCCGCCGTGAGTTGTTTAACTGGAATGTGTACTCCCAATTTCTTCCGCTCTACAATTTTACCCCAGGTGGGCTGGTCGGTGTAAAACGAGACAATAATTACCGGCAGGTTGTGCCGCAACATTGCTGCAAGCGTACCCGCGCCACCATGGAATATGGCCGCTTTGCATTTCGGCAGCACAGCCTCATGGTTTACATATTTGGCAACAAATAAGTTTTTATGCCGGGGCAAATTGGTAAAAACCGACCAGCCGGCGCAGAACAATATGCGCTCATTAGTTCCGGTTAACACTTGGTTTATAATGGTTACAAATTTTTCCGTGTTGCCTATGCCATTGCTGCCAAAGCCTATGTATATTGGTTTATCGCCTTGTTGCAGCCAATTGTTTAATGCCGGGGTAGATTCGTCAACATCGTTAGTTGTTCTTATTTCTGGCACGGTTAAAAAACCGGTTATTTTATGGTTATCGTCCCAATCCTTAGGCTGGGGAATAAGGCTCTGGCTAATGCAATACAAGTCGAGCGGTTTTTTTTTGCCAATGTAATTTATAAGGTTTTCTTTTAAGATGGGCAATCCCAATTCTTTTCTGAATTCATTTGTCTCTGCTTTTACAAATTTCCAGAAGAAAGCGTGTGCTAACTTATAAGTAAGCTTATTATACCAATTAAAGTTCAAAAAGTCAAAATCTCCCAGCGGGAATTCGCCGGTAGGCACAACAGGTGGCATAAAATAAGTTATTGCCATTTTTTTGTTTTGCTTTTCGGCAATAGCGCTGGTAATGGGTAGGGTAGCGGCGTTTACTATAATGTAATCAACCTTGCTCATTCCCTCAATATAGCTTTTGCGTAAAGGCAGCCTTACTTGGTGCAATACCTTAAAAAAGTACTTCATCAGCTTTATCGTATCCTCTGTTTGCAATACGCGTTGCCCTTCGGGCGAATTCATCATGGTTTCGGCATCGCCATGTAATGGGTGGAAAGCAACACCATAGCCCTCAACCAATTCCTTAAAATTCCCGGGCGCAGCTATAGTTACCTGTTGCCCGTTTTGCATAAGCCCAAGTGCTAATGCAATATAAGGTTGCACATCGCCGCGGGTGCCATAGGTGAAAATGCCGATATTCAATTGTAATTGGTTTTAAACAAAGTAACGGATATTACATCATACCTTACTAAAAAGCAACAACGCTGTGGGCAGTTTTTTGATAGGCCCATTATATAGTGATTGATACAGTAGTAAATGTAATAAAAATGGCTGCCGCATTTACCCCCTTAAGTTGTCATAATACCGTATATCGCCATTCACATAATGGTTTAAATTTGCAGGACTAATAGACCAACCGAGCATATGAAAACAACATTTGATAAAGCAACAAGGGATGAATTGATAAAACGCATCGACACTGTTGATGAAAGCACCTTGCCGCAGTGGGGTAAAATGAATGCTTATCAAATGGTAAAACATTGCAGGCAGTGGGAGGAGCTGATAACGGGCGACTTACCCAGCAAACGCGTGTTTATAGGATTGATATTTGGCCGGATAGCCTTAAAAAGTTTTTTGAAGGATGATAGGCCAATGGGCCGTAATTCGCCAACGACACCCGAGGTGAAGGCAAAAGAAGCCGCCGGCGATTTTGCCGCAGAGAAGGCAAAATGGATTGCATTGATACAACAAAACGCAAGCACCGTTACCACCAATTTTGTACATCCGTTTTTTGGCAAAATGACAAACGAACAAATTGGCTTAATGGCTTACAAACATATCGACCACCATTTGAGGCAATTTAATGCGTAACACCACCCCGGTTATAGTAAAGCGTTTAAACAATTAACGTATACTTTGCATAAGCCCCAATTAAAAAGGTAAATTTGCAATGCCTTTTTTGAGGGATATTTAATGCGCGGGTTTATTTGCTTTATTATTATTTTTTTTGCGGTATGTTCCTCTGCATTTGCCCAGCGGGATAGCACGGTGGCAACTGCTGATACCATCCAACGGCAATATACACGGGTACAACGCCCCGTTTCTGTTCTTGATTCGGTTGCACGGGCCATTGCGCTGGAACAAAAGTTTGTATCCGATTCGCTTGCTATGGCATACCTCCGCCCGCCGGATAGTACATACCGCAACCTTTTTGTAGATAGCATACTAAAAAGCAACGCCTATACCGGCAACCATTTCCTCGACCTGGCGGCAGCCGGCAAAACTAAACCGAGTATAAAAGGCTATGGGCATGTACGCCCCTCGCGCGATCCCTGGGTAATTGCCATCATAGTGGTGCTCATCTTGTTTATACCGGTGCTCAATATCTATTCCGGCAAAGATATGGGCAATGTGTTTTTGTCCTTTTACAATAAACGCAATATGGCGCAGGCAGGCAAAGAAGACAGCCCCATCAGCACCTGGACATTTATTGGCTTATTTTTGTTGTTTGGGTTTACATCCGGCATATTTTTATACTTACTTACAACCGGCTATTACAAAGTTTACTACCCTATAAGCGGTTTTCAGTTGTTCGGCACCTTGTCGTTAGTTATCATTGCATTGTTCGCCATTAAGTTTGTAGTGCTTAAATTTTTGGGCTTTGTATTTGATATAAACAAGCTGGTGAGCGATTATGTTACCGCATTATCATTAACTTATTTTAATATTACCTTTGTTTTTTTACCGGTAGCACTATGTTTTAGCCTAGTTGCCGATAAGTTTATCCCTTACCTTCTGGTTATTACCCTGTTACTAACAGTTGTTGTTTTTGTATGGCAATACCTCCGTAGCAGCGTAAGTATTATCACAAATTTTCAATTTCATAAATTTTATTTATTTATCTATCTTTGTGCCCTCGAAATTTGCCCGATATTAATATTGGTAAAAGCACTTAATATAGGATTTAGGTAGTTAGTTTTATAACGTATAGCATTGGAAGACAGAAAGAAAAAGGTTAAGAGTATATTAGTTACCCTGCCAAAACCTGAGAATGATAAAAATCCGTACGCTGAACTGGCTAAAAAGCTTAATTTGAAAATCGACTTCAGGTCGTTTATTCATGTTGAAGGCGTACCGGCAAAAGATTTCCGTAAGGAGAAGATAAACCTGGGCGATTTTACCGCCGTTATTTTCACCAGCCGAAACTCTGCCGACCATTTTTTCCGTATTTGCGAAGAGATGCGTTTTGAGGTGCCCGTAGAAATGAAATATTTCTGCCTTTCTGAAACTATTGCGCTTTACCTGCAAAAATATATACAGTACCGTAAGCGTAAAATATTTTTTGGCAAACAAACTGCTGCCGACCTGGCCGAAGTGCTGAAGAAACACAATGGCGAAAAATTCTTGTACCCATGCTCTGATGTAGCTGCAGAAGAAACCCAAAAGTTTTTGCTGGATAACGGTTACAATTTTACCCCGGCGGTGTTATTCCGTACAGTATGCAGCGACTTAAGCGACCTGCGCGAAGTATTTTACGATGTTATCGCCTTTTTTAGCCCGTCGAGCATACAATCGCTGTATCAAAACTTCCCCGACTTTAAACAAAATAACACCCGTATTGCTGCATTTGGGGCTACTACCCACAAAGCTGTGCTGGCAGCGGGTTTAATTTTAGATATTCCTGCACCTACCCCCGCTGCGCCATCCATGACCATGGCTATAGACCAGTATGTAAAACAGGTAAATAAATAAATTATTTAAACAAACGCTGCCCGCAACAAATTTTTGAGTTTTGCGTATAACACGATAATGTTTAGTAAAAAAGCAAACATTATGGAACGTTAATTGATGCGTAAAAAAAAGCTAAAGAATTGCCAATTTCTAATTAAACGGGGCAAAAATTTGGTTATTTAAAACATTTTTGCATTGCAATCAAGTATATTTGATATATTCGGGGGTGCGTTGTGATGCAATTAAATTGATAACGTATAATTGATTTTTAACAAAAAATGAAGCAAGTATACTTTCTGATAGTAGTTTTAGCGAGTTCCGTTTTGGTAGGATGCAGCACCGGCGGTGGCGGAAATGGCGAAGTTGTTGGCGTAAGGCAGCGTAATTTTAGGGCCACAACTCCATTAAACATGGTGTACATTAAAGGGGGGACTTTCCTGATGGGGCAAACCGACCAGGATGTAACCTTTGCGCAAACCTCGCAAACCAAGCAGGTAACCATCTCACCTTTCTTTATGGATGAGACAGAACTTTCTAACACCAAATACAAACAATTTGTGCTTTGGGTTCGCGATTCGATAGCCATCAGCAATTACCTAAACGATCAAAAATATTACCTGCAGCCCAAAAAAGGCGCCCCTGCAGATCCTAACGGGAAAAAATATATCAACTGGACTTACGCCCGCAGTAACCCCATTTTTAGCAGCAAAGGCAAAAATGCTTCTGCCAACGCGCAAAAGCTGCAAGGGCTTTACTACCAGGGAGACGACCGTGTGTTCGACCGTAACGAAATCGACACCCGTTTGTTAAAATATAATTTTGCTATGGTAGTGCTTCGCGATGCTGCCAATTACAAAAACGACAAAACAAAAAAACGCTCGGATTTCATTTTACGCGATACCGTAGCTATATACCCCGATACACTGGTTTGGCTTAGCGATTTTTCTTATGCAGCTAACGAGCCCATGGTTGAAGGCTATTTTTCGCACCCGGCGTACCGCAACTACCCTGTTGTAGGTGTTACCTGGCGCCAGGCAAGGGCCTTTACGGTATGGCGCACCCGTTTAAGCGAAGGCGCAAAACATGCACGGGGCCAGGATGCTAACCTGCCGTTCGATTTGCCTACCGATGGCGAGTTTGAATACGCAGCACGCGGTGGCAGGATAGGTACCGATTACCCTTGGGGCGGTCCTTATATTAAAAACGCAAAGGGTTGCCTAATGGCAAACTTTAAACCGGGCCGCGGAAATTATACCGATGATGGCGGAGCATACACGGTAAACGTCCGCTCGTATTTCCCGAATGATTTTGGCTTATATAACATGTCTGGCAACGTTGCCGAGTGGACCATGTCGGCCTATGACGAATCTGCAACTACCTTCGTACACGACCTATCCCCCACATTTAATTATGAGGCCAAACCAAATGACCCCGAAGTGCTGAAAAGAAAAGTAGTACGCGGCGGCTCATGGAAGGATATTGGCTATTACCTGCAAAATTCAACACGTACTTACGAGTACCAGGACACCGCGAAATCTTACATTGGTTTCCGTTGTGTAACCCACTACCTGGGGCGCGACATCCGGGATAAACGTTAATCAAAAATCTAATAATCGTTAATTTACTTTACTAAAATTATGGCTGGGAGAAAAAAACCTTACGGAATTACTAACATAGTATCATGGGGTGCTACTGTTGTTATTATAGGTTTGTTATTTAAGATACAGCACTGGCCTTACGGCGGTACTTTCATATCTATTGGGCTTATAGCAGAGGCATTCTTGTTTTTCGTGTTAGGGTTTCAACGTGAGGACAAAGACATCGATTGGATACGCGTATACCCAGAGCTTGATGAAAGCTTTGCCGGGGAATTGCCCAAGTCATCAGCCAGGCCGGCACTTGCAGGCGACGGCTTCTCTAATACCGCTGCTTTAGATAAAATGATGGCAGACGCGAAGATTGGTCCTGAGCTGATTAGCAGCCTGGGTGAGGGTTTAAGGAATTTTGGGGATAAGGTACACGCTATATCAAGGGTTACTGATGCCGGCGAAGCTACTGTTGCATTTACCAATAAAGTAAAGGCCGCAACAGCAAGTTACGATACCCTAAGTACGGCTTTTGACAAGGCATCAGCTAATTTAGCTGAGATGGCAGATTCTAACACTGATTCGAAAGCATACCACGACCAGGTTAATAAACTGGCCAAGAACCTTGCCGAACTGAACGGCGTTTACGAACTGGAACTTCAGGATTCGAGCGCTCATTTGAAAGCGATGAACAGTTTTTATAAAAACCTTTCTCTAACTATGAACAACTTCAACGAATCATTAGACGATTCGCGCCAGTTTAAGGATGAGGTAGGGCGTTTAGCTAAAAACCTTGCCTCTCTTAATTCGGTTTACGGTAACATGCTTAGCGCAATGAACCAGCCCCGCGGGTAAGTAATATTATTGATCACTTGCATAAGATAAATACAGAGAATGGCCGGAGGTAAAGAAACCCCAAGACAGCGAATGATAGGTATACTATACCTGGTGCTTTTAGGGCTTATAGCCTTAAACGTGCCGGATAGTTTGCTGGACTCTTTTAAAAATATAACCAGAAGTTTAGATGCCTCGAGGGTTAATGTAACTACCGGGCTGGATAATACTTATTCTGGGTTTAAAGCTACAAAGCTAAAGGAACAGCCCGAAAAAGCTGGTAAATTGCTTGCGCAGGCAGAAGAAGCTACCAAGGCAACGGGTGAGCTTAATACCTATATAGAAGAAATTAAGGCAGAACTGATAAAAAAAGGCGGTAATATAAACCCCGATATTGATGATGTTGATGCAAGGGAAAGCTTGGATATATCATCAGAGGTGATGATAAACGGAAAAAAAGCTGATGTATTAAAAGAAAAAATAGGAGCAACAAAAGCTAAGCTGTTGGCGCTTTTAGGTAAGGATGCACAAGGCGTAAACTTTTCTTTAAACGCTGCCGACCCTAAGCCGCGCCCGGGCTTTCCATCAAAAACCTGGCAGGAAGCCTATTTTGGTGAGGGCATACCTTTGGGTGCTGCTTTAACCACTCTGGCAAAAGTTCAGGCTGATAATAAAAACGCCGAGAACGAAGTCGTGAAGAAGATATTGGGTAAAGTAGATGTGGCCCAGGTGACCTTAAACGAATTTAAAGCAGTTGCGGTTGCACCAAGCAGTTATATACTATCAGGGCAGCCTTACAAGGCCGAAATTTATTTAACCGCGTACGATTCAAAATCAAACCCAACAATCACAGTAGGCGGCTCGCCTATACCAACCGCTAACGGAGTAGGTACTTATACCGTAAATACCAGCGGCGAAGGTAAACGTACCTGGACCGGTACTTTATTGGTAAAACAGGTTGAGGGGCCGGCAAAACCGTATACGGTTACCGGAGAATATATGGTTGCCAAACCATCGGCAGTAGTATCGCCTGATAAGATGAACGTGCTTTATATTGGTGTGGATAATCCTATATCAGTATCAGCGCCCGGCGTACCTACAGGTACCATGAAGGTGAGTATCTCAAATGGTTCGGTAAACGGTGCTAACGGTCACTATACGGCAAGGGTTAGTAGCCCGGGTACGGCAAAAGTTACGGTGTATGGCGATAAAGGCATGGTTTTAGGCGCAACCGATTTCCGTGTAAAACGTATACCACCACCAAAGCCCCAGTTTGCAGGTAGAAGCGGCGGTAAAACAAACGCAGCAAATTTGCGTGCCCAGGAAAGGGTATTTGCCAAACTGGAAAACTTTGAGTTTGATGCAAAATTTAACGTAACCAGGTTTACACTGATCATTTTAAAACCACGCCAGGATGTGGTTTCATATTCGACAACCGGGGCCGACTTAAGCAGCCAAATGCGAAGTGCAATGAACGGCGTTACGCCTGGTACTACGGTATTGATACAGGACATTATAGCGGTAGGGCCGGATGGGGTTCAACAAGGGTTAGACCCGATAGTATTGACAGCTAATTAAAATATTAGATGATGAAAACAAGATTTTTAGTTATTGTGCTTTGCCTGCTTTGCAGCCTATCATTTGCACAAACAAAGAAAAGGACGACGGTAAAGAAAAAAACGACGCCTAATAAAACTACAGTTAGGAAACCGGCAACTCAAAACGCAGGTGCAAACGGTGGTGCCAACCTACAGCCTTCTGTATTAGATACTACGAAAAAGGTAGCTGCCCTGCCAGCTAAGCCTTTTGACCGCCCCTTGGATGGTTACTATAAAAAAACCAATATCCTTAGCGCCAAAGTTACGCCTTACGCCAACCTGCGCGAGTCTGACGTAGCTTTTGCAAAACGTGTTTGGCGCGAGATTGACCTGCGCGAGAAAATGAACCAATACCTTGGCTCGCCTAAGCAACGGTTAATTGATGTGTTATTAGCTGCTATTGATGCAGGTGAATTAACCGCTTACGACCCCACTTCTACTAAAGAAGATCCAAATGGCGATAGCTTTTCTAAACCCCTAACTTCTGCACAGGCACGTAACAAAATGGCCGATAGCAGCGTGGTAGATATTATTGATAAAGCCACCGGCGACAAAAAAGGATCTAAGGTAGTAGCCGGAGAGTTTATAGCAGATAGCGTAATTAAGTTCCGTATAAAAGAAGATTGGGTGTTCGACAGGCAGCGCGCTATTTTCGAACCCCGTATTATAGGTATTGCGCCAATGATAAAGGTAAAAACGGCCGTTGAA
The DNA here is from genome assembly GCF_946481715.1 of uncultured Mucilaginibacter sp. Next base: position 26,871 of record NZ_CAMLOV010000026.1, on the reverse strand, counting down.
GTAGCAAACAATGATTACCAGCCAGCATTTTGGATCTATTTCCCTGAAGCACGGCAGGTGTTGGCCGTTAAGGAGGCAGTAAGCCGTAACAATGACGCTACCGGTTTAAGTTTTGATGACGTATTTATGAAGCGCTTGTTCAGCAGCTATATTGTTAAGCAATCTAACGATAAGGATGAACGTATTCGCGATTATGCACAGGGAATTGATAAACTGTACGAATCTGAAAGGATAAAAAAGAACCTGATGGATTGGGAGCTTAATCTTTGGAGCTACTAATTAAAAAGAATAAAACTTAGTTAATTAGCGATAGTTAACACGCCAAAAAGATATGAGCCCTTGCAAGTTTACTTGCGAGGGCTTTTGTTTACACATGTTTTTTTAAGATACTAAATTCTCCGGATTCTTAAATACCAGCTAACTTGCCGTATGGATGAATTAAAGTTGTTCCTGCAAAGCCTTTCGCCAATTACAGAGGATGCGTGGGCTGACATGCGAAAGTTATTTAACGAAACCACGCTAAGAAAAGGAGAGTGTTTCTGCGTGGAAGGGACAGTTTGCCGCGACTTTGGATTTTTGAGGTCGGGGCTTGTGCGTGGTTTTTACAGGGGCGAGCAAGGTACCGAATATAACAAACATTTTTTCACAACTGGTTCTGTAATAGGCGGATACACTTCGTTAATTACCCGGAATCCCAACCATATCATCCAGCAAGCACTTACTGATTGCGAAGTTTTGGTAGCCAATTATACGGCATTTACATCGCTGTATAACGTTCACCCCTGCCTGGAACGGATAGGCCGTGTGTTTGCCGAACGTTATTTTGTACAGAAAGAGCAAAAAGAGCTGGAAATGGTATTTTATGATGCACTGCAACGCTACCGTATTTTTCAAAATGCATTTCCGGGGCTGGAGCAACTTGTTCCGCAATACCATATTGCTTCTTACCTGGGTATAAGCGCTACACAATTAAGCCGTATCCGCAAAAATAACTATCAATGATGTTTCTTTACATATGTAAACAAGCAGGCCGTTATTAATGAGTTATTTTGCAACATAAAGCAACAAACTATGCCCGGCTACTGCACTTTTTATTACTTCAGGCTCATCGCTTGCATTGCTATCCTGCAACTGTTTGTCGCCAATGCACATGCACAGCGGCCAGCCAAAATACAACAGATAGATAACTACCTCAGCCAGAAAATGGCAAACGGTAACCTCCCGGGCTTGGCGATAGCAATTGTACATTATGATACCGTATTAATGGCCAAAGGCTATGGCGTAGACGCAAATCATAAACTACTAACCACGAACAGCCCTTTTGCTATTGCATCCTTAAGTAAAGCGTTCACTGCCACCGCAGTATTGCAATTAGCAGAAACGGGGAAGATTGCCATCGACAGCCCGGTGATTAATTATATCCCATCTTTCCTCTCGTCAGATCCGCTGGGAAAGAAGGTAACGGTCAGGCAGCTTTTACACCAAATTGGCGGCATGGCAGATACCGGCTACCCGGAGTTCAGCTTAAAAAAGCAGCCAGGGGATTTGAATGATGTGGTGAAGAATTTGCAGTCGGTAAAGCTGGTTAGTGCTCCGGGCAAGGCATTTCACTACCATAACCCCAACTACCAGGTGCTGGCCAAAATAGTGGAAAATGTAAGCCATCAACAGTTTAGCGCGTACCTGCAAAAACATATACTGACACCATTCCATATGGGGCAAACTTATAACGCAGAAAATGTAAGGCAGTTTTTTAACTCAAAAAACAGGTTACCGCGGGGGCATATTTATGTGTTGGGCAAGCCGGTAGCTATGGGAGAGCCGGATTGGTTTGTAAGCGGCCCCGGCGGGGTAGTGTCAACGGCCGGCGATATGGCCAAGTGGCTTTCAAATCAGCTTACAACAAATAGAGGTACATCGGCTGTACTTGGCAATAAGTATATGGCTATGATGCAGTCGCCGCCTGCCGGTGCCGCTTTTAATTATGGCATGGGATGGCATGTGAATGCGCCTGCCCACGTTTTATACCATAGCGGCATTTTGTGGACCTACAGTTCGCAGCAAATAATTTTGACGGATAAGGGCTACGGTATCGTACTGCTGTTCAATAGTGGCGCCAACCCAATAGTTGATTATTACTCGGTATTGCAAGACGTGGAGGATATATTGAATGGTGAAAAAGCCGAAGCCAGCAATTTTCCAGCCTGGCTTTACACAGCGGGCATCGTTTGCCTGCTCATTGTTATATTTGCATTGGGGATACGGCGGATGTTAAGGGTGAAACGATGGTACCTGAATTACGAAAAACGACCGGCCCGGAAAACATGGCTGTATTTGTTTTTAAGGATCGTACCGCTAATAATGTTGCTACTTACTCCTTCCACAGTAACAATTCTCGGCGGGCGTGTTTTGCCATTCGGAAAAATAACATTAATGTTTATGGATGTTATTTTGGTTATCGGGCTCCTTGCTTTTGTTAATGTGCTTATAGTGGTGCTAAGGCTGATATATTTGACAAGGCAAATCAGGCATAAATCTATTGCAACCCCGTAATATCGCTACTGCAGGATTAAAATATTGAGTGATAGCTTCTGACGGGTGGCTATCAGTGTTTTGTATACTATTCCCGTTCGCGAGCTTTCCCGAACGGGTTTTGCAACCGCCTGTAATAACGGGCAACTTTTATTCGGAAAACATCATATACCAGAGTGAAGAGGAGCAAGGCTGAGGGAATAAAAAATGCGTAGAACCTGAAAAAATTAAACAGGTAGGCACCGCCCAAAGCCCCGGCCATAAAAAATACGATTATAGCCACACGTAACTTTATCCTGGTTTTAATAATGCTTTTGTCTTCATCACTTTTTTTTAGGACGTGGGCAAGCTCGATGCCGAGGTCGGTAAAGGTGCCAGTAAGATGCGTTGTTCTGACCACAGACCCCGAAACCATCGAAACAAGCGCGTTTTGTAAGCCCATGGCAAAAAGCAAACTTCCGGCAAAAAGCTCTTTGGCAATAAGACTGCCATTATATCGGTACCCGCTTGATGCGACAGTAATTAAAATAAGTATTTCAATTACGATAGGTATAACGTAAGAATATCGCTGATTGCGGCCTACACGCGAAACAATTACACCGGAAATGAATGCACCTGCTAAAAATAGGAACATCCATAACGCTACAATGCGTGCGGTATGCCAATCGCGTTGTGCAATTCGTTCAACAAATAAAGCGGCATGCCCTGTAACATTGGTGGTTAATACACTGAATGCTAAAAAGCCCGCTGCATTTACAAATCCGGCTGTCATCCCTAAAAGAGACGCTAATTTAAAATTATGTGCATACGTGCGTTTGGTACCCAGATGCCTCAACATAGGGTTAAGTTACGCAAACTTATCGTTACTTGCAGAGCTTAAGCATCAATATCGCTAATTGCCGGGTTAAAATATTGCGTGATAGCTTTTGCCTGTTTTAAGTTTACCACTTCCTGCAGCACGGTTTCGCTGGCTTCGCGGATCTTTTTTACCGATTTAAAGTATTTCAGCAATTTTTCGGCGGTGGTTTTGCCAATGCCCTCTATCAATTCCAATTCGGTAGCAAGGGTTCCTTTGTCGCGTTTTTTTCGGTGGAAGGTGATGCCAAAGCGGTGGGCTTCATCGCGCAATTGTTGTATTACTTTAAGTGTTTCCGAACGTTTATCCAGATACATGGGGTATTGGTCGCCGGGGTAATACAATTCTTCGAGGCGTTTGGCAATACCTATAACGGTTACCTGCTTATCTATACCAAGTAACTTTAAACTCTTCATGGCAGATGATAGCTGCCCTTTACCGCCATCAATAATGATAAGCTGAGGCAAGCCTGTACCCTCATCCAATACCCTGCGGTAGCGCCTTAAAACGGCTTCCTCCATAGTGGCAAAATCATCGGGGCCAACCACGGTTTTTACGTTGAAATGCCGGTAATCTTTCTTGGATGGCTTGCCATCTTTAAACACCACAATAGCCGATACCGGGTATTTCCCCTGGAAGTTAGAGTTGTCAAAACATTCGATGTGGCGGGGCTGCTGGTTCATGCGCAGGTCCTTCATCATTAATGCCATCAACCTATCCGTGCGGACATCGGGGTTTAGCTTTTCATATTGGTCTATCTTTTCCTTTTTAAAGAACATCACATTCTTTTGCGAAAGGTCCAGCAGTTTACGTTTTTCGCCAAGTTTTGGTACGGTGAACTTTATTTTAGAATCCTCTACATCAATTTCGAACGGTACGATAATCTCTTTGGAATGGCTCTCATACCGCATCCTGAACTCGGTAATGGCGATGGTGAGCAATTCCTCATCCGTTTCATCAAGCCGTTTCTTCAGCTCGATGGTTTGCGTTTGGGTAATGGTGCCATTCATCACTTTAAGGTAATTAACAAAAGCGTATTTTTCCTCGGAGGCGATGCTGAAGACGTCTACATCGGTTATAGAGGAGTTTACTACGGTTGATTTGCTTTGGTAGTTCTCCAGCAGTTCCGATTTTCGTTTCAGGCGGTGTGCCTGTTCAAAGTTTAGTTCGCTCACGGCTTTTTCCAAATCGCCTTTAAGATTGCGCACTACCGAGCCGATCTTGCCGCTCAGGATATCCTTTATCTCTTCAATACTGTTATTATAGTCAGCTTCCGATTGGTAATCCTGGCACGGCCCTTTGCAGTTACCCAATTGATACTCCAAACAAACCTTAAATTTCCCTTTCTCAATATTTTGCCTCGTAAGCTGCAGGTTGCAGGTGCGCAGGGGGTAGGTTTCTTTTATCAGCCCCAAAATAGTATGCATCATGCTTACTGAGGCATACGGGCCAAGGTATTTAGAGCCATCGCGGATGATGCGGCGTGTCCAGTAAATGCGGGGGTAGTTTTCGTTTTTGATGATGATCCAGGGGTAGGTTTTATCATCCTTCAGCATCACATTGTAGCGCGGCTGGTGCTTCTTGATCATACTGTTCTCCAGCAGCCATGCATCAACTTCGGTATCAACAATAGTAAAAGTTATCTTCCGTATTTTGGATACCAGCACCCGTGTTTTGGCATTTATCTGTGTATCCTTATTAAAGTACGAGCCTACCCGGTTGCGCAGGTCTTTAGCCTTACCAATGTATATCAGTTCATCCGCTGTATCCCAATATTGGTAAACACCCGGTTTGTGCGGTATATTCTTTAAAGCTTCGCGGTAATCAAATTTGTCCATGGTTTCTGTTGGAACGTTGGAAGGTTACAAAGTTGTAAAGTTTTATTCCATGAAAGAAATAACTTTCAAACCTTACAACATTTCAAATCCCAACGCTTACGCTAAAAGTCGAGTTTCTTTTCCACCTCGTTAGTGCCTTTTTGCTGCTGGCTGTAAGCTCCGCAATCCAGGGTGATACTTACGCCGCTTTTTGGCGGAACAAAGTCTACATTGGTTTTAATGCCGAGCTTATTATTGGCGTAAACCCGTTTCATGTATCCCGCAAAAATAGGCAGGGCGGTATTGGCACCTTCGCCAAGGCGGGTACTGCGGAAATGTATATCGCGGTCTTCGCAGCCTGTCCATACGCCTGTTACCAATTGTGGTGTAATGCCAATGAACCAACCATCCGAGTTATCATTAGTGGTGCCGGTTTTACCGCCGATGGGGTTCATCATGTGGTAATCTCTTCTTAAGCGGTAGCCGGTTCCCTCGTCAATAACGCCCTTAAGCATATAAGTCATCACATAAGCCGTTTGCGGATTAAGTGCCTGTACCACTTTTGGCGTGTTATTATATAATACGTTTCCGTTTTTATCTTCAATGCGCAGCAGGAAGGTAGGCTCTGTCCAGACGCCCTCGTTGGCAAATGCACAGTAGGCACCGGTCATATCAAAAACCGATGCGTCGAAGGTGCCAAGACAAATAGAAGGGTAAGGTGGTACAGGGCTGGTTATACCCATCTTTTTGATTTGTTCCATTACCGGTACGGGTTTCACCTCGTTCATAATATAGGCGGTAACCCAGTTTTGCGATCGTGCTAACGCTGTACGCAAGGTTATTACGCCGGGCACGGTTTCGGAAGGCGACGAACGCGGCGACCAATCAGCTCCGTAACCGGTAATGGTAATGGGCTCATTAGCTACCTGCATACAGGGCGAAAAACCATCCTCAATAGCCACAGCGTAAGTAAAAGGCTTGGCGGTTGAACCAACCTGGCGGGTGCCGGTTTTTACCTGGTCGTATTTAAAATGCTCAAAGTTGGTACCACCTACCCACGCTTTAATGTAGCCGGTGGTAGGGTCCATACTCATCAAGGCGTTTCGCAGCATCATTTTACAATAAACAATACTGTCGATGGGTTTCATTACCGTATCTATATCGCCGTGCCAGGTAAAAATATTCATTTTGGCAGGCGTGTTAAAATCGGTTTTTATCTCCTCGTCGGTTTTGTTTTGCAGTTTAAGGCTGATATACCTGTCTGACCGGTGCATACCTTTTTCCAGCAGGCTTTTGAAAGTGGGGATAGCCTTATAAAGGCTCAGCCCTTTCCAATGCGAGTTGAACTGCCCCTGCAATTTCTTCATGTATTCTTTTTGGGCATCCTCCGCATATTGCTGCATGGTGGCATCAATGGTAGTATAAATTTTCAAACCGTCGCGGTCGAGGTCGTAAGGGGTAACGCCATCCGGTTTCAGGATAGCTTTATCCACCAATATTTTTTGCACCTCTTTTTTTAACACCGCCCTAAAGTACGTTGCCATACCCTCGTTATGGTCGGTAATTTTAAAAGAAAGCCCCAATGGTTTTGCTTTGAATTCTTCGGTTTGCCCGTCGCTTAAATAGCCTTCCTCATTCATGCGGCGTAATACAAAGTTGCGGCGCTTTATCGCATTGTCGGGGTGGTTTATAGGGCTGTAAATACCGGGGCCGTTTATCATCCCCATTAAAAGCGCTGCCTGGTCTGGTGTAAGCTTATCCGGCGTGGTATTAAAATAGGTACGCGATGCTGCGCTGATACCATAGGTATTATACGCACCGAAATCCACCGTATTCATATACAGCGTCAGGATCTCCTCTTTAGTATAGTTGCGTTCCAGTTTAACAGCGGTTATCCATTCCTGTAGTTTTTGGATGATACGTTTAACCGGGTTATGCGAGCGTTCGGAAAATAAATTGAGGGCCAGTTGTTGGGTGATAGTACTACCACCTTGTTTTTTACCAATAAGGTTGTAAAATATGATGCTGAAAGTACGCTGAAAATCGATACCGGAGTGCTCGTAAAAACGGGCGTCCTCGGTAGCTACCAATGCATTAATTACATTGGGCGATAACTGCTTATAAGTAACGCTGGTGCGGTTTTTTACATAATAATTGCCAATAACCTGGTTATCTGATGCTATTACCTGCGAAGCCTGGTCGCTTTTAGGGTTTTCCAGCTCGCGGAAGGATGGCAGCGTACCAAATACCTGGAAGGCGATAAGCAATATCATTATCACAAAAAAAGCAAAGCAGCCAATTACAAAGCGCCATATATACCAGTTGTATCGCCTGATATCTTGCGTAGTAAGCTTGTTTTTATTATTGCGGTTGTTATTAATGATCATGGCTTGGCTAATAGTTTTCCTGGTAGTATTCTATATAACTACTTAATGTTTTTCCGTCGGCTAATTTATCCAGATTTTCTTTCGTAATGATAAAAAAGCTGTATTTATCCTTGGGTACTTTAATAATATCGGGCAGCAGCGGTACAATACGGCGGGCATAATCTTTTACATTTTCTATGCTGGTAAAGCGGCCAACATATATCAATTGGTTATCTGCGCCGGCATTTTTTAAATTATGGTTTACCGGGCTGCCCTGGTATTGCACGCGGTTAAACTGCCCGATACCAAAACGCGAAGAAGCCAAATTAGTTGTACCCGAATTTACGCTCACTACAAAATAGTAATTGGTACTATCGCGCATGTTAAATATATAAGGTTTCTTAACCGGCGGCGGCGTAACCGTTTTCGCCGGCTCCTGTATCGGTGGTGCGGCCTGGGCCACTTCCGGTTGGGTTTGCGTTACAGGTTCGGGTTTAACTTGCGTTACTTCGGGCTCCTTTACCGGCTCAGGTATAGTTTTGGCAACTTCGGGTTCCTTCACCGGCTGCTGCACAGCTACAGGTGTTTTTTCCGGCTGGTTTACAGGCGGCGGTAATGGCCGCGTAGTTACTACAGATGCCGGTACCGGTTTTTTCTCCGGCTTGCGCACATCCGGTACAATAACTATTGGGCCACCGGTATAAGGCACGCGGTATTCGGTTTGCTGCTGATATACTATAGGTATAGTAAAAGTGCCGTCGGCAATATCCCTGTCGGTTATTACAACAGGGCGCGCAGCAAGTTCGTTTTGGTTTACGTCTATGTAAGCAAGGTGCTGTTTTACCAGCGGCGTTATCAATTGGTCGTCGGGGTATTTGGCTGCTATTTGCTGCAAATCCGATTTAAACGGATCCAGTTTTTCTTTATGCCCGGCTGCAAATGCTTTTAAGTACGCCAATTGCGATGCATACTTGTTATTTGGATATGTCTTCAAAAGCCCGTCGGCAGATGTAATAACCCCGGTATAATTTTTAGCCGCGTACAAATCATAAACCTGGTTGTACAAAACGCTGAAACCGGTATCCTCATCATTAAGGCGTTTGCCGTAATCAGGGTCGAGGATGGTTTTGGCGAATGCGGTTTCGGGGTATTCTTTTAGCACGAGTGCTTTGTATTTATCAGATAAAGCAACGTTGTCCTCGCTATACAAACGGTACAGATTGTAATAAATAGCTGCCTTATTGTTGTTATCGGGGAAGAGCGCTAACACCTTTTCATAAGCGGCGGCAGCTTCTTTTTTATCGTTCAGTACATCGCGGTAAAAGTTGGCTATAGCCAGGTAGGCATCATACCGTTTCATGTTTGATTGCACCAGCAACGGGGAGGTAAGCGGCAGGTTTTGCACCAGATCGTGCTTAAAGTTATTGGCCTCAACTTCGGCCGGGCTGCGCTGCAAAGAATCGGGCAGGGCATTGGTATCTACATTTTTGGCCGTGTTTAAGGTGTTAGTAGTAAGGTCGGCATTAGAGCGGCTGCTTCGGCGCCAGTTGTCTTCCAGCTTGCGGTTGCCCCAAACGCGTTTAAAATCGCTAAAGCCCTGGCTTATGGCGTTGGTATTATAAAAATAAAAGTTGCCGCCGTTTGGTACGCTCGCCTGGGGTGCTGCCGGGTCGTCAAATGGGTCGGCAAGGGTGCCTGGGGCACCATTATTTGCCGGCATGGCAGCTGTTTGTTTTTGTATGGCCTGGCGCTTATACATTTCATCAATGCGTTTATTGCGGCCGGGCTCATCCATGGCTGCCAACATTTGCAATGTATCTTCCCGGGCAATAACTTTAAGGTTGTCGGTAAGCAGTTGCAGGTTATTGGCTTTCTTTTGGATGGTGATATAGCCGGGATAATTTGGCGATAAGGCGGTAAGCGTGCTGTCGTAATAGTTTTTTGCCAACGTATAATCGGCTTTGTTTTTAAAATAGATATCTGCAAGGCGCAGGTACGATAGCCCTTTTTGGTTTTGATTACGTGTGCTATAATTGGCCGATTGCTTGTAGCTTTTTATAGCATCGTCGATATTATTATCTGCATATTGCAGCTGGGCTATCTGGTAGTACACCTGGTCGGTAAAGTCGGCATTGTTTTGATTCTTCAGCAAGGCGCGTAATCTGGCCAAGCGGCTTATCTTCACCCCATTTTGGCTATCTTCAATGCGGATGCGGTTAAGGTCGGCATTAAAGGCCATATCAAAAGTTACATTGCTTTTGGCAACACGGGCATAACTGGCAACTGCATCGGCAGGCTTGCCATTCAGTTCCTGTAGCTGGCCAAGTATGAACGTCCAGCGCATACGCTGCAGGTTATCGTTGCTATATTTAATTGCTTCTTTTGCCATGGCCTCGGCATCGGCGTAATCCTGTACATTAATATCATATTGCAATTTGGTAGCGTAAACATCCGCAGTGATACTTTTTTTAGGGTTGATATTTTGTATTGCGCTATCTATAATTTGCTTTGCTTCGGCATTTTTGTTCAAGTATAATAACGAGCGCCCTTTCCAAACCAGTGCCTCCTGTTTTATTTGTGTTTGCTTGGGCCGCCCGGTTAGCACTACATAGTTAAAGTACTCCACTGCATCAAAATAGTTAGCTGCCAAAAAATTGGCCTTCCCCAGCACCAGGTACGCATCCGGGATATAATGGCTTTGCTCTTTTATACTGATGATGGTGTTTGCCTTCATTTTTGCGGCCTCGAGGTCTTTATCCACAACATCGCCTGTAGCAGCAGTATCCTGGTAAACCGAAAGCAGCTCGCTGTAGTTATCTACAAAGCCGGCGGCATAACCTTCTTCTTTTTCTTTTAGTATCTCTTTTGCGTTGAACAGGATATTATAATGTGCTGTAAGGTTTTGCAGCCCGCGGTTCAGCGCACTCTTTTTTTCGAGCGAGCAGCCGGCTATGATAAGTAAAAGCGCAAACAGGGCGGGTATGCTTTGCTTTGGATAGAAGAAGGTAGATGTACGCCTCAAAATAGTATTATTATAGGTAGATTTTATATAAGTGGCCTTCGTCAAAGCCGGGTGTTATTGGCCAATTGGCATTCATCCAGCACATAACGCAATTAGATGAATTTTTATACAAACCAGGTATTATAAAAAGCATCGCTAATTTACTAAATAGTATGCAATAGGATTAATAAATTTGCGCCATGGCAGAAAATGAACCAAATGATGTTGAAGAGGGTGCAAAGGAGGCAAGTTCTTATGCTAAATACACCGGGCTGGCTTTCCAGATGATCATTATCATTGGCGTGTTTACCTTTGCCGGTTATAAAATTGATGAGTCGGCTGGCCATCAAACCAAGTGGGTAACTGCTATTTTATCGCTTGCGGGTGTGTTCATATCTTTGTATTTGGTTTTCAGATCTGTAAAAAGTTGAAGATATACGCAGCAATTTTATCCTATTTGGTGTTCACGCTAATTTTGGCCTTGCCGCCATACTTATTAAGCCAATTTGGATATGCTTATTTATTAACGCCGCGTTTTTGGCTTATTTTTTCTTATTTATCGGCTCTTAGCTTTACGGTAATGCTGTCGGTTTTAATAGTGAGGCAAATAAATAATAACTTGTCGGCCCAGGCGTTTTTGGCCGCAACCGTTGTTAAAATGCTGGGAAGCCTGTTTTTTGTGTTGTTTTTCCTGATAAAAAACAAGGTGAATAAGTACGTCTTTGCGGGTGATTTTTTTTACATATATTTCTTAAATACGGCCTTTGAAATTTATGGTTTGTTACGTAACTTGCGCAACCAAAATTTAAGGTAGAAAACTTCGTTTAGATGACTAACGGCTCGATTTTGAACTCAAAAATATTTAAGCAAATGCAAATTTGCGCCATTTTTATAATGGTGCTGATAATGCCGGTATCGGCTTTTGCGCAGGAAAAAGCCCCTGAAGGTGCCCCAAAAAAGTTCAGCCCCAAGGAAGTGATATTGGAACACATTGCCGATTCGCACTCATGGCACATATTTGGAAAACTGGCCCTGCCATTGCCGGTGATATTATATACTGATAAAGGTTTAGAAGTATTTTCATCAGCAAAAATTGAGCATCACGAAGAGGCTGCCGAAGCCGCTGAGAATGCTGAAGGCCATAGTGAGGCTACAGGACATGCTTCTGCCGTTTACAAAGGCAAGTATTATAATTATATGATGCTTCATAATAAGGTTGTAGTGGCTAATGAGGCAGGTACACCAGATGAGGCAGCCACAAAAAAGGTTTGGGATTTTTCTATAACACGCAACGTTGCCAGTATGTGGATGGGCATGATAGTATTGCTTATCGTGTTTTTAAAAGTTTCGGGTTCGTATAAAGAGCGTAAAGGTAAAGCGCCAAAGGGGCTGCAGGCGCTGTTAGAACCTGTTATATTGTTTGTGCGCGATGACGTTGCTATTCCCAATATCGGAGTAAGATATGCACGCTTTATGCCATTGTTGTTAACGTTTTTCTTTTTTATCCTGATAAACAACCTGTTTGGGCTTATTCCATTCTTCCCCGGAGGGTATAACTTAACCGGTAACATTGCGGTTACCATTACGCTTGCTACCATCACTTTATTGGTTATCAATTTTAATGGTAATAAGTATTACTGGAAGCACATATTTATGCCCGACATTCCATGGTGGTTATATATTATCATGGTTCCTGTTGAGGTTATCGGTATTATATCGCGCCCGTTTGCATTAATGATACGTTTGTTTGCTAATATTACCGCAGGGCACATTATCGTATTGAGTTTGATCTCGTTGATATTCATTTTTAATTCCTTATGGATATCCCCTGTATCAATCGTTTTTGTGGTGTTTATGGATGTGATAGAATTATTGGTTGCGTTTTTACAGGCCTTTATCTTCACGATGCTTTCTGCCCTGTTTATTGGCATGGCAGTAGAGGAGCATCATCACTAATTTTGAATTAATTATCTTTTATATATACACGTTTTAAATTATCAAACAATGACTGGAAGTATTGCTGCAATTGGTGCAGGTTTAGCTGTTATAGGTGCTGGTATCGGTATCGGACAAATCGGCGGTAAAGCCGTTGAAGGTATCGCCCGCCAACCTGAGGCTGCCTCTAAAATCCAAACTAACATGATCATCGCTGCAGCCCTTGTAGAAGGTGTTGCGTTGTTTGCTGTGGTAGTAGCGTTGCTGTAATAGCAACCCAAAACAAAAAGCATCCCGGGACGATTGGTTTCGGGCATGTTTTTTTATTAAAGAAAGTAACGTATAACATTATATTATGGAATTAGTTAAACCGGAGATAGGGTTAGTTTTTTGGACGACAATCTCTTTTCTTATCCTTTTATTTATACTGGGTAAATTTGCATGGAAACCTATTTTAGGTGCCCTGAACGACCGTGAACGTTTTATTGAAGATGCTTTATCGAAAGCCGAAGCTGCTAAAGACGAAATGGCCCGTTTAACAAACGAGAACGACGTTCTTTTAAAACAAGCACGCATTGAGCGCGACGCTATTCTGTCTGAAGCTAAAAAAGTAAAAGATAGTATCATCGCCGAAGCTAAAGATGCTGCACACAAAGAAGGTGCACGCCAGATCGAGCTTGCCCGCATCGAAATTAACAACCAGAAAGCTATTGCAATGGCTGATGTAAAAAACCAGGTTGCAACTTTATCGTTGGAGATTGCCGAGAAAGTATTGCGCAAGCAATTTGAAGACAGCAGCAAACAGGATGCACTGGTTGCAGAACTGCTGAAAGAAGTGAAAATATAGTTAGATAAGAGATAATAGATATGAGATGCGAGATAAGAAATAATCTCCGGTCTCAAATCTCAAATCTCATGTCTCACATCTCAATAAAAAGAAATGTCAGAAGTAACAGTAGCATTAAGGTACGCAAAAGCACTTATCGACTTAGCCGCAGAGCAGAACGCTGTTGAGGCGGTTAAAGGCGATATGGAGCTGTTCCTGAAAACCGTAAAGGCAAACCCGGAATTGGGCGCTGTTTTAGCAAACCCTATCATCTCGCACAGCAAAAAAGTAAATATCCTTGGCGATGTATTTGGTACTAAGGTGAGCAAAGTAACTATTGCGTTTTTAAACATCATGGTAAATAAAGGCCGTGGCGAAGTATTATACACTACCGCAAACGAGTTTATTGGCCTGTATGATGTGAAGAACCACATTACCAATGCCAGGGTAACAACAGCCTCTCCGTTATCAGCAGCCAACAAGCAAAAAATGCTGGCCGATGTACAGGCGGCAATTGGTGGTACTGTTAAGCTAACCGATAAGGTTGACCCTAAACTGATTGGTGGCTTTGTGCTTACCGTTGGCGACAGGCAGGTAGATACCAGCATTGCCACCAGCTTGAAGAAGTTGAAAAAGGATTTTGCACAAGCTGCAATTAAATAATATTAAATTAAAACTCTAAAATAAATTCAAAAAATGGTAGAGGTAAGGCCAGACGAAGTATCAGCAATATTGCGCCAGCAATTAGCAGGCTTCAAGTCAGAATCTGAATTAGAAGAAGTGGGTACCGTACTCCAGGTGGGTGACGGTATTGCACGTGTTTACGGACTAACTAAAGTACAATCGGGTGAGCTGGTTGAATTTGATAACGGTTTGCAAGGTATCGTTTTGAACCTTGAAGAAGATAACGTGGGTGTGGTATTGTTGGGCCGTAGCGACGATATCAAAGAAGGCGACAACGTAAAACGTACCAATCGTATTGCATCTATCAACGTAGGTGAAGGAATGCTTGGCCGTGTTGTTGATACTTTAGGTAACCCAATTGACGGTAAAGGCCCTATCCTTGGCGAAACTTACGAAATGCCTTTAGAGCGTAAAGCACCGGGTGTTATCTATCGCCAGCCGGTAACCGAGCCTCTACAGACAGGTATCAAAGCTATCGACGCGATGATCCCTATCGGCCGTGGCCAGCGTGAGTTGGTTATCGGTGACCGCCAAACAGGTAAAACTGCGGTTTGTATCGATACCATCATCAACCAAAAAGAGTTTTATGATGCCGGCCAGCCGGTAACTTGTATATATGTAGCTTGCGGCCAAAAAGCCTCTACCGTTGCAAACATTGTACGCACATTGGAAGAGAACGGTGCTATGCCATACTCTATCGTTGTTGCGGCCAACGCTTCGGATTCTGCTACCATGCAATTCTTCTCTCCGTTTGCAGGTGCTGCAATCGGCGAGTACTTCCGCGATACAGGCCGCCCTGCTTTAATCATTTATGATGATCTTTCCAAGCAAGCTGTTGCTTACCGCGAGGTATCATTGTTGCTGCGTCGCCCACCGGGCCGTGAGGCTTACCCTGGTGACGTATTTTACCTGCACAGCCGTTTATTAGAGCGTGCCGCAAAGGTAAACAGCAACGATAACATCGCTCAACAAATGAACGATTTGCCGGAGTCTATCAAACACATTGTAAAAGGTGGTGGTTCGTTAACTGCATTGCCTATTATCGAAACTCAGGCAGGTGACGTATCCGCCTATATCCCAACCAACGTAATCTCGATTACAGATGGCCAGATATTTTTGGAGTCGAACTTGTTCTTAGCAGGTATCCGCCCTGCAATTAACGTAGGTATCTCGGTATCTCGTGTGGGTGGTAACGCGCAGATCAAATCGATGAAGAAAGTTGCCGGTACCCTAAAACTTGACCAGGCGCAATACCGCGAGCTGGAAGCTTTCTCTAAATTCGGTTCGGACTTAGATGCTTCTACCAAAAACGTAATCGACAAAGGTGCACGTAACGTGGAGATATTAAAGCAAGGCCAGTACTCACCGGTAACGGTTGAAAAACAGGTTGCTATTATATACCTGGGTACTAAAAACCTGATGCGTAACGTACCGGTTAACAAGATCCGCGAATTTGAAAGCGAATACACCAGCCAGTTAGAGGCACGCCACCCCGAAGTGCTGGCCGCCCTTAAAGCAGGTAAATTCGACGACCAACTGACAGGCGTACTGGAAACCGTAGCAAAAGAACTGGCAGGTAAATATTAATTAGATGTGAGGTATTAGATGTGAGATATGAGATAAGCTCAATCGCATTTAATAGAGATAAAAGTAACCAGGGATTGTGTTTGAAGGAATGAGTTAAATCTCAAATCTCAAATCTCAAATCTCAAATCTCAAAAGATGGCTAATTTAAAAGAAGTAAGAAACAGGATATCATCGGTAAGCTCTACGCAGCAGATCACCAAGGCCATGAAAATGGTTTCGGCGGCAAAGCTGAAAAGGGCAACCAATGCTATTGTACAATTACGCCCGTACGCTAATAAGTTGAAGGACTTGCTGGCAAACCTATCGGCAAGTTTGGAGGATGGTGCATCGCCGTACTTGCAGGATCGCGAACCGGTACGTGTATTGGTTGTTGTTGTATCATCAAACCGTGGTTTGGCGGGTGCATTTAATGCCAACGTTATAAAAACCGCCAATAACCTGATTGCAGAGAAATACAGCGAGCAGCTTAGGGCAGGCAATGTATCTATCGTGGCTATCGGTAAAAAAAGCCAGGAGTATTACCAGCGCCGCAAGTACAACGTTATAGGCAACAATAACGATCTGTACCTCGACTTGAACTTCATTAATGCTTCGAAAATTACCGAAGGGATAATGCAAGGCTTTATCAATGGCGATTACGACCGTGTAGAGTTGGTGTATAACCACTTCCGCAACGCGGCCGTGCAGTACCTGATAGCTGAGCAGTTATTACCGGTTCCAAAACCTGAGGCAAAACCAAAGGAAGAAGCGTTTAAAACAAAAGATGCTAAGATAGAGAGCCAGGTTGATTATATCCTGGAGCCATCGCAGGAAGAGATTGTTGAGCAGCTGATTCCAAAGAACATTAAAATACAGTTATACCGCGCAGTATTAGATTCAAACGCATCTGAGCACGGCGCACGTATGACCGCAATGGATAAGGCAACCGAAAATGCCGGCGACCTGTTGAAAGCCCTAAAACTTTCATACAACCAGGCCCGCCAGGCAGCCATCACTACCGAGCTTACCGAAATTGTAAGCGGTGCAGCAGCATTGGGTGGTTGATAAATTGCTTATAGAATAATATTAAGAAGCGAGGCTTTCCATTTGGAGAGCCTTTCTTGTTTAATACGAATTTGTATCATTCACCCGCGTCTCGTAAAACGGATTGAATTAATGCAGTGGTAGTTCTAAAGTTGGTTTTTTCAACTTGTTCAAGTACAGGCTTAAGTAGTGTGATAAACCCTGCTTGTTTTGCTTTTAGCAAAATGCCTAAAGTGCCTATAATATTTAACCCAAGTTTTGCGGCCAGTTTTCGTGCTTGCATATCGTCGATTATCACGTAGTCGCTTTTTATTTCTTGAGCAAGCGCGAGTGCGCTGGCTTCTCCGGGATCAACAATGTTTGCAAAATCATTTTGGAGAGTTTTATTGGCTACAGCAATTACCTGCATCCATTCGGGTGCGGCGCTGCCATTCTACAATAATTTTCGGTGTGGTAACCACTTCGGAAAACAACATTGGCAGCAAATGAAGGTGACCAATCTTATCCAGTACAATTAAACAACTGGCATCGGTGATAACTAATGCGGCCTTAACGGATGCTGTTTGCTTCATTAATAACATCCTCGGCAGTATACTGAAAATATGGAATATCAAATTTTGCAAGTACTTCTGGGAAGTCCCACTTTTTCATTCCGCACATTTCTGCTGCCTGGCCTAATGATAATTTACCAGCCTCATATAATTTCGCCGCCAAAAAACGCACGGTTTCATCGTGTTCTTTTTCAAGAGCATCGGGAACCTGGAGTGTCATTGTGGTCATAAACAAAAATTAAGTATTATAAAGATACAAAATAATTTTTACGGCAAGCTAACCCGGCAAACCAAAAGCTCCCTTCAGGGCGCCGGGGCGCTTCCCAGCTCTTTCACCTTTTCCAGCGCCTTTGGCCATACACCGCGGAAAAAATCCATCATTCCGGCTGGGAAGCTGCCGCCGGCCATTTCTACGGTGAGCAGAGTGGTGCCGTCGTGGTTTTCCAGCGTGTAGCTTTCGGTTGCGCCGTTCACCATTTGCGCGCCCTCGCTATCATAGTCTTCCTCGCCATTTTTTACTTCGCCGGTGCATTTAAATACCATCCGCTTACCGGGTTCGCTTGTTTCTATTATGGCAATCATGCCGCTGCCTTTATTATCCAGGAACAGTACTTTGCTGCCCTCTTTCCAGTCGGTAACAGCATGCGAGCCTTCACAAAAAACTTCGGTCCATTTTGGATAGTACTCATCAGTGAAAAGTACCTCCCAAACTTTTTGGGGCAAGGCGTTTATCTCAACGTCGAATGTCAGCTTTTCCATAGGGTTGAATTTTAATTGATTATAACAAAGATGCATGTTAATTGATTAGATGATGTGGGGTAAATGCGGCCTCTTTCGGTTGATTTAAGACATTTAACCGCGCTGTTAATAAATAATCCTTGCATTTATATAAGTACTTATATAAATTGCATCCATGAATTTGTACCAAAGCTTAGGTTACCTGGTTTTAGGCAGCCGCTTACGGCGGATGAGCGAAACATTCTTAGCCGAAATAAATCGCATCTATCAAAACGAGGGCATCGAGTTTGAGGCCAGCTGGTTCCCGGTATTCTATTTATTGTCTAAGAACGAATCATTATCTATAAAAGAATTGAGCGATCAAACCGAGGTGTCGCACCC
This sequence comes from uncultured Mucilaginibacter sp., assembly GCF_946481715.1. The sequence continues at coordinate 8,574 of NZ_CAMLOV010000026.1, read as the reverse complement.
GGCGGCAAGCCAGTTGATCGCCAGCCTCAAAAATAAAGGCATGGTAGAAACTTCGGTTTGTACCGACGATGGCCGCAGGCAATTGGTTCAATTCACCAAAAAAGGGAGGTCTGTCTTAAATCAAATACTCCCCATTTGGGAAGCCATCAACAACAGCATGATGGAACTGGCCGAAAGCGATGCCGCCGCAATGCAGTTGCTGCCTGCTATCTCGGCAATGGAAAACGTTTTCCGCTCGGCAAATTTTGTGGATAGCGTAAGCGAAAAATTGAACGTAAAAGCCATAAACCATGGATAAGTTTAACTATGGCGCAGAACACCTCTCGATAGGCACCACCCTCGATATTGCTTCGGGTAAGGTGAAGGGTGTGATCAATGAAGAAGCAGCCGAAAAAATTGCCGCCTCTTGGCGAGAAGTAGAAAAGATAGTCCACGCGCAAAAGCCTGTTTACGGCATCAACACCGGTTTTGGCCCGCTTTGCGATACCAGCATCTCCGAAAAAGATACCAGCCTGCTGCAAAGCAATATCCTTAAAAGCCACAGCGTAGGGGTGGGCAAACCCATCCCGGCAGAGATAGCCAAGCTGATGCTCATCACCAAAGTACAGGCCTTGGCGCAGGGCTACTCGGGCATCGCCCCCAAAACTTTGGATCGGGTAATATGGCATATCGATAATGACATAATACCCGTAGTGCCCGAGAAAGGCTCGGTAGGGGCTTCGGGCGACCTTGCCCCCCTGGCACATTTATTTTTGCCCCTGTTGGGCTTGGGAGAGGTTTTTGTTGGCGATGAAAAGCATCCCGCAGGGAAGATATTACAACAACACAATTTACAGCCCCTGGTGCTTGGCCCAAAAGAAGGGCTTGCCCTCATCAATGGCACCCAGTTTATTTTGGCATTCGCTATAAAGGCGGTGGAGCGATTAAGCAATGCTTTAAATGTAGCCGATCTGATAGGTGCGATGTCGCTGGAAGGGCTGATGGGCTCCACGCGCCCCTTTGATGCAAGGCTGCATGCCATCCGGCCATACAAAGGCACTAAGCACGTTGCACAGCGCTTAGCCGCCCTGCTGGATGGCTCGGCCATCAACGGAGCACATGCAGATTGTAACCGCGTGCAGGATCCATACTCGCTGCGTTGCATGCCGCAAGTACATGGCGCATCGCGTAACGCCTGGCTGCATTTAAAAGAATTGACGGAGATAGAACTCAACTCCGTTACCGATAACCCGGTTGTTTTTTCTGCGGAGGATACCATCAGCGGTGGCAACTTCCACGGACAACCCCTGGCTTTACCTTTGGATTATGCTACCGTAGCCGCTGCAGAATTAGGCAACATAGCCGACAGGCGCTGCTACCTCATGAGCGAAGGGCGCTACGGCTTGCCAAAATTATTGACCAGCGGCGCAGGGCTCAATTCGGGACTAATGATTCCGCAGTACACCACCGCCGCGCTTGTTACCGAAAATAAAACCCTTTGTTTCCCGGCCAGTGCCGATAGCGTGCCTACCTCATTGGGGCAGGAGGATCATGTTTCCATGGGCTCCATCAGCGGGCGCAAGCTGCATATGGTGCTGGATAATATCGAATTCATCCAGGCAATCGAGCTGCTTTATGCATCGCAGGCGCTGGATTTCCGCCGGCCGCTATTATCCACCCCGGTTATAGAGGCCTGCCACCAACTGGTACGTAAGCATGTGCCATTTATAAATGAAGACAGAATTTTTGCCGAGGACATAAACGCCCTGCACCAAATTATTACAAGCGGTGAGTTTCAGCAGGTAGCTGACGCCGCCGCAAAAAAGCATAACATCAACTTAAGTAACGATGACGAGTTCGGAATTTATTAAAACATACGCCAGCCACCCCGTGTACAAGGCCCCCGTTGGTAACCAATTGCATGCTAAAAGCTGGCAAACGGAAGCGCCATTGCGTATGCTGCTAAACAACCTGGACGGGCAAGTGGCCGAAAACCCCGACGAACTGGTGGTGTACGGTGGCATTGGGCAAGCCGCCCGCAACCCCGAATCGTTGAGGAAAATTATCGAACTTTTGCTGGAGCTGGACGAGGAGCATTCGTTGCTGGTACAATCGGGCAAGCCGGTTGGCATTATCCGCAGCCACCCGCAGGCACCGCGGGTGTTGATAGCCAATAGTAATTTGGTACCCGCCTGGGCAACCTGGGAGCATTTTAATAAACTGCGCGCCGAAGGGCTGATGATGTATGGGCAAATGACGGCCGGGAGCTGGATATATATTGGTACCCAGGGCATTTTGCAGGGTACTTACGAAACCTTTGTAGAGGCAGGCCGACAGCATTTTGGCGGCAATTTAACCGGGAAACTCATTGTAAGCGCCGGCATCGGCGGTATGGGCGGGGCGCAGCCGCTGGCAGCAACCATGGCAGGCGCGGTATTTTTAGGTGCCGATGTAGATGTAACCCGCATCCAAAAACGCATCGAGAGCAAATATATCGACAGGTTAACACATTCTTACGACGAGGCAATTGCCTGGGTAAAGGAAGCCATGGCCAAAGGCGAAACACTTTCGGTTGGCTTGGTGAGTGATGCCGGCGATATGCTGGAGCATTTAATAAAAGACGGCATTGTGCCCGATATGCTTACCGACCAAACTTCGGCACACGACCCATTGAACGGTTATATCCCAAACGGTTTACGCTTGGATGAAGCGCTTGACTTACGCAAAGCGGATGCGGAGCAATACAAACGCCTCTCATTAAAAAGCATGGCCCGTCATGTTGGTTTTATGTTGCAACTGCAGAAGCAGGGCGCTATCACCTTTGATTATGGCAACAACCTGCGCGAATTTGCCCGGCAGGGCGGCGAGCCGGATGCCTTTAATTTCCCCGGGTTTACGCCGGCGTTTATCCGCCCGCTTTTTTGCGAAGGAAAAGGGCCGTTTAGATGGGTGGCCCTCAGCGGCGACCCGGAAGATATTTATACAACCGACAGGGCGCTGATGGAAGCCTTCCCCGAAAACAAGCCATTGATAAACTGGCTGGAGAAAGCGCAAAAGCAGATCGCCTTCCAGGGCTTACCCGCCCGCATTTGCTGGCTGGGCATGGGCGAACGCGAAAAAGCGGGGTTGATATTAAATGATTTGGTGGCCAGCGGCAAGGTAAAAGCCCCGATAGTAATAGGGCGCGACCATTTGGATTGTGGTTCGGTTGCCTCCCCAAACCGGGAGACGGAAGCGATGAAAGATGGCTCTGATGCGGTATCCGATTGGCCATTGCTCAACCTGATGGCCAACACATCCGGCGGCGCAACCTGGGTATCGTTCCACCATGGCGGCGGGGTAGGCATGGGCTACTCTCAACACGCGGGGATGGTAGTGGTTGCCGACGGCACCGACCGCGCCGCAACCTGCCTTAAGCGCGTTTTGCATAACGACCCGGCAATGGGTATCTTTCGGCATACCGACGCCGGTTACGATAAGGCAAGCGAGTGGGCGGATAGGTTTGGATTGAGGGTTTGGTGAGCCGAACTTACCACTACGTCTTTGCGAGGTACGAAGCAATCTCTACGCAGGACATTCGGACCTGCAAAGCGGCTCTGCTGCCGATGATTGCCGCGCTTCGCTCGCAAAAACGTAGTGGGAAATGCGTTAGGGATTGCAGCGTAAAACCCACAGCCGTGCGGTGGCATGCGGGAGACAAGGGCGAGGATTTGCAGCGAAAAGCCCGGCCTGCCTTGCCGGTAGGCAGGGCCGAAGGCAACGCCCAAATAAATTTTTGAAATATGCCGGCAGTTTGTGGCAAAAAAATATTAATAAACCGTCATTGCGAGGAACGAAGCAATCTCCCGGTAAGCAGAGTCGCTTTGCAAATCCGCTTGTCCAACGTAGAGATTGCTTCCTACCTCGCAATGACGCGTGGTTATAACGCTGATTAACATAGCGATGGGTTTCAAACCTATCGCTATGCGGAGAAAAGGAATAACAAATGAAAATACTAATAGGCCCATTCACCCAAATACTCCCCCTAACCGGCATGCCATTAAAAGGCGTGCTGAGGGACGAGCAATTGCACATTATCCCAAACGGTGGTGTGCTGACGGAGGATGGGCTGGTACTGGCAACCGGTGATTTTGAACAGCTGCGGCAACAAAATCCCGAGGCCGAAATTGAAGAAGTTATCAGCCGGCAAGTTTTGCTCCCCGGTTTTATAGATTGCCATACGCACATTTGTTTCGGCGGTAACCGGGCTAAGGATTACGCTATGCGGATAGCCGGCAAAACTTATTTAGAGGTAGCGCAAAGTGGCGGCGGGATATGGGATACCGTTACCCAAACGCGGCTGGCAACAGCAGATGAGTTAGCAGATTTGCTGGTACAACGCGCGGATAGGCACTTAGCAGAGGGCGTAACCACCATAGAAGTAAAAAGCGGCTACGGTTTAAATTTGGCGGAAGAGTTAAAACAACTGCGTGTTATTAAAGCGGCATCGGCTAAAACTAATGCAAAACTGGTAGCCACCTGCCTGACAGCACACATGGTGCCCAGGGATTTTAATGGGTCGCAAAGCGAGTATCTGGAATTTGTGCTGAACGAATTATTACCGGTAGTGAAGCAGGAAAACCTTGCTAAGCGTGTGGATATATTTATTGAACAAAGCGCTTTTGACGCAGAAAATGCTTTGTTTTACCTGAATAAAGCCAGGGATATGGGTTTTGATATCACCGTGCATGCCGACCAGTTTACCACCGCCGGCAGCAAAGTTGCTGTTGAAGTTGGCGCAGTATCTGCCGACCATTTGGAAGCATCCGGCGAAGCCGAGATAAAACTGCTGGCCAATTCAAACACCGTTGCGGTTGCTTTGCCGGGCGCTTCGTTGGGCTTGGGTATGCGATACGCCCCTGCCCGAAAATTGTTGGATGCCGGTGCCTGCCTCGCCATAGCCAGCGACTGGAACCCCGGTTCGGCACCCATGGGCGACCTGTTGATGCAAGCCGCAGTAATGAGCGCGGCAGAAAAGTTAACAACAGCCGAGGTATTTGCCGGACTAACCTACCGCGCTGCCGCAGCATTAAAAATAACACACCGCGGCACCTTAACGCCGGGAATGCCTGCCGATATGCAAGCCTACCCCTGCGCCGATTACCGCGAAATACTATATTACCAGGGAAAATTGAAACCTAAATATGTCTGGGCTTCCGAAGTTCGGTCTCATGTCTCAAATCTCATATCTCAAATCTAAAAGAATGCAATTAATTGAATGCGTACCCAATTTTAGCGAAGGCGTAAACCTGGCTATCATTAAACAAATAACTAACGAGATTGAAACCGTAGGAGGCGTTCGCCTGCTGAATGTTGACCCCGGCAAGGCAACCAACCGTACCGTAGTAACCTTTGTGGGCGAACCATCAGCGGTAATTAATGCTGCTTTTTTGGCGATAAAAAAAGCGGGCGAACTGATTGATATGAGCAAGCACAAGGGCGAACACCCGCGGATGGGCGCAACGGATGTTTGTCCGCTGATACCCATTGCCAATATTACGATGGAGGAAACGGTGGGGTATGCCAGGCAACTGGCCAAACGCGTGGGTGAGGAATTGAAGATACCGGCGTATTTATATGAGTATGCACAGCCGGATAAAAGCCGCAGCAACCTATCCATCATCCGGGCAGGCGAGTACGAGGGCTTTTTTAAGAAGATAAAATTGCCGCAATGGAAACCTGATTTTGGGCCGGCGGAGAACGACGTGAAACGCGGCGCAACGGTGATTGGTGCGCGGGAATTTTTGATTGCCTATAACGTGAACCTGAACACCACCAGCACCCGCAGGGCAAATGCCATTGCCTTTGATGTACGGGAAGCCGGCCGCGTAATGCAGGAAAACGGTAAAGTGGTGGCAGATGAGAACGGCAAGCCGAAAACCATCCCCGGTTCGCTGAAAAGCGTAAAGGCGATAGGTTGGTATATTGAGGAATATGGCGTGGCACAGATATCCATGAACCTTACCAATATTGAGGTTACGCCCATACACATCGCCTTTGATGAGGTTTGCAAAAAAGCAAACGAGCGCGGCATCCGTGTAACCGGTAGCGAACTGGTAGGGCTTATACCCCTGAAAGCCATGCTGGATGCCGGCAAATATTTCCTGCGGAAGCAACACCGCTCGGTAGGGGTAAGCGAGGGGGAATTGATAAAGATCGCTATCAAATCAATGGGGCTGGATGAGCTGGGGCCTTTCAATCCAAAGGAGCGCATCATCGAGTATTTATTGCAGGATGCGGCTGCTGGCAAGTTGGTTGGTATGACATTAACGGCCTTTGCCGACGAAACCGCAAGCGAAAGCCCGGCACCGGGGGGCGGGTCGATATCGGCTTATATGGGCGCTTTAGGTGCGTCTTTGGCTACGATGGTAGCCAACCTTTCCTCGCACAAAAAAGGCTGGGACAACCGCTGGGAAGAGTTCAGCAATTGGGCGGAGCAGGGGCAGGGTTATAAGGATGAGTTGCTGAAACTGGTTGACCTGGATACCGCAGCTTTTAATAAAATTATGGAAGCGTTCAGCCTGCCAAAAGCTACAGATGAAGAAAAAACCACCCGCGATAAGGCGATACAGGAGGCTACCAAATACGCAATAGAGATACCTTTTAAGGTAATGCAAACCGCTTTTGAAAGCTTAACGCTGATAAAAGCGATGGTGGAAACAGGCAACCCCAATTCTGTTACGGATGCCGGGGTGGCTGCGTTGTGTGCACGCTCGGCCGTATTGGGCGCCTTTATGAATGTGAAGATAAATGCCGGCGGGTATAAGGATAAAAGTTACGCCCGGGATATTATTTCGCAAGGGAATGAAATAGAGAAACAAACCATTACGCTGGAAGCAGAGATCATAGGATTAGTGAACGGAAAGATAGGCTTGTAACTGCGCAATGGCATAATTGTTGGTTAATTAATTTAATAATACATTAATTAATCGCCATGAAAAACTTGTCTTATTTTTTAATAGCTGCCGCCATGATGGGCATTATGTCCTGCGGAAATAACAGCGCAAACTCATCAAACAGCACCGATGCTGCTGTGGATAGCAACAAAAAAGAACTGGAAGCAAAAGACTCTACCGAGTTGAAACCCGATGCCGAATATGCAGTAATGGCTGCAAACGGCGGGATGCTGGAAGTGGAATTGGGTAAGCTTGCGCAAACCAAAGCCACATCGCCAAAGGTTGTAGAGTTTGCCAAAATGATGGTGGAAGACCACAGTAAAGCAAATAAAGAACTGATGGCCATAGCGGGTGCTAAATTCATCACGCTGCCTGCTATTTTAGACAACAAAAAGCAAAAGGATTATGACGATTTTGCTAAAATGGACAAAAAAGATTTCGACAAGGCTTACACCGATTACATGGTGAAGGACCATAAAGAAGATATAGACGAATTTAAAAAAGAAGCACAGGACGGTAAAGATGCCGAGCTTAAAGCCTTTGCCGCCAAGCACGTGCCTATTTTAGAGCATCATTTACAGGCAGCCCAAGCGGCCAGCGATGCAGTAAAAAAATAAGCAAGAAGCATACAAAGACGAGGCCTACAAAAAGAGGCGCGGTTGCCCGCGCCTCTTAGGAGATATAGAGAGATTTAGTTGATTTATATTTTAATAGTGGTACCTCACAAAAGCCTCCATGGCGGCATACTCGGCCATGCCCAGCTTATCGTAGTTAACGGCAGTTTCGCGGTTGCGGTCTTCGGCGCGCACCCAAAACTCGCGGGCATCGTCGCCGGGGAATACGGGGCGGTCCTTTTGGCTCTGGTGTTTAAAGATAGCGTTGCGCTTGCGCAATACCTCGGCAGGGGACAGCGGCACCGCCATCTCTATCTCGTGGGTAGCAAACTCGTGCCATGCGCCGCGGTACAGCCACATCCAGCAATCTTTTACCCAGTCTTCAGTCTCTTTCAAACGGGTTAGGGCAGCCAGGATAATGTTGAAGCAGACGATATGCGTCCCGTTAGGGTCGGCAAAATCCCCTGCGGCAAACACCTGGTGCGGCTTTACCTTTTGCAATAGCTCCATGGTAAGCAGTATATCCTCCTCGCCAACGGCGTTCTTCTTGGTTTTGCCCGTTTCGTAAAAAGGCAAGGCCTGGAAATGGATATTGCTGTCGGGCACGCCGGAAAACCTTGCGCCGGAGATAGCTTCCGTTTTGCGGATAAAGCCCTTCACGTTGCGGATCTCCTGCGTATCGATCTGGTTGGGCAGCTTGGTCTCAATAAAATGGCGCATTTCGCCGTACAGCTTTTTCAGCCCCGATGCATCCTCGCCCACGCTTTCCTTAAAGTCGATAGCGAACTCCACGTAGCGCAATACGTCATCGTCCCATACGGCGGTATTGCCCGATGTTTGGTAAGCCACATGCACATCGTGCCCCTGGTCTACCAGGCGGATGAAAGTACCACCCATGCTAATCACGTCATCATCCGGATGCGGGGAGAACACGATAGAGCGCTTGCATGCAGGTTCGGCACGCTCCGGCCTTTGACTGTCATCAGCCCCCGGCTTTCCTCCCGGCCAGCCGGTGATGGTATGCTGCACCTGGTTAAATATGTCGA